>NZ_LMHF01000014.1:437301-486155 GCF_001427715.1 Lysobacter sp. Root667
GGCGCGGGGATTTTTCGAAGGAACATCCTGTTCCTCGAAAAACGGCGCGCGTCCTGCGCGCCGCCCTTCGGGTCTGAGTGGGGTTGGGCGAGTGCGGGGCATTGGATTTCAATGCCGCGGCAACGGCAACGGCAGCGGCAGCGCAACTGCAACTGCAACTGCAACTGCAACTGCAACTGCAACTGCAACTGCAACTGCAACTGCAACTGCAACTGCAACTGCAACAAAGCGCCGGCCTCAGAAACTCATGAACAATCCGCCGTTCACCGGGATGTTCGCGCCGGTGATGAAGCCGGCGTCGTCGGCGGTGAGGAATTCGACGGTGCGTGCGATCTCGCTGGGCTTGCCGAGGCGGCCGACCGGGACGCTGTCGACGATGCGGGCGCGGATGTCGTCGGGCACCGCCAGCACCATCGCGGTTTCGCAGTAGCCAGGCGAGACCGAATTCACGGTCACGCCCTTGCGGGCGACTTCGCGCGCCAGCGCCATGGTGAAACCGTGCATGCCGGCCTTGGCCGCGGAGTAGTTGGTCTGGCCGAACTGGCCGGTCTGGCCGTTGACCGAGCTGATGTTGACGATGCGGCCGAAGCCGCGTTCGGCCATGCCGTCGACCGCGTGCCGGCACAGGTTGAACACGCCGTCGAGGTTGACGCCCATGACGTCGTCCCACTGGCGCTTGTCCATCTTGCGCAGGCTGGTGTCGCGGGTGATGCCGGCGGCGTTGACCAGGATGTCGATGGCGCCTTCGTCGCGGCGGATGCGCTCGATGGCGTCGGCGCAGTCGTCGTAGTCGGCGACGTTGGCCGCTTCGAAGCGCACGTCCATGCCCTGGACTTCGTGCCGGAACGCGGCGATGCGCTCCTCGCGCGAGGCCAGGTCGATCGCGATCACGCGCCGGCCGGCGCGCGCCAGCGATTTGCAGATCTCGCTGCCGAGACCGCCGATGCCGCCGCTGACCACGGCGATACGCTTGTTCATGTGGCTTCCCCCGTGCGCCGGCGCGGGCCGGCTACGCGCACGCGCCGGCGCCGCGCGCGGGTGCGCGCGAGCCGTCGCGGTGCTGATCGATGCGCGGCTCAACGCTCGCGCTTGGTGTCGCCCTTGGGCTTGCCGGTGCCGGTGCCGGACGCCGGGCTCTGGCCGACGCTGCCCGACAGGTTCTGCTGGAATTCCTTCCACAGGGTCAGGTTGCGCTCGGTGAGCTGGTTCATCATCGCCCACGGCGTCTGGCCGAGCATGCCGCCGACCTGGTTGCGGAACTGAGCCTGCTGATCCAGGAACGTCTGCATCGAGCGTTCCAGATAGTTGCCCATGAAGCCCTGGAGCGAATCGCCGTAGAAACGGATGATCTGGCTCAGCAGCTGGGTCGAGAGCACCGGTTCGCCGTCCTGTTCGTGCTCGGCGATGATCTGCAGCAGCACCTGGCGGGTCAGGTCGTCGCCCGAGCGGGCATCGCGTACCTCGAACTCCTCGCCGTCGACGATCAGCTGGCGCACGTCTTCGATGGTGATGTAGCTGGAGATCTCGGTGTCGTACAGCCGACGGTTCGGGTACTTCTTGATGACTCGGGTCGAGGCCATGGAGCTTTGGCTCTAAAATCGTGGTGCCTTGCAGCATGGCTCAGGCCGAGGGGGCTTGCAACAGGTAGGGCCGGGCGGCCGCCCGGCTCGCGGCGCAGGGCGTGCGCACTGTGCAGGCCGTGCACCACCGGCGGGGCGGCGGTCGGCGCTGGGCGAGATGGGCGTCGCGACCCGGCCGGGCGCGCAGCGCGCCCGTACCGGTCGGCGCCGCGCCCGCAGGCGCGACGCGCGGGCTTTACCAGCCCATGTACTGGCCGCCGTTGGCGGACAGGTTGGCGCCGGTGATCCAGCCGGCCTCGTCGGGGATGAAGAAGCCGACCGCGTAGGCGATCTCCTCGGGATTGCCCAGGCGCCCGGTCGGGATCTGCGCGACGATCTTGTTGCGCACCTCCTCGGGCACCGCCATGACCATGTCGGTGGCGATGTAGCCCGGCGAGACCGTGTTGACGGTGATGCCGAACTTCGCGTTCTCCTGCGCCAGCGAGATCGTGAAGCCGTGCATGCCGGCCTTGGCCGCGGCGTAGTTGGCCTGGCCGTACTGGCCCTTCTGGCCGTTGATCGAGCTGATCTGCACGATCCGGCCCCACTTGCGCTCGCGCATGCCCTCGATCACCGGGCGGGTGACGTTGAAGCAGGAATTGAGGTTGGTGCCGATCACGTCGGTCCACTGCTGCGGGCTCATCCGATGGAAGGTCGAGTCGCGGGTGATGCCGGCGTTGTTGACCAGGATGTCGACCGGGCCGAGCTGGCGCTCGACGTCGCGGATCAGCGCTTCGGCCTGTTCGGGGGAAGAGACGTCGCCCTGCGCGATCGCCACGTCGATGCCGAGTCCTTTCATTTGCGCCTGCCAGGCGCGTCCTTTGGCCTCGTCGCGGTAATTGGTCGCGACTTTATGGCCCATCTGGGCCAGGCGTTGGACGATCGAGGTGCCGATGCCACCGGTACCGCCGGTGACCAGTGCGACGCGTGACTGCATGTCTTCCTCTCCACGGCCGCGACGTGCGGCCCTAAGCCGATTCTAGTCAGCAAATATGAAATCGCCGTTGTGCATCGCGGCGAGCGAAACCGTCGGTGTGGAGGCGATGCGCCCGGGCTCGAATTCGGCCTGCGCACGCGCGAGCAGGGCCGGCACCGAGCCCGCGCCCGCCAGCGCGGCCGGCGCCTGCCCGAGCGCGCGCCAGGCCGCGCGCAGCGCCGGCAGCGGTTGCCGCGGATCGACCGCCAGGGCGGCGTCGGACTTGGAGAGCTTGCGGCCGTCGCTGCCCAGCACCAGCGGCAGGTGGGCGTAGCTCGGCGTGGTCAGGCCCAGGGCGCGTTGCAGCAGGATCTGGCGCGGCGTCGAGTCGAGCAGGTCGGCGCCGCGGACCACGTCGCTGATGCCCTGGGCCGCGTCGTCGACCACCACCGCGAGCTGGTAGGCCCAGTAGCCGTCGGCGCGGCGCAGGACCACGTCGCCGACCTCGCGGGCGACGTCCTGCGACTGCGCGCCGCGGATGCGGTCCTGGAACGCGACCACGCTGCCGTCGGCCACGCGCAGGCGGATCGCCGGCGCGCGGCCGGGGCGGTCCGGCGCGGCCACGCAGCGGCGGTGGATGCCGCCGACCGCGGCCAGATCGCTGCGGCTGCAATGGCAGGGGAAGGCCAGGCCCTGCGCCAGCAAGCGTTCGATCGCGGTGCGGTAGACCTCGCCGCGCTCGCTCTGGCGCAGCACCGGTTCGTCGGACTCCAGGCCGAACGCGTTCAAGGCCTGCAACTGGCGCTCGGCGGCGCCGGCGACTTCGCGCGGCGGGTCCAGGTCCTCGACGCGTATCAGCCACGCGCCCTGCGCATGCCGGGCCAGCAGCCAGCTGCCGAACGCGGCCAGCAGCGATCCGAAGTGCAGGTCGCCGGTGGGCGAGGGCGCGAAGCGGCCGCGGTAGCTCGGGGCGTGGGATGCGGACAAGGGCGTGTGGCCGGGCATGGTTTTGGGGTGCGCGAGGCGGGCCGAATGCGCATCCGGCCAACCCGAATGCGTCGATTCGGCTTGCGTATCGTCAACCGACTCGTCGAGCAAAGCCGCGACGGTGCCGGTTTCACTTGAATTCACGCCGAGCCTGCCACATTTTCTACCTGACCGCGCACGGTGCGCGGGTACGGTTCATCCCTAGACCATGTTCAAACGCATCGCTCTTTTCCTTGCCACCAACCTGGCCGTCCTCGCCTTGCTCAGCATCGTCATGGCGGTACTGCGGCAGTTCGGCATCGATACCGGCCGCAACGGTTCGCTGCTGATCATGGCCACGCTGTTCGGCTTCGGCGGCGCCTTCGTTTCGCTGTTGCTGTCCAAATGGATGGCCAAGCGCAGCACCGGCGCGCACGTGATCGAACAGCCGCGCAACGAAGCCGAACAGTGGCTGGTGAACACGGTGCGCCGTCAGGCCGAGGCGGCGGGCATCGGCATGCCCGAGGTCGCGATCTACGACGCGCCCGAGATCAACGCCTTCGCCACCGGCGCCAACCGCAACAACGCGCTGGTCGCGGTGTCCACCGGCCTGCTGCGCTCGATGAGCCGCGACGAGGCCGAAGCGGTGCTCGGTCACGAGGTCAGCCACGTCGCCAACGGCGACATGGTGACCATGGCCCTGGTCCAGGGCGTGCTCAACACCTTCGTGATCGTGCTGGCGCGCCTGGTCGGCCGCGTGATCGACGGTTACCTGGGCGGCAGTCGCGACGGCAGCCCGGGTCTGGGCTACTACGCGATCGTGTTCGTGCTCGACATGGTGTTCGGCCTGTTCGCGAGCATGATCGCGATGTGGTTCTCGCGTTACCGCGAGTTCCGCGCCGATGCCGGCGGTGCGCGCCTGGCCGGCCGCGACAAGATGATCGGCGCCCTGGAGCGCCTGGGCCAGACCTACGGCGAAAGCACGCTGCCCAAGCAGGTGCAGGCCTTCGGCATCAGCGGCGCGGTCGGCCACGGCCTGTCCAAGCTGATGCGCAGCCATCCGCCGCTGGAAGAGCGCATCACCGCGCTGCGCAACGCTCCGGCCGAGACGGTGCGCGCTCCGGTGGTCGCGCGCTGATCGCGCACCGCAAGCGCCAGAAAAAAGCCCGCCATCCGGCGGGCTTTTTCTTTTCGGGGATGAGGCGACTGCCCGAATCCCGCGCTTACTGGAAGTCGTAATCCATTTCCGGCCCGGCCGCGGCCAGGAAGTGGCCCTGGGCGTAGTCGATGCCGGCTGCGAACAGGAACGACATGCTGGCCGCGTCCTGGACGAATTCGGAGATGGTCTGCTTGCCCAGCTCGCGGGCCTTGGCGGCGATCTCGCGGATGCGCTGCTGGTGGTCGGCGTTGCTGGTCAGGTCTTCCATGAAGGCGCGGTCGATCTTGAGGAAGGCCGCGTCGAAATGGCTGAGCATCTGGAACGAGTTCAGGCCCGAGCCGAACTGCTCCAGGCCGACGCGTACGCCGAAGCGGGCGACGCGGGCCTGGAATTCCTGCGCCGCGCGCAGGTGGGTGAAGACCTTGGATTCGGGCAGCTGCAGCACCAGCAGGCGGCCTTCGGCGTTCTGCCGGGCCAGCTGCTCTTCGATGTGCTGGAGCAGGCTTTCGTCCTGCAGCGAGGCCTGGGTGATCTTGACCAGCAGGGTGGTGCGCTTGCCGGCGCGCAGGCGCTCGCCGATGACCTGGATCGCCTTGCCGACGACCCAGCGGTCGATTTCCCACAGCAGGCCGTGTTCCTCGGCGATCTGCAGGAAGGTCAGCGGCTGCACCAGTTCGCCCGGCTCGCCCTGCATGCGCAGGTAGGCCTCGTACATCTCCATCGGCTCGCCGTGCAGATTGATCAGCGGCTGGTAGTTCATCAGGAAGCGGTCGGCGTCGAGCGCGTCGCGGATGCGGGTGACCCAGGCCTCGACGCGTTCGGACTCGGCGCGGTCGGCCGCGCCCGGGTCGAACAGTTCGGAGCGGTTGCCGCCGACGCCGATGCTGGACTGCACGCACTGGCTGGCCTTGCCCAGCACCGCGGTGACGCTGGCGATCTTTTCGCCGATCTGTACGCCGCCGATGCTGACGGTGGTGTTGAGCGAACGGCTGGCGGTTTCCAGCACGTGGTCGGCGAAGGCGGCGCGCAGGCGCTCGGCCAGGGCCGAGGTCGCGTGGTAGTCGCAGTTCGGCGTGAGCACCGCGAACTGGTGCTCGGAGAAGCGCGCGGCGACGTCGTCGGGACCGATCACGGTGCGCAGGCGCTCGCCGAACGCGGCGATCAGTTCGTCCGATGCGTCCAGGCCGATTTCCTGCAGCAGCCGCGCGTAATGGTCGGGCTCGATCAGCAGCAGGCCGTGGTGGGCGTTGTTCTGGGCGGTGTCGGAGACCGCGTCTTCGAGCGCGCGCAGGAAGGTGGCGCGGTTGAGCAGGCCGGTGACCTGGTCGCGCTGGCGCAGGGCCTCGACCTCGCGCGCGAGTTCGGGATCGAACTCCTGGCGGCGCAGGACCACCTGCAGGCATTGCTCGCCTTCGTAGGTGGCGGGGGTGAATTCCATGACCGCGGCGAAGTGGCTGCCGTCCAGCGTGCGCGCTTCGGTTTCGTAGCGCGGCGGCGGGGCTTCGCCCTTGGACAACTGCTTGAGCAGCTGCTTGAAGCCGTCGACCTGGCCCGGTGCGACCATGTCCAGCAGCGACATGCCCTCGATTTCCTCGAACGACTCGAAGCCGAAGATCTCCAGGTAGGCCGTGTTGGCGCGGATATGCATGCCTTCGTGGATGTAGGCGATGGGCTCGCGCGAGGAGTCGATCAGGCTGTCGCAGCGGCGCTCGGTCTCGCGCACCTGGGATTCCAGGCGGCGCAGCGAGCGGCGCGCCTCCAGGTCGGCCCATTCGGCGCGGACCACGTTCTGCACGTGGTCGGTGTGGCCGCGCAGGATCACGCTGCGCGCGCCCATAGACAGCACTTCCAGCAGGCGGGCGTCGTCGACCGTGTCCAGCAGCACGACCACCGGCAGGTCCTTGCCGGTGCTGTCGACCTGCTGCATGACCTTGGGCAGGGGCACGTTGCGCGCTTCGCGCGCGGCCAGCACCAGGTCCGGCTGCTGCTGGCCGATCAGCGCGGCCAGCTCGGTTTCGTTCTCAGGACGCGACGGGCGCACGGCGATGCCGCTGTTGCGCAGGCCGCTGACGATGGCTTCCGCCGCCTCGACGCTGTCGTCGACGATCAGCAGGCGCAGCACCATGTCTTTGCCGAATTGCATTCACCACCTCCGTGGCCCGGGTTTATGACACGAAGGCCGGGCCAGAGTCCATGCGAACTGCGTTACAGCGGTCGCTTTCCGGGATCTCCGGCGATCTCGCGCACCAGTTTTGGAACCAGATAACCAGAAAGCCGCGCGGCCAGTGCGCGATGCAGCGCACGGGCGCGTTCGTCGTCGATTTCGAAGTGCGCAGCCCCCTGCACACGATCGAGTTGATGCAGATAGTACGGCAGGACGCCGGCGCGGAAACCACGTTCGCTCAAATCTGCGAGCGCCTCCACGCTGTCGTTGACACCGCGCAGCAGCACGGCCTGGTTGAGCAGGGTCGCGCCGGCGCTGCGCAGGCGGGCCAGGGCGGCATCGACGGTCTCGTCGAACTCCTGGGCATGGTTGGCGTGCAGGACCACGGTGACCGGCCAGGGCAGGGCGCGCAGCCAGGCCAGCAGCGGCGCGTCGACGCGCTCGGGCAGGACCACCGGCAGGCGGGTGTGGATGCGCAGGCGCTTGAGGTGCGGGACCCGGGCCAGGGCGTCGCTGAGCTCGGCCAGCTTGGGCGTGGCCAGCGACCAGGGGTCGCCGCCGGACAGGATGACCTCGTCGATCCCCGGGTCGGCCGCGATCAGTTCGACCGCGCCGCGCCAGCCGGAGGCGGCCGCGGTTTCCTCGGCGTAGGGGAAATGGCGGCGGAAGCAGTAGCGGCAATGAATCGCGCAGCTGCCGGTGGCGACCAGCAGGGCGCGGCCGCGGTATTTGCGGATCACCCCGTCGGCGGCCTTGGCGGCGCCGTCGCCGACCGCGTCCAGGGCATAGCCGGGCATCGGCCGCAGTTCCTCGTCCAGCGGCAGGACCTGGCGCAGCAGCGGGTCGTGCGGGTCGCCGGCGCGCATGCGGGCGACGAAGCCGCGCGGCACCCGCAGCGGGAATTGGGCCGCGGCCGCGTCCGAGACCCCGGCGGCGAGCCCGTCCAGCCCCAGCAGGGCCAGCAGTTCGCGCGGATCGCGCACGGCGTCGCGCCACAGCGCCTGCCAGCGCGCGGGCGCGGCCGGGCGCGGGAGGGGGTGCGGCTGCAAGGAGGCCGGGGCTGCGGGTATCATGCGGGGCTAGCTTGTATGGATCCGGTTTCGTGGGTCCGGGGCCCAGGGGATGTCTCCCGGTTCCGGTCCCGTTCGCGTCCCGCCCGGCCTTTCGGCGGCGGTGGGCGGCGCAGCCCGACATTCTAGCCTTCCGCCGCCGGCGCGGCGCTCCCTCGGGGCCTTGCGGTCCGGTGGGCGCTACCGCCCCATCATTTCATAGTTAGGAGTTCCAGCATGGCCAGCTTGGGCATGAACGACGTCAAGACCGGACAGAAGATCCTGGTCAATAACGACCCGTGCATCATCACCGAGACCGAATACGTCAAGCCGGGCAAGGGCCAGGCCTTCACCCGCATCAAGTACCGCAGCATCAAGTCCGGCCGCGTGGTCGAAATGACCATGAAGGCCACCGACAGCGTCGAACAGGCCGACGTGGTCGACACCGACATGCAGTACCTGTACTCCGACGGCGAGTACTGGCACTTCATGAACCAGGAGTCGTTCGAGCAGGTCCAGTCCGACAAGGCCGGCATGGGCGGTTCGGAGAAGTGGCTCAAGGGCGAGGAAGAGTGCGTGGTGACGCTGTGGAACGGCGTGCCGATCGCGGTCCAGCCGCCGAACTTCGTCGAGCTCAAGATCACCGAGACCGACCCGGGCGTGCGCGGCGATACCTCGGGCGGCGGCGGCAAGCCGGCGACCCTGGAAACCGGCGCGGTGGTGCGCGTGCCGCTGTTCGTGGGCCAGGACGAAATCATCAAGGTCGACACGCGTTCGGGCGAGTACGTCAGCCGCGTGAAGTGACGCATCGGCCCGTAGCCGCTTGCGGCTGCGGGCTTGCCGATGGGTCGTCCCCGCGCAGGCGGGGCAGGGCGTGCCGGCGCTAGCGCCGGGATGCCTGCAGGGCCCTCGCATCGTCTCCACGAAGCGGGGAGCCAGCGGGGAACCATGGAGTCCGGCGATGGCCGGATGCTTCGGTTCCCCACCCGCCAACGCTCTGGCGCCCACGCCCGAGCCGGGCGGTCCGGACGCGACGCCGCGCCAGCGGGCCGTCCGCGCGTAACCGCAAGCGGCGTCCGACCCGCTACGCTGTCGATATGCGCCGCCGTTGCGCGGTAACGAAGAGCCGAAAACGCGAATGACGACCGATACCCCAGCCCAGCCCTGCGACCTGTTGATCGAAGCGGGCTGGGTGGTCCCGGTCGAGCCGCACGCGGTCGTGCTGGAAGACCACGCGGTCGCGGTGCGCGACGGCGCGATCGTCGACATCCTGCCGATCGCCGACGCGCGCATCCGCTACCGCGCCGCCGAAACCGTGGCGCGGCCCGAGGCGGCGCTGATCCCGGGCATGGTCAACGCCCATACCCATAACCCGATGACCCTGCTGCGCGGGATCGCCGACGATCTGCCGCTGATGGAATGGCTGCAGGGCCATATCTGGCCGGTCGAGGCGGCGGTGATCGGGCCGCAATTCGTCGAGGACGGCATCACCCTGGCGATCGCCGAGATGCTGCGCGGCGGCACCACCTGCGCCAACGAGAACTACTTCTTCCCCGACGTCCAGGCTGCGGTCTACAAGCGCCACGGCTTCCGCGCCCGGGTCGGCCTGCCGGTGATCGATTTCCCGACCGCCTGGGCCCAGAGCTCGGACGAATACTTCGACCGCGCCGGCGAGGTCCACGACCTGTGGCGCGACGATCCGCTGGTCGCGACCGCGTTCGCGCCGCACGCGCCGTACACGGTCAGCGATGCCAATTTCGAACGCATCCGCATGCTCGCCGACCAGCTCGACCTGCCGGTGCACCTGCACACCCACGAGACCGCGCAGGAAGTCGCCGACTCGATCAAGCTGCACGGCCAGCGCCCGCTGGCGCGGCTGGACCGGCTGGGCCTGGTCACCGACCGCCTGATCGCCGTCCACATGACCCAGCTCACCGACGCCGAGATCGCGCTGTGCGCCGAGCGCGGCGTGAGCGTGGTGCATTGCCCCGAATCCAATCTCAAGCTGGCCTCGGGCTTCTGCCCGGCCTGCAAGCTGCACCAGGCCGGCGTCAATCTGGCGATCGGCACCGACGGCTGCGCCAGCAACAACGATCTCGACATGTTCGGCGAAACCCGCACCGCGGCCCTGCTGGCCAAGGCCGTGGCCGACGACGCCTCGGCGCTGGACGCGTTCAGCGCGCTGCGCGCGGCGACCCTGGGCGGCGCGCGCGCGCTGGGTTACGAAACCAGGATCGGCTCGATCGAAGTCGGCAAGCAGGCCGACCTGGTCTGCGTCGACCTGGGCCAGCTCGAAACCCAGCCGCTGCACCACGTGGTCTCGCAGCTGATCTACGCCAGCGGCCGCCATCAGGTCAGCGACGTCTGGATCGCCGGCGCGGCCAAGCTGCGCGAGCGCGTGCTGGTCGACCTCGATGTGCAGGCCCTGATCGCCAACGCGCGCCAGTGGCGCGGCCGGATCGCCGCGCTCGGACGCTGAGTCCGGCCTCCCCCTTTCACGCAACGTTGCACAGGCAGAGTCCATGAGCGCACACGGCAACGCGTCCGAACCGGCCCAGGCCGGCGCCGACGACAACTTCAGCCAGGCCGAACTCGACAAGTTCGGCGCCCTGGCCAACCGCTGGTGGGACCCGCAGGGCCCGCAGAAGGCGCTGCACGCGCTGAACCCGGCGCGGCTGGGCTATGTCGCGCAACGCGCGACCCTGACCGGCGCGCGCGTGCTCGACGTCGGCTGCGGCGGCGGTCTGCTCAGCGAGGCCCTGGCCGGCGCGGGCGCCGAGGTGGTCGCGATCGATCTGGCCCCGGAACTGATCAAGGTCGCGCGCCTGCACAAGCTGGAAACCGGCGTGCGCGTGGACTACCGCCAGCAGTCGGTGGAATCGCTGGCGGCGGAGCAGCCGGCCAGCTTCGACGCGATCACCTGCATGGAGATGCTCGAGCACGTGCCCGATCCGGCGGCGATCGTGAGCGCTTGCGCGAAGTTGCTGAAGCCGGGCGGGCGGCTGTTCCTGTCCACGCTCAACCGCACCCCGGCCGCGTTCGCGCTGGCGATCGTCGGCGCCGAGTACGTCGCCCGCGTGCTGCCCAGGGGCACCCACCAGTACCGCGACTTCATCAAGCCCTCGGAACTGGCGGCGTGGCTGCGCGCGGTCGAGCTGCAGCTGGAAGACGTCAGCGGCCTGATGTACGAACCCTGGCGCAACGCCGCGCGGGTGATCGCGCGCACCGACATCAATTATCTGGCCTGCGCCCGCAAGCCGGAGGCGGCATGAACCGCGAAGCCGCTGCGATGGGCTTTCCGAAAGCCGCGTTGTTCGATCTGGACGGTACCCTGCTCGACAGCGCGCCGGACATGCTGGCGGCGCTGAACCTCATGCGCGCGCAGCGCGGCGAGGCGCCGATGCCGCTGTCGCAATTGCGCCCGCACGTGTCGCGCGGCGGCCAAGCCATGCTCGCGGCGGCGTTTCCGGACGTGGCCGCGGAGCTGCGCAGCACCTGGCTGCAGGAATTTCTCGATCACTACCAGAACGAACTCGGCCGCCACGGCGGGCCGTTCGACGGCATCGAGGCGATGCTGGCCGAACTGGAAGCCGCCGGCTGCGTCTGGGGCATCGTCACCAACAAGCCCGAGTACCTGGCGCAGTTGCTGCTGCCGCTGCTGGGCTGGGAATCGCGCTGCGCGGTGCTGATCGGCGGCGACACCCTGCCCAGGCGCAAGCCCGATCCGCTGCAGCTGACGGTCGCCGCCGAACGCATCGGCGTGGACCCGGCCGACTGCGTCTACGTCGGCGACGACGAGCGCGACATCATCGCCGCGCGTGCGGCCGGCATGGCCTCGGTGGTCGCGCTGTGGGGCTACCGCCTGGCCGAGGACGATCCGCAGGCCTGGCAGGGCGATCGCCTGGTCGAACTGCCGCACACCCTGTGCGCGGCCGCGGCCTGGCCGGTCCGGCGATGAGCGAGCCGCACGCCGGCGACGCGCACACGCCGACCGGCAGCGCAGCGCCGGACGATGCGCTGGCGAGCTTCATCGGCAAATGGCGCGCGCGCTGGCCCGAGTGGGCGCTGGCCGAAACCTTCGTGCCGCCCGCGCAGCGCGAAACCGCGCTGGCCTGGGCCGCGTTGCAGCAGGAGCTCGGCGACGCCGCCTGGGGCGGACGCGACGCGCGTCCCGGCGAACTCAAGCTGGGCTGGTGGCTGGAAGAGCTGCAGGGCTGGTCGCAGGGCCGGCGCCGGCACCCGCTGGGCCAGGCGCTGCAACGCCGGCCGGCGCCCTGGGCCGCGCTCGCGGCCGCGCTGCCGGGCCTGGCCGAGACCCGCGAACGCCCGCTCGACCGCGCCGAGGCCGGCGCGCAACTGAACGGATTCGCCGCCGCGATCGCCGCCATCGACGCCGCACTGTTCGGCGCCGAGCCGGGATCCGGCGATGCGGCCGTCGTCGCCGCCTACCTGTTGCATGCGCGTTTGGCGCTGGAGGGCGAGCGCGCGGCGCCGCTGGGCGTGCTCGCGCGCAGCGGCGAGGCCGGCGCGGCCGCCGCCTGGGCCGAGGAACTGCGCGCGCACTGGCCGGCAGAGGCCGCCGCGACCGTGCCGCGGCGGCTGTGGGCCGGGCTCGCGCTGGCCCGCCTGCGCGCCGACGATGCCGCGCGCCCGCTGTCGCCGTGGCGTGCCCTGTGGAGCGCCTGGCGTGCCGCACGCCGGCGCAGCGGCACGTAAGGTGTGACTTCAGGCAGCCCAACCGCGGCCGTGCAGACACAGCGTTTCAGCCCCGGACAGGGGCGGGCAGGGCGCGACCGCTAGAATGACGGCCATTGCGGCCCCCCACGCCGCCCCAACGAAGCCGTCGTGACCACCAGCTCCCGCCCCCCTCGTCGCCTACCCGATGTCGCCTTCGACGCCGCCGCCGCGGCGCGTCCGCTGGACTGGGTCGGCATGTCGAACATCGCCTTGCCGCTGCGCGTGGCCACGGGCCACGGCGACGCCATCCAGGTCGCCGCCTCGGTCGACGTTTCGGTCGACCTGCGCGACGCCGACGCGCGCGGCATCCACATGTCGCGCATGTATCTGCAACTGCAGGATGCGTTCGCCAGCGAGACCCTGACTCCGGCCGGCCTGCGTCGCGTGCTGCAGGCGCTGATCGAGGGCCAGGGCGGCATTTCCAGCGCCGCGCGCCTGGTCCTGCGCTACGAACAGCTGTTGCTGCGTCCGGCCCTGGCCAGCGCCAACGCCGGTTGGAAGCGCTACCCGGTCGAGATCGACGCCACCCTGCGCGACGGCCATCTGCACCTGGGCCTGGGTTTTTCGGTCGAGTATTCCAGCACCTGCCCGGCTTCGGCCGCGCTGTCGCGCCAGCTCAACGCCGAGCGCTTCGTCGCCGATTTCGCCGCCGCGCATCCGCTCTCGACCGCGGTGGTCGGCGAGTGGCTGGCGTCGGAGCGCGGCCTGGCCGCGACCCCGCACGCGCAGCGCAGCCGCGCCGGCATTCGGGTCGAACTGCGCCCGGCCTTCGACGAGCTGCCGCTGACCGCGCTGATCGACGCCGTCGAACAGGCCCTGGGCACGCCGGTGCAGACCGCGGTCAAGCGCGAGGACGAGCAGGCGTTCGCCCGCCTCAACGCCGAGAACCTGATGTTCTGCGAGGACGCCGCGCGCCGCGTCGCCGCCGCGCTCTCGGCCGATCCGCGCATCGACCGCTTCGACGCCCAGGTCGCGCATTTCGAAAGCCTGCACGCCCATGACGCGGTCGCGCGAGTGACCGGGCAGGGCGGCCGCGACTGAGGCCGCGCGCCGGCCGCGACTAATCCGCGCGCCGGCCGCCTCGGCGGGGCCGGGCCGGGCGCATCGGGCGTGCCGATGGCGCGCCGGAACTGCAAACGCTTCCATCGCCTTCGTGCGCTCCCGCCGGCCGTTCCGGCCGACCGAGCGGCACCTGAAGTGTGCGCGCCATCACGTCCGGTGGGCTATGCTCAAGTAGTACAGAGTGCCGGGACGGGTAATGGGGAAACCCTCGCGTCGTAGGTGGCAGGCCGTAGCGGTCTGGTTGGGCATGCTAGTGGCGGCCGCCGCGCCGGCGCAGTCGCTGCAACTGTCGCGCCTGGATGCCGACCCCTTGCCGGTGCAGGTGCTCGCCGGCGATTTCGACGGACGCTTCGTTGCCGTTTCCGATTTGTCCATGCGCGAACTCAGCCGCGCCCCGCGCTGGTGGCGCCTGACCGCGAAACGCGACTATCCCGCCGGCGCACAACCGCAGCTGGTGCTGCGCTCGCCGCATCTGAACAAGGTCGAAGTCTGGCTGCCGGGCTCGCCGCTGCCGCTGCGGCGCGAACTGCTCGACGCCGACCGCAGCAACTCGACCCGGGCCCTGGTGGTGCCGCTGGACCACGGCCTGGCCGCCGGCGAATCGCTGTACCTGCGCGTGCAATCGCTGACGCCGCTGCCGATGACCGCGGCGATCGAGCCGCTGGCGATGGTCCATCGCAAGGACATGGCCCACGTCGCCTGGCGCACCGCGGTGCTGACCACGATGAGCGTGCTGGCGATTCTCGCGTTCGGCTTCTGGGCCGGGATCGGCGAGCGCAGTTATCTGATGTTGAGCCTGACCCTGCTGGCGCAGCTGCTGTACCTGGTCAGCTACGGCGGCGAGGCCCGGTCGATCCCCTGGCTGTCGATCCTGGTCAGCGACGATCCGCGCGTCGGGCGCATGTTCGGACTGATCGCGGTGCTCGCCAGCAACGCCTTCCTGGCCTATTACCTCAGCCTGCGCCAGACCCAGCCGGCGCTGATGCGGGTGTTGACCGCATGCAATGTCGCGATCGGCCTGCTGATGCTGGTGACCCTGACCACGGTCGCGCCGCTGGTCGCGGTGGCGGCCAACCTGGTGCTGCTGACCGGGTTCGGGATCGTGCTGACGGCCGGCGCGATCGGCGCCTGGCGGCGCCAGCGCGAAGCCTATTTCCTGCTGCTGTCGTGGTCGCCGGTGTTCGTCCTGACCGCGCTGCGCTTCGCCGCCGTGCTGGGCTGGTGGGGCAATCCGGAATGGATGGACTACGCGTTCCCGGTCGGCTTCGCCCTGGGCGGCCTGGTGCTGATGATCGGCCTGTCCGACAAGCTCCAGCAGCTGCGCCGCGACCGCGACCAGGCCAGCCGCCAGGCCACCTACGACGCGCTGACCGGCGCGATGACGCGGCCGGCGATCGAGGCCCGGCTCAAGACCGCGGTCGAGTCCGCACACAAGAGCCGGCGGCCGCTGTCGGTGGTGTTCTTCGACGTCGATCATTTCAAGCGCATCAACGACGAGCACGGCCACCGCGTCGGCGACCAGACCCTGCGCATCATCTCGCTGCGCACCCGCAACCGTTTGCGCACCTACGACCTGTTCGGCCGCTACGGCGGCGACGAGATCCTGGTGGTGCTGCCCGACACCCAGTTGCGCGAAGCGCTGGGCGTGGCCGAAAACCTGCGCTCGTCGGTGAATTGCCGGCCGCTGTCGATCGACGGCAAGCTGCTCGCTGCCAGCCTCAGCGTGGGCGTGGCCGAGCTGTTGCACGAGGAAACCGCCGAGCACCTGCTCGAGCGCGCCGACGCGGCCTTGTATGCCAGCAAGTCGGCCGGACGCGATCGCGTGACCGGCCACAACGCCACGCGGGTGCAGGAACTGGTGAGCTGAGCCGACGCCGGGCGGCGCCGTGCTTCAGGGGCGAATGGGCGGCTGCGTCGCGGCGCGCGCGGCGTCGCCGCGTTCCAGCACCAGTAACGGATCGATCCGCACGTCGAACCAGTTCATGCCCCAGTGCAGGTGCGGCCCGGTCGCGCGGCCGGTCGCGCCGACCGCGCCCAGGACCTGGCCCTGGGCGATGCGGTCGCCGACCTTCACGTCGATGCGCGACAGGTGCAGGAAGTTCGAGCTGACGCCGTGGCCGTGGTCGAGCAGCAGGGTGCCGCCGGTGAGGTACAGGTCCGGCGCGGCGAAGCTGACCACGCCCGCGGCCGGCGCCAGCACCGGCGTGCCCGAGGCGGCGGCGATGTCCATGCCCGAGTGCGCCGAGCCGGGCTGGCCGTTGTACACGCGCTGGTTGCCGAAGCGGCCGCTGATGCGGCCCTGCACCGGCCAGACGAAGGCCTGGGCGAAATCGGCGCGTTCGTCGTCGCGATCGCGCGCGGCGGTGACCAGGGCCTGCTCGCGGCGGATGCGCTCGGCGATTTCGGGCGGCGGGTTCACGGTCTTGGGCGGCACGCCGTTGATCTGTTCGATCGGCCAGTCGCGCGGCGTCACCGCGATGCTCACGCGCTGGCTGCGGCCGTCGGCGCTCAGCACTTCGACCTCGACCGGCGCGCTCTGCTCGCGGCCGACGCCGAAGGCCACCGAACCGTAGGGCGTGACCCGCAGCGTGCGTTCGCCGTAGCGCACCGTGCTGCCGGCCGGCACCTTGCCGATCACCAGCGCGCCTTGCTGTACCGAAGCGGGGAACACCACCCGCGAGTCGGCGGCGGGCGCCGCGGGCGCCGGGACCTGCACGGCTTGCTGCGCGCCGGCGACCGGCAACGCGGCGCAGGCCGCCAGCGCCAGCGTCGCCAGCGCGGCCGCGGCCTGTCTCATCGTGCGAACGCCAGACGCTGCCCGTTGGGCGCGCCGACCAGGCGCGTTCCGTCCCAGGCCAGCACGCCGTTGACCCAGGTCGAGGCGATCCGCGAATGGAACGTGCGGCCTTCGAACGGCGACCAGCCGCACTTGGACAGCACGTCCTCGCGCCGCACCGTGAACGGCGTGTCGTCGATCAGGACCAGGTCGGCGGCGTAGCCCTCGCGCAGGAAGCCGCGGTTCTCGACGTCGAACAGCTTGGCCGGCGCGTGGGCGAACTTGTCGACCACCTGGGCGGTGCTCAGGCGGCCTTCGTGAACCAGCTCCAACGCGGCGTTGAGCGCGTACTGCACCAGCGGCAGGCCGCTGGGCGCGGACGTGTAGGGGCGCGCTTTTTCCTCCAGCGTGTGCGGCGCGTGGTCGGTAGCGAGCACATCTATTACATCTTCGGCGACCGCGCGGATCAGGGCTTCACGATCGCTGGCGTCCTTGATCGCCGGATTGCACTTGATCAGGTGGCCGAGCGCGGCGTAATCGGCGCGGTCGAAACGCAGGAAGTGGATGCAGGTCTCGGCGGTGATGCGCTTGCCTTCGATCGGGCCGGCCTCGAACAGCGCCAACTCGTCGGCGGTGCTGATGTGCAGCACGTGCAGGCGGGTGTTGTGCCTGCGCGCCAGCGCGATCGCCAGTTCGGTGGATTTCTTGCAGGCCTGGCGCGAGCGGATGTCGGGATGGCACTCGGCCGGGATGTCGTCGCCGTACTTGGCCTTGTAGCGCGCCAGTTCGGCGTCGATCATCGGCGTGTCTTCGCAATGGGTGATGATCGGCGTCGGCACGTCGCGGAAGATCGCGTCGAGGGTGACCGGATCGTCGACCAGCATGTTGCCGGTGGACGCGCCCATGAACACTTTCACGCCCGGCGCGGTGCGCGGGTCCAGGCGCTGGATCGCGGCCAGGTTGTCGTTGCTGGCGCCCAGGTAGAAGCCGTAGTTGCCCCAGGCGCGGCCGGCGGCGCGGCGGTACTTGTCCTCCAGCGCGTCGGCGTCCAGGGTCGGCGGGTTGGTGTTGGGCATGTCCATGAACGTGGTCAGCCCGCCGGCCACCGCCGCGGCCGACTCGGTGGCCATGTCGGCCTTGTACTCCAGGCCGGGTTCGCGGAAGTGGACCTGGTCGTCGATCATGCCCGGCAGCAGGCGGCGGCCGCCGGCATCGACCACGGTTTCGCCGTCGCGCGCGGACAGGCCGGCGCCGATCCGGGCGATGCGGCCGTCCTCGATGCGCAGGTCGCCGTCGTATTCGCGGCCTTCGTTGACCAGGCGGGCGTTGACGATCAGTGTCGATGACATGAGTGCTTTCCGGGGTTCGGGGGCGGCACCGGGTCGTGGCCGCCGGGGTGCAGGGGATGGCAGCGCAGGATCCGCCGCAGGGCGAGCCAACTGCCTTTGAAGGCGCCGAAACGGGCGATCGCCTGCATCGCGTATTCCGAGCAGGTCGGATAGAAGCGGCAGCGCGGTCCCAGCAATGGACTGATCCAGCGCTTGTAACCGCGAAGCAGGACGATGAGGAGGCGGTCGATCACGTTTCCTTAATGCGGGCGACCGTCGTCGGATTGCGGTTGCCGCAGTAGTCGGGGCAGGGTATAACAGCGCGCTTTCCTCTCACAAGGCAAGCGCGAGGCAAGGCCGGGCGAACCGCAGTGACGGATTGCCTGACGAGGCGGAAAATGCCGGATATGGCGGATTTCGCTTGCGGCGGTCGCGCATTTGTGTATTTGATCGCCGAGCGGACCCCGCGGTCCGCGAAGCTTCCGGAACGGTCCGGGAGTTCCCTCAGGGAATAGAAGGACAAGCCGCTCGTGGCAGTGAAAAAACCTGCGAAGAAGGCCGCCAAAGCGGCCAAGAAGACCGTCAAGCCGGCCGTAAAGAAGGCCGCTTCGTCCAAGACTGCGGCCAGCAAAGCCGCGACCAAGAAGCCGGCGGCGAAGAAGCCCGCGGCCAAGGTCGCCGTCAAGAAGCCCGTCGCCAAGCCGTCCGCGGCCAAGAAACCCGCAGCCAAGAAGGCCGCGCCGGTCAAAAAACCGGCGCCGAAGCCCGCTGCCAAGAAATCGCCGGTCGTCGCCAAGAAGGCGGCGCCCGTGAAGAAGCCCGCGGCCAAGCCCGCCGCGCCGGCGAAGAAGGCCGTCGCAGCCAGCAAGACCCCGGCCAAGAAACCCGTGGTGGCTCAGGCACCCGCGGCAAGGAAGCCAGAGCCCAAGCCCACCGTCGTCAAGAAACCCGCCGCGCGCCCGCCGACCAAGACCGCACCGGTGGCGGAGCCCGCGAGCAAGAACGAACCCGCAAAGAGCACAGTGACCCAACCAGTCCCCAGCAAATCCCCCGCCGCTGCGACCCCGTCCGCCGCCAAGCCTGCCGCCCGTCCGTTGGGCAAGGTCGCCGTCGCCGTCGCAGCCAAGCCGCAGGCGCCCGCGCCCAAGGCCAAAGTCAAGGTCGTCCCGTACAAGAACGACGAGACCACCGGTCGTCCGATCGTGCCGCAGGGCTACCGCCCGGCCGTGGACGAGGAATACATGAGCCCGCTGCAGCTGGAGTACTTCCGCCAGCGTCTGTTGAGCTGGCGCGGCGATCTGGTCGAGGAATCCAAGCAGACCATCGAGAACCTCAAGGACGAAGTCCGCGACGTCGGCGACGAAGCCGAGCGCGCGACCCGCGAAACCGAGAACTCGCTGGAACTGCGCACCCGCGACCGTTACCGCAAGCTGATCAGCAAGATCGACAGCACGCTCAAGCGCGTCGATTCGGGCGACTACGGTTTCTGCGTCGATACCGGCGAAGAGATCGGCCTGGAGCGTCTGGAAGCCCGTCTCACCGCCGAGCGCACGATCGACGCGCAGGAGCGCTGGGAGCACCTGCAGAAGCAGATGGGCGACTAGTCCGGCCGGTTCGCACGGTTCTTCGCGCAGGTCATCGCGCAGTTCAAGAAAAAGCCCCGCGCGAGCGGGGCTTTTTGCCGGCGCCCTTGGCTGTTACTGCAGGTCGCGCAGGTTCAGGCGACGCAGTTTCGGCGCCAGCCGGGCCGTGGCCGCCACCACCGCCAGGGTCATGCAGCCGCCGAACACCACCGACGGCACCAGCCCCAGCAGCCGCGCCGCCACGCCCGACTCGAACGCGCCCAGCTCGTTCGACGAGCCGATGAAGATGCCGTTGATCGACGACACCCGTCCGCGCATTTCGTCCGGCGTCGACAGCTGCAGGATGGTCGAGCGCAGCACCACCGATACCCCATCGCACATGCCCGACAGCAGCAGCATCGCCGCCGACAGCCAGAACAGGCGCGACAGCGCGAAGCCGATGATGCACAGCCCGAAGCCGGCGACCGCGTACAGCAGCAGGCGCCCCGCGTTCTTCTGCGGCGGATGCCTGGCCAGCCACAGCCCGACCAGCACCGCGCCGGCCGCCGGCGCCGCGCGCAGCACGCCCAGCGCCTCCGGACCGTAGTGCAGCACGTCGTGGATGAAGGCCGGCAGCAGCGCGATCGCGCCGCCGAACAGCACCGAGAACATGTCCAGCGCCTGCGCACCGAGCACGACCTGGTTGTTGAACACGAAGCGCAGGCCTTCGCCGATGCTCTTGAACACCGGCGCGCGTTCGGCCGCCGGCGCCGGCTCGGTTACCTGCAGCGACACGATCGCGATCGCCGCGGCCAGGGCGAAACCGGCCGCGACCAGGTAGGCGGAGGTCACGCCGCCCCAGGCGATCAGCCCGCCGCCCAGGGCCGGGCCGACCACCAGCCCGGTCTGCATCACCACGCTGCCGACGCCGGCGCCGCGCGCGAACTGCTCGCGCTTGAGCACGCGCGCGAACAGCGACATGTAGACCGGCGACAGGAACGCGCGCACCACGCCGTTGATCGCGATCGCCGCGTAGATGGTCAGGGTGCCGATGCCGAACGCGCCCGCGGGCAGGCGGCCGCTGGCCACGCCGGCCAGCATCAGCGTGGTCAGCAGCAGGCCCAGGCAGGCGAACATGCCCAGCTTGCGCCGCGGCAGATGATCGACCGCGTAGCCGGCGAACAGGGCGAAGCAGAAGTAGGGCACGACCTCGGTCAGGCCGATCAGGCCCAGCGCCAGGGTGTCGTTGGTGAGCTTGTAGATGTGCCAGCCGACCGTGACCGCGACGATCTGGTAGGACAGCATCGCCAGCAGGCGATACACCAGCAGGCCGACGAAACCGCGGTTATGCAGCAGCGACGGCTCGGGCGCGGTCGCCGCTTCGCTCACAGCCGGCGACGGGCCTGGTCGCGGATGAAGGCCAGCAGGGCGGCCAGGCCGTTGCTGCGGGTCGGCGAGAGATGCTTGGCCAGGCCGATGTCGGCGATGTAGTCGGCCGGCGTGGCCTCGATCTCGACCGCGCTGCGCCCGGAATACACCCGCAGCGCCAGAAAGATCAGGCCCGACACGATCGCCGAGTCGCTGATCGCGTGGAAATCCAGGCGCTCGGCGTCGCCCTCGACCACGATCCAGACCAGCGACTGGCAGCCGTGCAGGCGGTGTTCCTCGGTCTTCCATTCCTCCGGCAGCGCCGGCAGCTTGCGGCCGAGGTCGATCAGGTACTGGTAGCGCTCGGACCAGTCGCCGAAGAACGCGAACTCCTCGCGGATCGCGGCCTGGGCCTGCGCGGCGGTGGGTTCGAGCGGGAAGGGACTGGTCGGGGCGGCGATGGCATTCATTACGGGAAGATTTTACGCCTGGCGGTCCGCCTTGGGCAGAATCGGGCTGCGGCCGGGAGCCGGACGGACCGAACGGCCTCAGGCGGCACACCGGCAGCGGGCGCTGCTTCACACCGTCATCCCTGGCGCGGCCCGCTCGCTGCGGACCGCCCGGCCCGGCCATGCCCGGCCGGGCGCTCGTAGGCGCAGCCGCTGCCCGAAGCAGCGGCTAAACGCGCTTCCTCGTCCAGCGCACGCCCTGCGGCGTGTCCTCCAGCAGCACGCCTTCGCCGGCGAGCTGATCGCGGATCGCATCGGAACGGGCGAAGTCGCGGTTCTGCTTGGCCACGCTGCGTTCGTCGATCAGGGCCTGGATACGGGCGTCGTCGCTGCCGTCGGCGCCGCGCGCGAACCAGGCCGCCGGATCCTGCTGCAGCAGGCCCAGGGCCAGGCCGGCGCCGAGCAGTTCGCGCTTGCGCGCCGCACGCTCGGCGCCTTCGCTCTTGCGCGCCTCGGTCGCGATGCGTGCGATTTCGGCCAGCGCGTTGGGCGTGTTGAGGTCGTCGTCCAGCGCGGCCTCGATCGCCGCCGGAATCGCGATGCCGTCGACCGTGTCGACGTCGGCCAGATCGCGCAAGGTCCCGTACAGACGGTCCAGCGTGCGCACGCTCTGCTCGATCAGCGCATCCGACCAGTCCAGCGGCTGGCGGTAATGCGCCGAGAGCAGGGCATAGCGCAGCGCTTCGGGCGGATGCGCGCGCACCAGGTCGTGGATCTTCTCGATATTGCCCAGCGACTTCGACATCTTGGCGCCGCCGAAGTTGAGCATGCCGTTGTGCAGCCAGTAACGCGCGAAGGTCTTGCCGCCGTGCGCGCATTCGCTCTGCGCGATCTCGTTCTCGTGGTGCGGGAACTGCAGATCGACGCCGCCGGCATGGATGTCGATGGTCTCGCCCAGGTGGGCGGCGGCCATCGCTGAGCATTCGATGTGCCAACCCGGGCGGCCGCGGCCCCAGGGCGAGTCCCAGCCGGGCAGATCGTCGCTGGACGGCTTCCACAGCACGAAATCGCCCGGGTCGCGCTTGTAGGGCGCCACCTCGACGCGCGCGCCGGCCAGCATTTCCTCCGGATCGCGGCGCGAGAGCTTGCCGTAGCGGTCGAAGCTGCCGATCGCGAACAGGGCGTGGCCTTCGGCCGCATAGGCGTGGCCGTTGGCGATCAGGCGCTCGATCATGGTCACGATTTCGCCGATATGCGCGGTCGCGGCCGGCTCCAGGTCCGGCGCACGCACGCCCAGGGCGGCCATGTCTTCGCGGTAGGCGGCGGCGTAGCGGTCGGTGATGGCCGAGATCGGCACCCGCTGTTCGGCCGCGGCGGTATTGATCTTGTCGTCCACGTCGGTGATGTTGCGGGCGTAGAGCAGGCCGCCGTGGCGGCGCCGCAGCAGGTCGGCGAGCACGCCGAACACCACCGGGCCGCGCGCATTGCCGATATGGACGTAGTTGTAGACGGTCGGCCCGCACACATACATGGTCGGGCGGGCGGGATCGATCGGTACGAACGGCTCGACCCGTCGCGTCAGGCTGTTGAAAAGATGCAGGCTCATGAGGACACGCTATGGTTCGGGCCATTCTAGCGGCAGGCCGCGCGCGCGCGCAGCCGCCGGCCCGCGGCGCGCGCGAGGCCGCGCCTGGAAGCCGGCCGGCCGCGCCGGCGGAATGAGAATCGATGCGGCCGGGCAGGGCTGAAGGGTTCAGGGGCTGGAGGGTTGATTCAGGTCGTGGCTACACTCGGGTCCTTACAATTTGTTCACGGAACCGATGCGAGCGCGATGAACCGTTCTTACCTGGCAGTCTCACTGTTGCTGACTGGCGCCCTGGCGGCCTCTTGGGCCGGCGCCGCGTCCGCGCAGAGCACGACGGTGATCCAGGCCGAGAACGTGCGCTACGAATACGCCCAGGTGCTGCGCGTGACCCCGGTCTACCAGACCCTCAACGCGACCCGTTACGAACAGCGCTGCGACCAGACCCCGAAGCCGGCCGCCGAGGATTCGCGCCTGTCGCGCATGGTCGGCGCGGTCAAGGACGTGCTGACCCGCGACCGCCGCGAGCGCGAACGCCAGGCCGCTACGGCCACGAATTGCCGCTCGGTGCCGGTCGAACTGGAGTTCCGCCAGCCGATCGCCTACGACGTGGATTACGTCTACAAGGGTTCCAAGTACCGCTCGCGGCTGCCCGAGGACCCCGGCAACCGGCTGCGGATCCGGATTGCCGTGACCCCGGTGGTGGCCCCCGTCAGCTCCCGCTGATGCCGATCCGGCATAAGCCGCGGCCCCTTTCGACTTGCGCCGGCCAGGGCCGCATGCGAGCATTCGCCCCCTAATGAGCCACCTGCGCGCCGACGCCGACGTCCTCACCTCCGCCTACATGGCGGCGGGTATGACCTCGCGCGCGCGCCGACCGTTGCCCTGCCAATCCGCTGGGTGACGGTGCTCGCCGTCGTTCGTGTAACAAGCTACACACACGATAAAGCCCAGCCTTAGCGCTGGGCTTTTTTGCTTTCTGCGTCCGCAAACCCCGCACCGGCTTCCGGCCTCCCTCCACGCACTCCACCGATCCCGACCGACACCCGCCCATGATCAAGCACTTCCTCAACACCCAGGACTGGTCGCGCGCCGACCTCGACGCGCTGTTGGCGCAGGCCGCCGCGTTCAAGCGCAGCAAGCTCGGCGACCAGCTCCGCGGCAAGTCGATCGCGCTGGTGTTCTTCAACCCGTCGATGCGCACCCGCACCAGCTTCGAGCTGGGCGCGTTCCAGCTCGGCGGCCACGCCGTGGTCCTGCAGCCGGGCAAGGACGCCTGGCCGATCGAGTTCGAACTGGGCACCGTCATGGACGGCGACACCGAGGAGCACATCGCCGAAGTGGCCAGGGTCCTGGGCCGCTACGTCGACCTGATCGGCGTGCGCGCGTTCCCGAAGTTCGTCGACTGGGCCAACGACCGCCAGGACAAGGTGCTGGCCAGCTTCGCCAAATATTCGCCGGTGCCGGTCATCAACATGGAGACCATCACCCATCCCTGCCAGGAGCTCGCCCACGCGCTGGCCCTGCAGGAGCACTTCGGCACCTCCGACCTGCGCGGCAAGAAGTACGTGCTGACCTGGACCTATCACCCCAAGCCGCTCAACACCGCGGTCGCCAACTCGGCCCTGACCATCGCCACGCGCATGGGCATGGACGTGACCCTGCTGTGCCCGACCCCGGAATACGTGCTCGACGAGCGCTACATGGGCTGGGCCGAGCAGAACGTCGCCGAGAGCGGCGGCTCGCTCAAGGTCAGCCACGATATCGAAAGCGCCTACCGCGGCGCCGACGTGGTCTACGCCAAGAGCTGGGGCGCGCTGCCGTACTTCGGCAACTGGGGCCCGGAAAAGCCCATCCGCGACGAGTATCAGCACTTCATCGTCGACGAAGCCAAGATGGCGCTGACCAACAACGGCGTCTTCAGCCACTGCCTGCCGCTGCGCCGCAACGTCAAGGCCACCGATGCGGTGATGGACTCGCCGCAGTGCATCGCCATCGACGAGGCCGAGAACCGTCTGCATGTGCAGAAGGCGATCATGGCCGCCCTGATTTGAGGAACGAGTGCGGAGGAAAGAGGAACGAGCACTTGTCCTCTGCAATCCCGCACGATTTCCGCGCCTTCACTCGTTCCTCTTTCCTTTCCACTCGTTTCCAGCGCTAAGGCTTCCCCCATGACTGATCGAAATATAGTCCTCGCCTTCTCCGGCGGCCTCGACACCAGCTTCTGCGTGCCCTACCTGCAGGAGCGCGGCTGGGCCGTGCACACCGTGTTCGCCGACACCGGCGGCGTCGATGCCGAAGAGCGCGCCTTCATCGAGCAGCGCGCGGCCGAACTGGGCGTGGCCAGCCACGTCACCGTCGACGGCGGCCCGGCGATCTGGTCGGGCTTCGTCAAGCCGTTCGTGTGGGCCGGCGAGGGCTACCAGGGTCAGTACCCGCTGCTGGTCTCCGACCGCTACCTGATCGTCGAAGCCGCGCTCGCGCGCGCCGCCGAGCTGGGCACCAAGGCGATCGCGCACGGCTGCACCGGCATGGGCAACGACCAGGTGCGTTTCGATCTGGCGGTGAAGGCGCTGGGCGACTACGAGATCGTCGCGCCGATCCGCGAAATCCAGAAGGAACACACCGAAGTCCGCGCTTACGAACAAAAGTACCTGGAAGAGCGCGGCTTCGGCGTGCGCGCCAAGCAGAAGGCCTACACCATCAACGAGAACCTGCTCGGCCTGACCATGTCCGGCGGCGAAATCGATCGCTGGCAGGCGCCGGGCGAGGGCGCACGCGGCTGGTGCAAGCCGCGTGCGGAATGGCCGGCCGAGGCGCTGAAGGTCACGATCCGGTTCGAGAACGGCGAAGCGGTGGCGCTGGACGGCGAGAAGATCGCCGGTCACCAACTGCTGGCCAAGCTCAACGGTCTGTTCGCCGAGTACGGCGTGGGTCGCGGCCTGTACACCGGCGACACCACGATCGGCCTCAAGGGCCGCATCATCTTCGAAGCCCCGGGCCTGATCGCGCTGCTGACCGCGCATCGCGCGCTCGAGGAAGCGGTGCTGACCAAGCAGCAGAACCGCTTCAAGCCGGACGTGGCGCGCAAGTGGGTCGAGCTGGTCTACGAAGGCTTCTTCCACGACCCGCTCAAGACCGACCTGGAGGCCTTCCTGGCCAGCTCGCAGTCCACCGTCAACGGCGAAGTGGTGCTGGAGACTTCCGGCGGCGTGGTCAACGCGGTCGCGATCGATTCGCCGCACATTCTCAACGCCAAGGGCGCGACCTACGCCCAGGCGGCGGACTGGGGCGTGGCCGAGGCCGAGGGCTTCATCAAGCTATTCGGCATGAGCAGCACGCTGTGGGCCGAGATCAACCGCAAGCCGTGACATAAGCCCCTCTCCCGCAACGCGGGAGAGGGGTTGGGGTGAGGGCAGCGAGCGCCGAAGGCGCAAGCCGCTTTTGCTGTTGCTACTCCGGTAGAGCAATAGCAAAAGCCCCTCACCCTAACCCTCTCCCGCAACGCGGGAGAGGGGATCCAAACCGCAATCGAAGCCGCTGCCAGATTCGCCACCGAACCATCGCCCAGACACGACGAGCCACGAACTCCATGCTCCCCGAAGTACTGAAGCACCTCGAAGCCCTGGTGTCCCACGACACCCGCAATCCGCCGCGCCTGATCGGCACTGGCGGCATCTTCGACTACCTGCGCAGCCAGCTGGCCGGCTTCCGCATCGAGATCGTCGACCACGGCGAAGGCGCGGTGTCGATGCTGGCCGTACGCGGAAACCCGTGCCGGCTGTTCAACGTCCACCTCGATACCGTGCCGTCCTCGGATGCGTGGAGCGCCGACCCGCACACCCTGCGCGTCGACGGCGATCGCGCGATCGGCCTGGGCGCCTGCGACATCAAGGGCGCGGCCGCCGGCCTGCTGGCCGCGGCCGCGGTCACCTCAGGCGACGCCGCGTTCCTGTTCAGCACCGACGAGGAAGCCAACGACCCGCGCTGCATCGCCGGCTTCCTCGGCGGCCAGCACGGTTTCAACGAAGCCATCGTCGCCGAGCCGACGATGTGCGAAGCGGTGCTCGCGCATCGCGGCATCAGCTCGGTGCTGCTGAAGTTCCGCGGCGTCGCCGGCCATGCCTCGGGCGCGAATGCCATGCAGACCAGCGCGCTGCACCAGACCATGCGCTGGGGCGGCAAGGCCCTGGACTACGTCGAGTCGCAAGCGCACCAGCGCTTCGGCGGCCTCACCGGCCTGCGCTTCAACATCGGCCGGGTCGAGGGCGGCATCAAGGCCAACATGATCGCGCCCAGCGCCGAGCTGCGTTTCGGCTTCCGTCCCTTGCCCTCGCAGTCGATCGACGGCCTGCACGAGACCTTCGGCACCCTGATCGATGCCGGCGCGATCGAGCGCTACCAGGAAACCTTCCGCGGCCCCTCGCTGCCCGCCGGCGACGTCGCCAGCGCCGAACAGCGGCGCCTGGAAGCGCGCGACCTGGCCGATGCGCTGGACCTGCCGATCGGCAACGCGGTCGATTTCTGGACCGAGGCTTCGCTGTTCTCGGCCGCCGGCCTGACCGCGATCGTGTACGGCCCCGGCGACATCGCCCAGGCCCACACCGCCGACGAATGGGTGGCCTTGGAACAACTGGAGCGCTACGCCCAAAGCGTCGCCCGCATCATGGGAGGCAACGCCTGATGGCCGTGTCGATGGATAACCACCTGCAGACCCGCCAGACCATCGTGCGCCTGCTGTCCAGCATGGCCAGCGCGAAGGAGATCTCGCAGTATCTCAAGCGTTTTTCCCAGCTCGACTCCAAGCGCTTCGCCGTGGTCAAGGTCGGCGGCGCGGTGCTGCGCGACGATCTGGAAGCGCTGACCTCGTCGCTGGCGTTCCTGCAGGACGTGGGCCTGACCCCGATCGTGATCCACGGCGCCGGTCCGCAGTTGGACGAAGAGCTGTCCGCCGCCGGCATCGTCAAGCAGACCGTCAACGGCCTGCGCGTGACCTCGCCCGAAGCGCTGGCGATCGTGCGCCGCGTGTTCCAGTCGCAGAACCTGAAGCTGGTCGAAGCGCTGCAGTCCGGCGACGGCCGCGCGACCTCGATCATCTCCGGCGTGTTCGAGGCCGACTATCTCGACCGCGATACCTACGGCCTGGTCGGCGAAGTGAAGAAGGTCAACCTGGCGCCGATCGAGGCCAGCCTGCAGGCCGGTTCGATCCCGGTGATCGCCAGCCTCGGCGAAACCGCGGGCGGGCAGATCCTCAACGTCAACGCCGATTTCGCCGCCAACGAACTGGTGCAGGTGCTGCAGCCGTACAAGATCGTGTTCCTGACCGGCACCGGCGGCCTGCTCGACGACAACGGCCGCGTGATCGATTCGATCAACCTGTCCACCGAGTACGAACACCTGATCGAGCAGCCGTGGATCAACGGCGGCATGCGGGTCAAGATCGAACAGATCAAGGACCTGCTCGACAAGCTGCCGCTGACCTCGTCGGTGTCGATCACCAAGCCGGCCGAGCTGGCCAAGGAACTGTTCACCCACAAGGGCTCCGGCACCCTGGTGCGGCGCGGCGAGCGCGTGCTGCAGACGCAGCGTTGGGACGAGCTCGATCTGTCGCGGCTGCGTTCGCTGATCGAATCCGCGTTCGGCCGCAAGCTGGTCGACGATTATTTCGAGCGCACCACGCTCAAGCGCGCCTACGTCAGCGAGAACTACCGCGCCGCGGTGATCCTGATCGAAGCCGAAGGCCGCACCTACCTGGACAAGTTCGCGGTGCTGGACGACGCCCAGGGCGAAGGCCTGGGGCGGGCGGTGTGGCAGGTGATGCGCGAACAGAATCCCAGCGTGTTCTGGCGCTCGCGCCACGGCAATCCGGTCAATCCGTTCTATTACTCCGAGTCCGACGGCTGCCTGAAGCAGGAGAAGTGGAAGGTGTTCTGGTACGGCATGCAGGGCTTCGACGAGATCGCCGCCTGCGTCGACTATTCCGGCCGGCGCGCGCCGACCCTGGAAGACGCCGCATGAACGCCGCCGCTTTCCTCGCGCCGCCGACCCTGGAAGGCCGGCACGTGCGGCTGCAGCCGATGCAGGCCGAGCACGCGCCCGCGCTGGCGCGTGCTGCGGCCGACGGCGAACTGTGGTCGCTTTGGTACACCGGCGTGCCGCATCCGGAGGCGATGGACGCGCACGTCGCGAACCTGATCGCACGCCGTGCCCAGGGCACGTTCCTGCCGTTCGTGGTGAGTCGGGTCGACGGCGGTGAAGTGGTGGGGCAAACCAGTTACTGCAACGCCGACGCCGACAACCGCCGGCTCGAGATCGGCTACACCTGGTACGCGCACAGCGCCCAGCGCAGCGCGATCAACACCGAGGCCAAGCTGTTGCTGCTCAGCCACGCCTTCGAGACCTTGGGCTGCATCGCGGTCGAGTTCCGCACCCACTGGTTCAACCAGCGTTCGCGCGCGGCGATCGCGCGCCTGGGCGCCAAGCAGGACGGCGTGCTGCGCAATCACCAACGCCTGCCCGACGGCAGTTTCCGCGATACCGTGGTGTTCTCGATCATCGAATCGGAATGGCCGGCGGTAAAGCGTCATCTGGTCTACAGCCTGGAGCAGCACGCGGCGGAGCAGGGAGGACGGCAGCATGGCTAAGTCGGTAGGCATCGTCGGCGCGCGCGGCCACGTCGGCGCGGAACTGATCCGGCTGATCGCCGGACACCCCGAATTCGAACTGGGCTTCGTGTCCTCGCGCGAGCGCGAAGGCCAGCGCGTGGCCGAGCACTTCCCGGAAGTCGGCGGCGAATTGCGCTACAGCGCGCCCAGCCACGAACAGCTGCCCGGCTACGGCGCCGACGCGGTGATCCTGGCCCTGCCCAACGGCAAGGCCGCCGATTGCGTGGCCGCGTTCGACCAAGCCGGCTCCGACCCGGTGATCGTCGATCTGTCGGCCGACTATCGCTTCGACGACGGCTGGTACTACGGCCTGCCGGAGCTGACCCGCGCGCGCTACGCCGGCCAGCGCCGGATCAGCAACCCCGGCTGCTACGCGACCGCGATGCAGCTGGCGGTGGCGCCGCTGCTGGATCTGCTGGACGGCCCGGTGCAGTGCTTCGGCGTGTCCGGTTACTCCGGCGCCGGCACCACGCCGTCGGACAAGAACGACCCCGACAAACTGCGCGACAACCTGATGCCGTACGCGCTGACCGGCCACGTCCACGAGCGCGAGGTCACCCGTCAGCTCGGCCACGCGGTCGAATTCCTGCCGCACGTGGCGCCGCATTTCCGTGGCCTGACCATCACCGCCAATCTGCATCTGAGCCAGGCGCTCAGCCGCGACGCACTGCTCGCGCGCTACCGCGAGCGCTACGCCGGCGAAGCGCTGGTACGGGTGTCGGACGAGGCGCCGTGGGTCAGCGCGATCGCCAATCGCCACCACGTCGAGCTCGGCGGTTTCGCGCTCGCCGACGACGGCCGCCGCGCGGTCGTGGTCGCGACCGAGGACAACCTGCTCAAGGGCGCCGCGACCCAGGCGCTGCAGAATCTCAACCTGGCGTTCGGTTTCGACGAGACCGCCGGCATCCCCCTTTGAAGGAACGTTCCATGTCCGATCTGCTCTGGCAAAAACCCGGCGTCAAGGTCGACGCGCGCATCCAGCGCTTCCTCGCCGGCGAGGACGTGATCCTGGACCGCGAGTTCTTCCTGTTCGACATCCAGGCCAGCCGCGCCCACGCGCAGGGCCTGCAGCAGATCGGCATCCTGTCGGCCGACGAACTGGCCGGACTGTCGCGCGAACTCGACGCGCTGGCCGCGGATTTCTCCGCCGGCGACTTCGTGCTCGACGAGCGCTTCGAGGACGGCCACTCGGCGATCGAGTCGCGCCTGATCGAACGCCTCGGCGATGCCGGCCGCAAGATCCACACCGGCCGCAGCCGCAACGACCAGATCCTGGTCGCGACCCGCCTGTGGCTGAAGGACCGCCTGGCGCGCCTGCTCGCGCTGTGCCGCGAGAGCGCGCAGGTCGCGCTGGACCGCGCTCAGGCCGAGGCCTCGTTGCCGCTACCGGGCTACACCCATCTGCAACGCGCGATGGTGTCCTCGGCCGGCATGTGGTGGGCGGCCTGGGCCGAGGGCTACATCGACGACGCGCTGCGCGCGCGCCAGACCCTGGACTGGGTCGACGCCAATCCGCTCGGCAGCGCCGCCGGCTACGGCATCAACCTGCCGCTGGCGCGCGACCACACCACCCAGGCGCTGGGCTTCGGCCGCCTGCAGGTGTCGGCCGCGTACGCGCAGCTGTCGCGCGGCAAGTTCGAGATGGGCGCGATCGAAGCGTTGTCCTCGGCCTTGCTGGACCTGCGCCGGCTGGCCTGGGACCTGAGCCTGTTCACCAGCGCCGAATTCGGTTTCGTCGCCCTGCCGGCCGAATACACCACCGGCAGCTCGATCATGCCGAACAAGCGCAATCCCGACGTGATCGAGCTGATGCGCGCCAGCTACTCCGCCGCCGCCGCCGCGCGCACCGAGATCGAACAGCTGCTGTCGCTGCCCTCGGGCTACCACCGCGACCTGCAGTTCTCCAAGGGCGCGATCTTCCACGCCTTCGGCCGCGGCCTGGCCGCGCTGGAATTGCTGCCCGACCTGCTGCGCAACCTGGAATGGAAACCCGAGCGCCTGCGCGCCGCGCTGGACCCGTCGATGTACGCGACCGATCTGGCCGTCGATCTGGCGCGCGCAGGCCTGCCGTTCCGCGAGGCCTACAAGCAGGCCGCCGACCCGGCGCGATGGGCCGAAGGCGATCCCGAGGCCAGCCTGGCCGCGCGCGTTTCGCCCGGCGCCGCCGCCGACCTGCGCCTGGACACGCTGCGGCAACGATTGCAGGCACTGACATGAGCGCGACGGCCTTCACCGCGCAGCCTTTGCCGTCCTGGCGGCGCGCCGTGTTGAAAGTCGGCAGCAGCCTGCTGGCCGGCGCGCCGGACCGCCCGTCCGACAACGGGCTGGACCCGCGCTACGCCGCCGAACTGGCGCAGTTCATCGCCCGCGCCCGCGCCGAAGGCCGCGAAGTGGTGCTGGTGTCCTCCGGCGCGGTCGCCGCCGGACGCGGCCGCATCCAGGCCGGCGGCGACGGCCTGGTGCTGCGCCAGGCCCTGGCCGCGCTCGGCCAGGCCTCGCTGGTGTCGTTCTGGCAGTCGCTGTCGCCGGCGCCGGTGGCGCAGGTGCTGCTGACCCACGACGATCTGCGCCACCGCCGCCGTTACCTCAATGCGCGCGCCGCCCTGCGCGAACTGCTGCGCCTGGGCGCGCTGCCGGTAATCAACGAGAACGACACCGTCGCCGTCGACGAACTCAAGCTCGGAGACAACGACAACCTCGCCGCCGCGGTCGCCTCGCTGGTCGACGCCGACCTGCTGCTGATCGCGACCGACATCGGCGGCCTCTACAGCGGCCATCCGCAGCGCGATCCGGCCGCGCGGCCGATCGCACGGGTGAGTGCGGTGACGCCGGAGCTGCTCGCCGCCGCCAGCGGCGGTGCCGGCGAGCTCGGTACCGGCGGCATGCGCACCAAGCTCGAAGCCGGCGCCAAGGCTGCGATGGCCGGCATCGCCACCGCGCTGTTCTGCGGCCGCGACGCCGAGGTCGTGCGCGCGCTCGGCGAAGGCAAACTGCACGGCACACTGATCGCCGCGCGTCGCGACCGTGCGCGGGCGCGCAAGCAATGGCTGCGGCATGCGCCGGCCAGCGGATCGCTGCGCATCGACGCCGGCGCCGTGGCCGCGCTTCATGCGCGCGGTGCGTCGCTGCTGCCGGGCGGTGTGGTCGCGGTCGAAGGCGAGTTCCGTCGCGGCGACGTGATCGAGCTGCGTCCGCACGACGATCCCGCCGCGCCGCCGCTGGCGCGCGGGCTGGCCCAGTACAACGCCGCCGAGACCCGCCGCATCGCCGGCCGCCACAGCCGCGAGATCGAGACCTTGCTCGGCTTCCGCTACGGCGAGGAAGTCGTGCACCGCGACGACCTGGTGCTGTTGGACACCCAGTCCACGGACACGCACTCCACCGACACGGAGAACGCGGCATGAGCGGCTACGTGCGCACACTGGCGCAGCGCGCGCGCGAGGCCGCGACGGTGCTCGCGGCCAGCGACGGCGCGACCCGGCGCCGCCTGATCGAAAGCATGGCCGCGCAGATCGACGCGCAGGCCGCGCAAGTGCTTGCGGCCAACGCCGCCGACCTCGCGCGCGGCCGCGATGCCGGCCTGTCGCCGGCGATGCTGGACCGCCTGCGCCTGGACCCGGCGCGCCTGGGCGCGATCGCCGAGGCCCTGCGCGAAGTCGCCGCGCAGGCCGACCCGCTGGGCGAGGTCACGCGTCGCGAGCAACGCCCGAACGGACTGACGATAGAACGCCAGCGCGTGCCGCTGGGTTTGATCGCGATGATCTACGAAGCGCGCCCGAACGTGACCGCCGACGCCGCTGCGCTGTGCCTGAAGGCCGGCAATGCGGTGCTGCTGCGCGGCGGCTCGGAAGCGCGCGACAGCAACCGCGCCATCGCCGCATGCCTGCACGCGGCCTTGCGCGAGCAGGGCCTGCCCGAAGCCGCGGCGACCCTGATCGAGGACACCGCGCGCGAGCACGTGCTGGAACTGCTGCAACTGTCGGACCTGATCGACCTGGCGATCCCGCGCGGCGGCGAAGGCCTGATCCGTTTCGTCGCCGAACACGCGCGCGTGCCGGTGATCAAGCACTACAAGGGCGTGTGCCACCTCTATGTGGACCGCGCCGCCGACCCGCAACGCGCACTGGCCCTGCTGATCGACGGCAAGACCTCGCGGCCGGGCGTGTGCAATGCGCTGGAAACCCTGCTGGTGCATGCGCAGATCGCGCCGGACTTCCTACCGCGTGCGCTCGCCGCCCTGGCCGCGCGCGGGGTCGAAGTGCGCGGCTGCGAGCGCACCCAGGCGCTGTCGGCGGCCGTGCTGCCGGCAAGCGAAGCCGATTACGACGCCGAATACCTGGACCTGATCCTGAGCGTGCGCGTGGTCGACGACATCGACGCCGCGCTCGCCCATATCGCCCGCCACGGCTCCGACCACACCGAAGTGATCGTGACCGATGACGCGGCCGCGGCCGACGCCTTCGTGCGCCGCACGCGCAGCTCGGCGGTGATGGTCAACGCGTCCTCGCGCTTCAACGACGGCGGCCAGCTCGGCCTGGGCGCCGAGATCGGCATCTCGACCACGCGTCTGCACGCCTACGGTCCGATGGGCGTGGAGTCGCTGACCATCGAGCGCTACGTGGTGCGCGGCGACGGCCAGGTGCGGCACCCGGAATCGTTGGGCGGCTGAACGATTCGGCAATTGCGTCGTCAGAGTGTGCGACGATTCGTCGCCCTGAGCGCATCCAGCACAGGAGTTCGATACGCCCTGGAGGGCAAATGCTCCGATCGATAGTCTGGCTGTGCCTCTGGCTCGCCGCCGCGCCCGCGTTCGCCGCGGCCCCTTACGATTTCCCGGCCGCCGCCATCGACGACCGCGCCGCGCTGGACGCGGCGATGCCCGCGCTGGCGCAGCGCGTGCTCGCCGACTACCGCGACGACGACCGCGCCCGCTACTTCAACAGCCGCTTCCGCCTGCAACTGGTCGCCGGCCAATACGCGCAGGCTGAAGCCACGCTGGCCGAGATCCGTACCGCATCGCCCGCGACCGGGCCGGTCCCGGTGCGTCCCAACTTCGCCCAATACGAGCTCTACGCGCGCGCCAAGGCGCTGCAGGCGAGCGAAGGCCTGAGCTTCCAGGCCGCGGTCGAGCGCGCCTTCGCGCAGATCGTCGCGCCCATGGACGACCGCGCCTCGGGCGTGGCGATGCGGGTGCTGAACCTGGACACCGCCGATCCTGCGCGCCAGCGTCGCGCTTTGACCGATGCGCTGGTCGCGCACAAGGGCAAAGCCACGCTCGACAGCGACGCCGCCCTGGCGCTGGTGCGCGCGTATCAGATCGAACAGGTCTACACCGGCTTCGAGACCTTGCTGCCGACTTTGGTCGCCGCCGACGACCGCCGTCGCTACACCATCGATCGCGACATCGCCGTGCGCACGCCCGACGGCGCGACCGTGTGCGCGCTGGTCGTGCGCCAGCGCAGCGCGCCGGCGAAGCTGCCGACCTTGCTCAACTTCACCATCTACGCCGACCCGGTGTCCCTGCTCAACGAGGCCCGGCGCTCGGCCTCCAACGGTTACGTCGGCGTCGGCGGCACCAGCCGCGGCAAGGCCTGCAGCCCCGATAAGCCGGTGCCGTACGAACACGACGGCCGCGATTCGGCGGCGCTGATCGACTGGATCGCGGCCCAGCCCTGGAGCGACGGCCGCGTCGGCATGTACGGCGGCAGCTACGAAGGCTTCACCCAATGGGCCACGGCCAAGCACCGGCCCAAGGCGCTCAAGGCGTTGATGCCCTCCGTCACCGGCGCGCCCGGCATCGACGTGCCGATGGAAGGCGGCATCACCTACGGCTTCCAGTACTACTGGCCGTTCTACGTGTCCAACAACCGCAGCGTCGACAACGCGCCCATGGATGACGACGCGCGCTGGCAGCGCATGTATCGCCAGTGGTATGTCAGCGGGCGCGCCTACCGCGATCTGGAAAAGATCGACGGCGTGCCCAACCCGTTCTACATGCGCTGGTTGGACCACCCCGACTACGACCGTTACTGGCAGGACATGATCCCGTACCGCGAGGAGTTCGCCGACCTCGACCTGAAGGTGCTCACCACCACCGGCTACTACGACGGCGCCCAGATCGGCGCCCTGTATTACCTGCGCGAGCACTACCGCTACCGCCCGCAGGCCGAGCACTACCTGGTCGTCGGCCCCTACAACCACCTCAGCGGCCAGCGCGGCACCGTCGCCACCGGCGACTGGCTGCGCGGCTACAAGCTGGATCCGGTCGCGCAACTGGACGTCGGCGAACTGCGCTACCAGTGGTTCAATTACGTGTTCAAGGGCGCACCCAAGCCCGCGCTGCTGCAGGACCGGATCAACTACCAGGTGATGGGCAGCAATACCTGGAAGCACGCCCCGTCGCTCGCCGCGATGGGCGAACGCCGCCAGCGTTTCCACTTCGGCCCGGCAGGCGAGGGCGGCCGCTACCGATTCCTGGCGCAATCGCCCGGCCACGACGCCTACGTCACCCAGACCCTGGACATGCGCGTCCGCAGCGACGCCGACCGCATCGTGCCCGGCGGCGGTATCGTCGATAAAGTCATCGACACCGCCGACAGCCTGGTGTTCGTCAGCGAACCCTTCGCCCAGGCCGGCGAGTTCAGCGGCCTGTTCTCCGGCCGCCTCGACCTGGCCGTCAACAAGCGCGACTTCGACCTCAACATCGGCCTGTACGAACTCTCGGCCCAGGGCGAGTATTTCGAACTGTCGCGCTACCAGTCGCGCGCCAGCTACATCGCCGACCTCTCGCAGCGCGCCTTGCTCACGCCGGACCGGCGCACGCAGCTGGATTTCAGCAGCGGCCGCCTGACCAGCCGCCGCTTCCAGGCCGGCAGCCGCCTGGTCGCCGTGGTCAGCGTGCTGCGCAACCCGCAGCAGCAGATCAACTACGGCAGCGGCAAAGCCGTGTCCGACGAGACCGTGGCCGATGCCGGCGAACCGGTGCGGGTGAAGTGGTACGGAGATGGCTACCTGGAGATACCGCTCAGTCGTTGAGCGGACTGTTTGTGTTGTGGCGCCGGCCCTGCAGGCGGGGCCGTGCGCCGCGGCATCTCAGCCCTTCAATCCGACGACCGAAGCAATCACGCAGTCCCTGCGTTCGCCCTCAAGGACGCGACCAGCGCTTCGAGCAGAGGGCGTCCATCGCGCCGGCGAATCCGTCCAGATCGGCCTTGCGGCCGGACGCTGCCTTGCCCTTCAGCAGCAAGGCGTGCAGCGCGGGCAATCCCCGCGCCTGCGCGGCCTCGTTCAAGGCGAACGCGCCCTGGGGCGTGGCGATCGTGTTCGCATACCCTTTCGGGCGGCAGGTCAGCGTCGCCCGGTCGAAGGGCAGGGGCCACGTGCCTTTGAACGTGGACTTGCTGACGACCACGTTCGTTTCCGGCACGCTCTCGGTCGCGAACGCCGCATTCGGCGGGAGCATGCTCGCCAGGGCGAGTGCTGCGGCAAGGGCAGGGCGACGGTCCATCGTTATCCCTCAAGCGGGTCCGGCTCGATCCTAGGAGCCCATGAGGCGCCCAACAAGACGAGCGTCGGCGGCGCCGTATTCCGACGATAGGGCCGCGTGCCGTCTGCATTCCGCCTCGGCGAATACGTCCGACAGCCGTCGCTCGGCCTGGTCGCGGCCCACAGCCGCAAAGTCCGGCCAGTCGACCGGCCCAGCGCCATGGTGCGAAGCGTCGTGGCCTCGCACGGGTTGCGATGCTAGGGTTTCACCGCGGCCAACCCAGGGCCGATAGCGAGCGGAGGAGCCATGAAGTTTCCCGAAACCTCGTCGCCGGACGGGCGCCCGAAGACGGGCGCCGTCGACTTCGACGCCGAGCTCCACCTGCACAACCGCGCGTTCCACCGCGCCTGCGCCATCGCCAGCCACGAGCGCGTGCTGGACATCGGCTGCGGCGCCGGCCAGACCACCCGCGACGCGGCGCGCACCGCCGCGGCTGGCAGCGCGCTGGGCATCGACCCGCTGGCGCCGGCGATCGCCAGCGCGCGCGAACTCGCCGCAGCGCAAGGCCTGGGCAACGTGCGCTTCGAGCAGGGCGACGCGCAAACGTATCCGTTCCCCGCCCGGGGCTTCGACGTCGCGATCAGCCGCTTCGGCACCATGTTCTTCGCCAGCCCCATCGCCGCGTTCCGCAACATCCGCAGCGCGCTGACCGATGACGGCCGTCTGGTCATGATGGTCTGGCAAGCGCGCGAGGCCAACGAGTGGTCCACCGCGGTCCATGGCGCCCAGGCGCAATCCACCGCCGCGTTTTCGCTCGCAGATCCGGCCACCGCGGAGCGCATTCTCGATGCGGCCGGGTTCGCCGATGCGAGCTTCCAGGACGTGCACGAGCCCGTCTACTACGGCGACAGCGTCGGGGCCGCGTTGGAATGGATCGGGCAATTCCAGGCCACGAAGCAGGTCTTGCAGTCGCTGGACGCTGAGGCTGCCGAACGCGAGCGTGCGCGGCTGCGCGAGATCGTCGCCGGGCACTACCGGGATGGAGGCGTGTGGTTCGACTCGCGGGCGTGGATCGTCAGTGCCCGATGCCGGTGATGCCGTAGATTTGCGTGGCAGCTACAAATCATAGCGCTCCAAACACTTCGCTCCTTGAGGGGCCTCGGGTCTTTCCGCCCAGCCCTCCGGCCGCCGTGTCCCATCCGCGAGTCTCTAAGTCCCAGGCGCCACTTCGCGCATCCCGGCCTTCGAGCACGTTCTTTCGTTCGTACAGTGCCGACTTTCGATTGCTGCAATTCGCACCCAGAATTCGCTGAGCTCAGAGCCCAACATTCGGGCCTTCGCGTGGTCGCGTCGGGCAAAAAGTTTTGCGCTTGATTCAAAAGGGTTTGCGAGCCGGCCTGCGTGCCTGGCGAGTGCAAGGCACTGCGCGTTGCGGTCGGGCAAAAAAGTGTCGCGACTGAGTTCTTTTGGGCGTAGCTTTGGTGCGGTGAGTCACGCGCGGGGTGCAAACTTTCGCGATTGCACCAAAACGCTTCGCGATCCGCACAGCAAGGCACGCGAGCGCCGTCCTAATCTGCGCTGGCCGGTCGTTGAGCCGGCGTGATTCCACAGACAGCTAAGGACGGGACATGAGCCAGAACCTGATCGATCTGCAATTGCCGGCCGAGTCGCTCGCCGCCATTGACGAGGCATTGAATCAGTTGGAACTCCACTTGAAGGGATTGGTCGCGCTGACGCCGGACCAGCGCCGGCAGCTGACCAAGATGGGCGACAAGTCCGAAGCGTTCTGCCGCCAGGCGGTGCACGTGCTGAGCGAGAACCCGGGCATCATGCCGCGTAACTTCGAGGTCGCCAACCTGCACCGGGACCTGACCGCGTTGGACGCCCTGCGGCCGCGAGCGCAGCGCCTGATGCGCCTGAGCGAACGCATGCAGGATTCCGAGATGGCCCTGGGGAGCGACCTGATGACCAACGCGCTGGAGGGTTATGCCTTCCTGAAGATCGCCGGCAAGGGCGAGGGCTTGGACGGCCCGCGCCAGATGCTGTCGGCACGTTTCAACCGCAGCCCCAGCAAGGCAGCGTCGCCGGTGGACATACCGCTGTAAGGCCGGCACCCGCCGCGAACGAGAACAGCCCCGCTCAGGCGGGGCTGTTTGCTTGTGGGGTAGGGCGATGGAGCGCTTCCGACCTCACGCGGACATCGCGCGCGGTGCGGTAGTGATGCCGAAGAGACCATGTCGGCTGCTTGGACGCAGTGAAGGGATCGGTACGGCTTTCCTCGCAGATGAATAGGGAGAGTCGAAGGCCTCTGTGACAATCGGTCGGCGCAAAAACGGTTCGCTTCTTGCGATCTACTGTTCACCTTGGGTGTGACCAAGCTGCGCATCAAGTTGTGATGGCCGATCAAATGCTGCGAATTTTCCCGGTGATTGCTGTGTCAAGCTCATTGGTTGTCGCATCTTCACAGTCCCTCCATGTACCAAAACGTTAGCTGAAGGCGGCTGGTGACGCCGGCGAAAAGGCCGCTATATTCCGGTAACCCAGACGAAGGAGGATTGGCATGTTTATGAACAAACAACATCTGATGACGGCGCGTACGCTCGGCTTGGCGCTCGTTGCAACCCTCGGCCTTGCCAGCTGCGCCACCTACAAAGAAGAGTTCGCCGGCATCAACTCACGCCTCGATTCACTCGACTCGAAGGTGCAGGGCGCAGCCCAGAGCGCCGAATCCGCCAATCAGTCCGCGCAGCAGGCCAACCAGCGGCTGGATCAGATGGAAGGCCGCATCCAGCGGCTCGAAAGCGCGCCGCGCCGCTCGCCGCGCGGTTAATTGCGCTCGCGCAATTGTGACGAACGTTTTGAACCCAGGACCCGGTGGCCTTTGCTGGCCGCCGGTTTCCTTTCTTCACACAGTCTTTCGTTCTAAGGAATCGTCCCATCCGTACGTGTAAACACTCTGCGATCCGGGCCGCTTGTGGCGCGCTGGTACTGGCGATGGCGTTCGCGAACGTCGGCGTGGCCAGTGCCGAGGAGGCCGCCGCGCAACGGGTGGCCGCCGTCGACCAACTTCCGCCAGGACAAGAAGTGTCCGACACGGTGATTGCGCTAGCGGGCTGGGCTGTCGCAACCAAGGACAGCCATGGCTATCCGTTCGCGATCTTGGACAAGGCCGCTGCGCAGATCCTGGTGTTCGGCGGTGATGGCCGGCTTCGCGGCGCGGCGCCTGCGCTGATTGGCTCGGCGGTCGGCGATCATACGGCCCCGGGCATCGCCGGTCTGGCGCTTCGCGAAATTCCGGGCCGGGATCGCACGACGCCTGCAGGTCGCTTTGTGGGCGGTTTCGGCCCGTCGATCGACGCTGGGCGCGTGCTGTGGGTGGACTACGATTCCGCGATCTCCCTTCACCCTACCGCTACCGGCGTCCCGGCCGAGCGGCGCCCCGAACGCCTTGCATCGCCTGAGCCGGACGACAACCGCGTCACGCACGGCTGCATCAACGTCTCGCCCGAGTTTTACGAGCAGATCATCCAGCCGACGTTCGAGCGCGGCGGGGTGTTCTACGTCTTGCCGGACACGGCGCCGCTAGCGGAGACCTTCCCGGAGTTCGTGCAAAGTCGCGCGACCGCGAATCGCAGCGAGGGAAGACGCTCGCGGCGCACCCGTCGGTAAAACGACGCGCCGGCGTGCTGCTTTGGTGTGCGAGGCAGTGCGGCGGCTGTCCTAAAGGCTGCAGCGGAAAACAAGGGCGGAATGCCCTTCCACAGCTCAAGCAGTTAGATGCTTCTTGAGGAGCGGAACAAGGGTCAGCGAAACTCGGATCAGAGTGTCTTCTGACAAGCGACCTGACGGCCCTGGACGCTCTGCGTCCCGCCTGTTGCGCCTAAGCCGCCTGCATGAGTGCATGCGAGATTGCGAAATGCCCCTGGGCAGCGATCCGATGAGCAACGCCTTGAAGGAGGGCTATGCCTTCCTGAAGATCGCTGGCAAAGGCGCGGGCCTGGACGCACTGCGGCAGATGCTGTCGGCGTAGTTCAACCGTGGGTCGACCCAGTCAACGGCGCCGCCGGAGCCAAGGTTGAACTGAATGCTAGCTGGCACCGAAAAGCCCCGCCATTGCCGGGGCTTTTTTGTTTGTCGCAACCGGCGTCGGTCGGGCCGTGGGGACTGAAGTGAACGTCCGATGGCACATCCTATCCCTACGAAGGATTGACCATGGATTCAGTAATTGCACTCGAACTGTGTCTTTAAGAGGAATGTAAAAAGAACGGCATTGCACCGGCCATTTTCCATGCAGTACCGTCGGCGAAAGCGCCGCATCGCGCGTCGAACGATAGGCGCTTGAATGTCCCGGCAGGTGCCGAACGTTCAGAGTGGCGAAAAGGCTTTCAAGGCCGCGTGACCAGGGAACAGGGATGAAGCATCGCAGCAGAGTGGGTCGTCGCTCCATCAGGAAGGCTGCCGTCGTCGCGACCTTGCTGACGGTGCTTTGGGCAGGCCAGGCCAGCGCCCAAATGATCGTCAGCGACCCCGTCAACTATGCCGCCAAGCTCCAGCAGATCGCCAAGGATGCGGCCGAGTTCGGAAAGAATGCCCAGCGCTGGCAGGAAACGGCCAGCCACTATCAGCAGCAACTGATCAAGCTGCAGCGCATGAACTTCGGCCAGGCGCGAATGGAGGACAGCTTTCCGCCCCGTCCGCAGGACTACGGTATGGAAGACATGTGCCCAGGGCCTGGCCGAGGCATCCGGGACCAACTGACCAGCGCGTTCCGTCAGGCCATGCCGAGACTCGACGGTAACGTGGTCGACGAGCAGCAGGCCATTTGCCAACGGCTCGTGTACGCCGAGAACGCCAAATACAACGAGTCGGTAAGCATGCTGCGCACGCTCATGCAACGCAGCCGCGAGTTCGCCCAGATCGAGAGTCAGCGCGACAGCGTCCGCAACAGTCCGGGGGCCCTCGCAGCCAACGATAACGAGGCCTACCGCTTCGTGGCGCGGAACCAACTGGAGCTTGATTACTGGCAGGCGCGGATGAAGGCCTACGACGACTATATCGAAGCGCTCAAGTGGGATCACACCCGTTTAGCCAAGCGCGCCATTCGCGGTAAGAGGGGGGCGTTGGACGGCATCGTTCCCACTGACGTGGTCAAGTCAGCTCTGGGCCAGTGAGCCCTCCATCTATCTTCTAGGCGGCTCATCGCAATGGATTTGTTGAACGCTCCCTTCGATCTGCTGAATTGGCTGTCGCCTTCGTCGCAGAGCGGCCTTTCCGACTACGCGCTCTTCCGCCTCATCAGCGGATGGATTACGACCAGGGTCGAAGACTTCGGTCTCGCGCTCATGGGGCGGTCGATGTCGCTAGTTGGCGGTATCGGCCTAAGCCTGGTCACGCTCTGGCTGCTCTTCCAAGGTTATCGAATCCTCTGCGGCGCCCGAGAATCGATGATGGATACGATCCTGCAGGGGACGAGGATTGCCCTGATCTTCGGCATCGCGACCACGATGGCAGTGAATAACATCCCTCTGAATTCCTTCCTCACTCAGGATATGGACAGGGCGATTCATCAGTTGGTCACGGGAAAGGATGGCCAGTCCACCGCTAACAGCATCGACAAATCCCTCGCCGTCGTCCAACTCGCCATGACAGCCATCGATGGTGTTCAGCTTCTGGAGGCGGATCCGGAGTTGCTGGAGGAGAAGCGATCGGCGAAGACGTGGGCGACTATCGGTTCCGCAGGTCCTGCCATAGCGGCCGGGTGCATGCTGTTGCTTTGGACGTTTGCGATCAATCTGTGGATCGGGCTGGGGCCAATATTCATTTTTTCATTGGCGTTTCCCGCTACGAAATCCATGTTTACAAGCTGGCTGAAGTACGGCTTGGGCACGCTGTTTTCTTTGGCAGTTCTCAGCTTTGTGGCCAACCTCCTTCTCGATATGACGGTTCGCATCGCAACGTTCATGTGGCTGGGCAAGCTGATCAATATCCCCGGGGCCAGCGCCGAAGGCATCGCCAGTCAGGCCATGCAGCAAGGCAGTGTGGGGATGATCATGACTGTGCTGATCATCGCGGTTCCGCCGATGGCTGCGCATTTCTTCCAAGGACAGATCGGTAACGTCATGAGCAACTCGGCATTCGGCCGTTTCGGCCAAGCAGGAGCGCCCACTGAAACAGCAAGTGTCCATGGCCGAACTGCTCCGCGATTGACGGAGTCAGATAGCCTTCCGGCAAAGACCTCGCGCCTCAGCCATATGGACAGGTCCAGCCCGACTGGAACTCCCATTCACGAGAATCGAATCAAGACCTCTGAAGAGGTTCGTAAGGAGTGATTGTGCGCGGTCTAATTCCATGTGCCTATGCAATTGCTTTGATGGCTTCAACCGCCGTCCACGCTGAGGCGGGGTGCCCGCCCGGTCAAATGCCAGGCAATGCGTCCGCCCCTGAGGGTTCCGCGCAATCAATGGCGAGTTGCGCACCCATTCCGACCGAACGGCAGGCCCCAAGCTGGCGAACTCGATGGGGGGCTATTGCTTCGGACGAAGCAGGCTCGTTCGGCATCGTCACCGGAATCGACAGTGAGCGTAAAGCAAAGAAGGCTGCGCTGGCGAAATGCGCGCGAACCGGTAGCAAGTCATGCGCGCTTGACATGACCTTTCGGAATCAATGCGCCGCGGTCGTGGCGAACGGAACTCAGGTATTCATGGAGAGGGCGCCATACGAAGAGCAGGCTATTGCCACGGGAAAAGCACGCTGTGAAGAATCACAAGCAGTTAAGTGCTGGGTCCACTACAGCGGTTGCAGCCTTCCTGTCCGCGCTCGCTGATGATAAAGAAGATAGCCTTCGTTATGAGAGCCAAACCGCCCCTGGCGGATTCAGTCGTCCCCGAACTTCTCGGTGCTAAGCGCAGCAAGCCGCCAGCGAGGGCGCGCGTCGCTGTGGCGGGCAGCGCCTCGTGCATGAAGGCCTGGAGCGCGCGCTCTGCCGACGTCCGGGCGTCGCGCGCTTTGGGGCGCATCGCGATAGCGCGGGGCGGCATCGTTGAAGGCCACGCGTATCTTGGCGACATCGCACTCCGAACATCGGCCATCCAGCACCCGGTTCAACTTTCCGGAATGGTCGCAGCGGCCAATGGCGCAAGCACCGTCCAGCCCAGGTTCGCGTAGAGGCTGCGGCCGTCTGCTGTCGCAACCAGAAGCTGCGGGCTTGCAAGGGATCTTCGCGCGGCTGCAAGAGCGATCATCACCGCGGCACCCAAGCCTTTACGCCTGTGGTCCTGCGCGGTTTCGATTCGATCGTAGATGCAGATATTCGCGGTTTCCGCCATGCATCCGCTCGCGGCCGGGTCGCCATTCGGCGCGATGATGCTGGCTCGGGCGACGGGGCCGGTTCGATGAAGCTCCATCCTATAGCCGTCCGGCAGTGGCTTTGCGTCGGGGGTCGCCGCTGTCGCGGTCATGAAGTAGTTAGTCGGCTGAACCTCCCAGCGCGCCGGCAATGCGCTGCGCAGTTCCTCGTCGGAGCCGCACAGCTTCAAGTAATTCCGTGGCGCCGTAATGTCTTGTGCGATGGCGCGCAGCCCATCGCATAGCTGCGGGAATACCCAGCGCTTGATTTCCTTTTCCGAGTGGGTGTCCACGCGGAAGCCGCCGCGGTCGTGGACGGGGGGCGGGGAATTGCGGGCGATGGAATGCGCGGCCTGCCAGGCGAAAACGAGTTTGGGGTCGAGGCGGGATAGGGTCATGGCGGATCGTAGGTGGTGCTCGGAAGTTGCGCATTCTTTTGCGGTTGCGCCTGCGGTGCCATGTCGCCTCTCGGCCGCGACGGCTCCGTGGCTTTCGACTAGAGCATGGTCCTATCTCAGGCGCTAAGACGATTGCTATCGGGTAAGACCGAAGAGGGACTTAGGCGGACCACGGAAGGACGAGCGTTTTGCATTTCTTTCCCGTTCCATGACGACCTGGGCCTCCTGGCCTTCGCTGCTCTCAGCCCTGCTCGATCCCCTCAAGGTAGGCGCAGAACATATCGGCCATGGCATCGGCATAGGCCTCGATCTGCGCGGGTGTGCGCGGGTTTTCCGAAAAACGCTTCCCCACCGCGCTGAGCGTGGTCGTGATCAGGTCGCCAGCCAGGGTGCGCGTCGCTGCCGACGCGTCGGGCAGCGCCTCGCGCATGAAGGCCTGGAACGCGCGCTCCGCCGACGTCCGGGCGTCGCGCGCTTCGGGCGCATCGCGATAGAGCGGGGCGGCGTCGCTGAGGGCCACGCGTATCTTGGCTTCATCGCACTCCGAACGAATGAAGGCGTGGACCAGGGCGCGCAGTCGTTCGAGCGCGGGCCTTTCGGTATCCGCGAGGATGCGGGCCCATAGCTCGGCCGTCTGCAGCCATTCGTCGCTCTGGAGCCGGAACAGGATCGCCGCCTTGTTCGGGAAGTATTGGTACAGCGAGCCCACGCTGACGCCGGCCTTCTCCGCCACCCGCGCGGTGGTGAAACGCGAGGCGCCTTCCTTCTCCAAAACCTGAACCGCCGCTTCCAGGACGGCGGCGATCAGCTCGTTCGAGCGCGCCTGTTTGGGCTGTTTTCGCAGGGAAATCTTGTGTTTTCGACGGTCGGCCATGGCGGTGTGCGCAATGCGAATAGCGAATATGACGAATCAGTCGCATTCTAGTCCGGCGCGAAGATTCGCGCTTTCTTATCGGAAACCCCACATGACCACCCTGACTTCAAGCCCCATTGCTCCCCTGCTGGACCGTCTGTTCGCAGCCGCCGACGCGGCATCGCCGGCGACCAGCCCCGTGGTGGCCGCGCTCTCCCGCCAGGAGCGCGAGCGCCTGATGCAAAGCAAGACCGAATACCTCGATTACTACGGGCGCATGAAGGATCTCGCGCTCCCGGTCTCCCGGGAAACGGGGACCTTGCTCTACATGCTGGCGCGCGGCTGCGGCGCGCGCACGATCGTCGAATTCGGCACCTCGTTCGGCATCTCCACCCTGCATCTGGCGGCGGCCCTGCGCGACAACGGCGGCGGTCGCCTGATCACCACCGAGTTCGAGCCGTCCAAGGTGGCGCGCGCGCGGGACAACCTGACGGCCGGCGGCCTGATCGACCTGGTGGAGATCCGCGAAGGCGATGCGCTGCGGACGCTGAGCGTCGATCTGCCCGAAACGATCGACCTGTTGCTGCTCGACGGCGCCAAGGCGCTCTATCCCGAGGTACTGAGCCTGGTAGAGAGCCGCCTCAGGCCGGGTGCGCTGATCGTCGCCGACAACGCCGACTACAGCCCCGACTATCTCGCGCACGTGCGCTCGCCCGCGAACGGTTACCTGTCCACGCCGTTCGGCGAGGATGTCGAGTTGTCCATGCGTTTGGGGTGAAACAGCGGCATCGACATGGTCGGTGCCCGACTGCTTAAACTTAAGCCGAGTCGTTAAGCGACTTCGGCTCGAATGAGCCGAAGTCACGGTCCAATGGAGCGCGAAGCAGATGCCATCCTCCCAGCAGCCGTTCGACCTCAGCCTGGCCTACCCGCAGTGGCAGGGATCGGGCCGGCACGAGCACCTGCCGCGCGGCGCTGCCGCGGCCGCCGAGGTATGCGGGCGATACGCGCCGCTGGTCCGGGTGCCCTTGAGCGACGACACGGCGGATATCGCTCACGGTGTCCTGCGCTGGGAGGCGATCTTCGCGCAGTTCCGCAGCGCTCAGGAGATACTCGCGCGCTCCGGTGCCAGGCGCGTGCTGACCGCCGGCGGCGATTGCGCCGTGGACGTCGCGGTGATCGATTATCTGAGCGGGCTGCATCCCGGCCTGCAGGTGATCTGGATCGATGCCCATCTCGACGCGAACACGCCCGAGACCTCGCCCAGCGGCAATTTCCATGGCATGCCGGTGAGCGCGATCCTGGGGCGCGCGCCCGAGCCGATGCGGCCCTTTCTGGGCGCCCCGATCGATCCGGCCCGCTTCCGCTATTTCGGTATCCGGGTCGGCGACGACGGCGACTGGGCCTTGCAGCGCGAACTGGGTCTGAAGCGGCTGGATCCGCAGGAGTCCATCCGCGGGCCCGTGCATATCCATTTCGACCTGGATGTGCTCGATCCGCGCGAGTTTCCTTATCTCGCCTACACCGACGGCGGTCTCGGGGTCGAAGACGCGATTGCCTTGGTCGGCCGTATCGCGCGCGAAGCCGACGTGGTCGGCCTCACCGTGACCGAGTTCGCCCCTTCCGATGAAGAGGCGGCTGCTGCAGGTAGCGAAGTGATCGCGAGACTCTACGAAGCCGCCACCCGTGCGTGACACCGGCTGACATCCGTGCGCTACACGCGTCCGAGCGCCGACCCGCATCGCCATCGATGAAGCAACGGCGGAGGCACCAGCAGACCGACCCCGACCTCATCCTGGGCGGGCGCCTGGCCGCCGCCTTCGGCACCCAATGGATGTCCATGTCCCGGTCTGCCTGGCATTGCCAGGTGTCGGCGCGCGGCGATCCGAGCCTGCCCGCACTGCCTTCGCTGCCTAGAACTGGCTTCCGAACGTGAACTGCAGCCGTTCGATCTCGTCGTCCTCTTCGCTACGCAGCGGCAGGCCGTAGCTGATTGCGATCGGACCCATCGGCGAGCGCCACAACAGCGAGAGGCCGGCCGAAACGCGGAATTCGTTAGCATCCACGCTGGAGGTGTCGGCGAAGACGTTGCCGGCATCGACGAACAGGGCCAGCTGGGTGCCGCTGTTACCGGCCTTGCCGAGCAGGCCGGGTATGGAGAACTCGAGCCCGCCCAAGGTCTTGACCGTGCCGCCGGAGGGACGGCATTCGTCGTAGGCGGTCACGTATTCGCAAGGCCCCAGCGAGTTGTCGGTGAACACGCGGATCGAACGCACGCCGCCTGCGTAGTAGCGTTTGAAGAACGGATAGCCGATTTCGTCGCCATCGCCGTAGGTGTCGCCGTAGCCGAGTTCGGCACGGGTCAGCATCAGCAGCGGCCCCATGCGCCAATAGCGGCTGAAGTCGTAGTCCAGGCGGTAATAGGTGACGTCCGATCCCGGTAGGGCGATCTCGGCGCCGATGCGCTGGTAGGTGCCGCGGGTGGGGGTCAGGTAGCTGTCGCGCGAATCGCTGGACCAGCTTGTGCGCAGACTCCAGGTATCCACTTGATTGCTGCCGAGCTTGTTCTGAAAGTCGAGGTACGACGGTGGGTAGTAACCCTCGGTGAGGTACAGGGTGCGGGTCTCCAGGCTGACGCCGAGCGAGAAAGTGTTGTCCTCCGACAGCGGCAGGATGGTCGTAAGGTTCAGTGTGCCTTGCTCGGAGTCGTAGCTGCTGTCGTCGTCGCTGTCCTGGTAGGTGCGAGCCCAGCTGGCGCCGTAGTTCAGGCCGATGCCGGTATCGGAGAAGTACGGCTCGGCGACAGAGAACGCGTACTGCTCGTCGCTGCTGTTGCGTACGGCCTTCATCGACAGGCTGCGTCCGGTGCCGAGGAAGTTGCGTTGGGATATCTGGAAGGTGAGGGTGGCGCCGTCGTCCTGGGAATAGCCCAGCCCGACCTGAAACTCGCCGGAAGACGCTTCCTTGACCATGTAGGTGACATCGACCTGGTCGTTGCTGCCCGCTACCGGCGTCTTGTCCACTTCGACGGTTTCGAAGATGCCCAGCCGCTGCAGACGGATCTTGGAACGGTCGATCGCGGCCTGCGAGTACCAGCTGCCTTCGAACTGGCGCATCTCGCGGCGCATGACCTCGTCGCCGGTGCGGGTGTTGCCCTTGAACACCACGCGGCGCACGTTGACGCGCGGGCCCGGCACGACCTGCATGTTGATGGCCACGGTCTTGCCTTCGCGGTCCACGTCCGGGATCGGATTGACCTGCGCGAACGCATAGCCGACGTTGCCCAGGGTCGCGACGATCGCGTCGGAACTGATCTCGAGCAGGCGGCGCGAGAAGATCTGGTCGGGCTTGACGATCACCAGGCGCTCGAT
>NZ_LMHF01000015.1:0-3532 GCF_001427715.1 Lysobacter sp. Root667
CGAAGTGGTGCTGTCGCCGAAGTTCCAGCTGCGCGAGACGATGCTGCCGTCGCTGTCGGTCGACGAGTCGGTGAACGCCACCGTCAGGCCGCTGGCCGAGGACGTGAAGTTCGCCACCGGTGCGGCGTTGCCGCCACCGCCTTGCGCAGCCAGCACCGCCGCGGCCGCGTCGACCAGGCCCGGACCGCAACCGCCCGGGCACTTGGCGGCCGTGATCGGACGCGCGGTGTTGGCCAGGATGGTCTGGATTTGGGCCGGGGTCTTCGGCGACGGCGCCGCCGCCTGCATCAGGGCGACGATGCCGGCCACGTGCGGCGCGGCCATCGAGGTGCCCTGGTTGAAGAAATAGCCGTTGCCGCTGTAGGTGGAGAGGATGCCGTTGGCTTCGTGGTTCTGCTGGCACTTGCCCGAGGTGGACTCGCCCAGCGCCAGGAACTCGACCAGCGGCGAGCAGGTTTCGCCGCCCGGCGCGGTGATGTCGATGGTGGCGCCGTAGTTCGAGTACCACGCGCGGTTGCCGTTGATATCGCTGGAGGCGACCGAGATCGCGCCCGGGCAGTTGGCCGGCGAGAAATTCGACACGTCGCTGTTGCTGTTGCCGGAGGCGATGACCACGGTGGTGCCGCGGTTGATCGCGGCGGTGATCGCGTTCTGGTAGCTCAGGCCGCAGGCACCGGTGCCGCCCAGCGAGAGGTTGATGACCTCGGCCACGTTGGCGTTGGCCGGCACGCCGGTGACGGTGCCGCCCGACGCCCAGGTGATCGCGTCGACGATGTCGGACGTAGAACCGTAGCCGCCGTTGCCGAGCACGCGCGCATGCACGACCTTGGCGTTGTAGGCCACGCCGGCGACGCCGACGCTGTTGTTGGTGACCGCGGCGATGGTGCCGGCCACGTGGGTGCCGTGCTTGACGTTGGACGCGTCGGTCGGATCGGCGTCGCGGCCGTTGCCGTCGCCCGAACCGCCGTTGCCGGTGGTGGTCGAGGTCACGAAGTCGTAGCCGGTCAGGGTGTTGGCATCCAGATCGGTATGGGCGAGACGGCCGCTGTCGATGACCGCGACGACTACGCCGGTGCCGGTGGAGGTGTCCCAGGCGCTGGACACGTTGGCGCCGGTCGCGTTGGTGGCGTAGTGCCACTGCTCGTTGTAGCGCGGGTCGTTGGGCGTCGCCAGGGCCTGCATGACCAGATCGGGTTCGACGTATTCGACGTTGGGATCGGCTGCGATCTGGCGCATCAGCGATTCGGCTTCGGAGCGATTGAGCTTGCGGTCGCTGCGCACCACGTCCGCGCCCAGCGCCATGCGGCGCAGCTGCTTCAGCCCCAGGTGCTTGCCGGACACCGCCGGCAGCGCGCGTGCGGCGCCGCTGAGCGAAGACTGCAACGCGCTCGCGCTGCTGCGCTCGGCCGCCGCGTCTTTGTACTTCACGATGAACTGGTCGTAGCTGCCTTCGGCCTGCAGGCCGGACACGCTCATGCGGCCGGCGAAGGCCGGCGCGGCGCACAAGCTGGTCAGCGCGACCGCGGTGGCGGCGGCCAGCGCGTGGACGCGAACGCGGCCGTGATTGGAAATGGACATCCTTGAAACCCCCGAGATGGAAACCGAATACGCCGCAGGAATGCGGCAGGAATCGCCCCGCTGGTCTCCGCATGCATTGCCGCGTTGCGGCCAGAGCCCGGGACGACACGTTTCGTGCGGCACTCCGCCGCACGCCATCCACGCTAAGGAGCCGACTCCGGCACGAACAATGCGCTAACCCCCGATCACGCCGCTATTTGTGTGGCTCGCATCACAAATTTTCACATACGGTTGCGTTTATCGCCTGGTGAAAAACCGCCGCAAGCTCCGGGCCGCCCCGCCTGCGTCGCCAGGTCCGACTGCCGGCGCATCGGGCCTGACAGGCATCGACGGTCAGCCGCCCGCTGCCGCCGCGCGAACCACTCTGCGGATCGCGGAATGCGCTCGATTTCCAGCGGACCTAAACAAAAACCCCGGCCGAAGCCGGGGTTTGCGATAGCGGCGCACACGCGGACGGGCGCGCTCAGAACATGCCGGTTTCCAGGCGCGCGGCCTCGGACATCATATGCCGGCCCCACGGCGGGTCGAACACCAGCTCCACGTCGGCCTCGGCCACGGTCGGGATCATTTCCAGCTTGCTGCGCACATCGTCGACCAGGATGTCGCCCATGCCGCAGGCCGGCGCGGTCAGGGTCATGCGCACTTCGACCGTGCGCTGGCCGTCGTCGCGGGGCTTGATCAGAGCTTCGTAGACCAGGCCCAGGTCGACCACGTTGATCGGGATTTCCGGATCGAAACAGGTGCGCAGCTGCTTCCACACCAATTGCTCTACCGCCTCGTCGTCGGCGCCCGCGGGCAGTTCCAGCGGTTCCGGCGGTTCCTTGCCGATGGCGTCGGCGTCCTTGCCCGAGATCCGGAACAGATTGCCTTCGACGAACACGGTATAGCTGCCGCCCAGGGCCTGGGTGATGTAACCGACGCTGCCGGCGGGCAGGGTTACCTGTTCGCCCTGCGGCACAAGGACGACGGCGCAATCGCGCTCGAAACGGACGGGTTCGCTGCTACGGGAGTACATGCTTGAAAGATTGGGGTGCCGCGCTTGCGCACAAGGCGCGCAGTCTATCAGGGGGTTGCGCCGGGCCCAGGCCCGGGCGTGGATCGCAGCATCGCCGGGGCGTCGTCAAACCGGCAGGGCTGAGGCGCCCTGCCCGCCCGCCCCGGCGGCAGGCCGACTTCAGGCACTGCCCGCGGCCACGCGGCCGGCTATGCTGTGCGGCTGGATTCCCCCGCCGCCCGAGCCCCAGATGATCGCACCCGCCCAGCCCGCCCCCGCCGCGCCTGAATCGAGGTCGCTGGCGTCGCGTTCGCTGGCCTGGTCGCTGTTCCTGCTCGGCACCCTGGGTTTCGTCGCGGTATGGCTGCTGCTGAGCCTATACAGCGGCCGCCAGAACAGCTGGATGACGGTGATCGGCGCCCTCGACCTGGCCTGGATGCTGCGCCTGGGCGGCTGGCGCCCGGGCCGGCACCGCGCCCTGCTCGGCGTCTTCGGCACCGTCGCGATCGTGGTCATGTACAGCTGGAGCATCGCCGCGACCCAGATCGGCCTGTCGCTGGGCGTGGGCATGCTGGACTCGCTGTTCAAACTCGGCCCGCACCACGCCTGGCTGCTGACCCAGCTCGCCAACAGCCCGACCGACTGGGTCTGGATGACGGCCGGTGTCGTGGTTGCGGCGGTGGCTTCGCGCTGAGGCGAGTGCGCGGCCTGCGCCTGGGCGAGGCCCGGGGCAGGTAGCGGTCAGGAATCATGCGTCGACGCGATGCGGTTCGCCTGCGGCTCACCGCATCCTATGCAACCACCGGTCTTCGTCCGAACGTCTGAGGCGAATTAGCCCGTTGCAATTGCAATTCGCCTTGCGGTTGCCGTTGCCGTTGCCGTTGCCGCGGCATTGGAATCCATTGAGCCGCACTCGCCTAATCCCACTCAGACCCGAAGGGCGGCGCGCAGGACGCGCGC
>NZ_LMHF01000015.1:3555-232328 GCF_001427715.1 Lysobacter sp. Root667
ATCTCGCACGGGAGGGTTGTCTAGGCAAGCCCTTCTCTTTGGTTACTTTCTCTTGGGCTAGCAAGAGAAAGTGACCCGCACGCGCAGCGGGCGGAAGCCTTTGGCTTAAGTAACGAAACCAACGCAGCAAACGGAATTCGCGATCGCGGCTTACGCCGCTCCCACAGAAAACAAAAAAGCAGAAAGCGAAGCCGATCCGCATCGAAACTCGCGCGACAGCCGGAGGTCGCGGTCGCGGCTTACGCCGCTCCTACCCCAAGGCGGGTGGCAAGAGAAAGTGGTCCGCTCGCGCAGCGGGCGGAAGCTGTTGCTTAAGAACGAAACCAACGCAGCAAACGGAATTAGCGATCGCGGCTTACGCCGCTCCCACAGAAAACAAAAAAGCAGAAAGCGAAGCCGATCCGCAGCGAAACTCGCGCGACAGCCGGAGGTCGTGGTCGCGGCTCACGCCGCTCCTACCCCAAGGCGGGTGGCAAGAGAAAGAGACCCGCACGCGCAGCGGCGGAAGCTGTTGCTTAAGAACGAAAGCAGCGCAGCAAACGGAATTCGCGATCGCGGCTCACGCCGCTCCCACAGAAAGCAGAAGGCAGAAGGCAGAAGGCAGAAGGCAGAAGGCAGAAGGCAGAAGGCAGAAGGCAGAAGGCAGAAGGCAGAAGGCAGAAGGCAGAAGGCAGAGGCAGAAGGCAGAAGGCAGAAGGCAGAAGGCAGAGACAATCTCACCCGCCCCCCACCTCCCTCAAACACTCCCCAAACAACCTGGCCGCCTCCCCGATCTCCGCCACCGACATCGCCCCGAACCCCATCAGCAGACCGGCACGATCCGGCGCATGCAGGTAATACGGCGCGATCGAGTACAAGCCCAGCGCGCGCGTCGCCGCATGCGCGATCAGCGCCTCGCCCTGGGCCGCGTCGCGCCCGCGCAGCCATACCAGCAAGTGCATGCCCGCATGCGAATCCTCGATCTCGATGTGCTCGCCGCAATGCGTGCGCAAGCCGTCGAGCAAAGCCGTGCGGCGCTGCTTCAAGGTCTTGCCGGTGCGGCGCAGGTGGCGCTCGAAACTGCCGTCGGCCATGAACTGCGCCAACGCCGCCTGTTCGATCCCGGGCGAGCCGAAATCGTCGACCCATTTGGCCGCGATGAAATCGTCGCGCAGGCTCGGCGGCACCACGATGTAGCCCAGCCGTAACGACGGAAACAGCACCTTGGAGAAGCTGCCGACGTAGACCACCCGCCCGCATTCGTCGAGCGAGCGCAGCGCCGCGTGCGGCTGCGCGTCGTAGCGGAATTCGCCGTCGTAGTCGTCCTCGAAGATCCAGCAGTCGTGGCGGCGGGCGTAGTCCAGCAAGGCCAGCCGTCGCGGCAGCGACATCAGCGCGCCGGTCGGGAACTGATGCGAGGGGGTCGCGCAGATCAGCCGCGGCGGTTCGTCGGGCAGATCGTCGGTGCGCAGGCCTTCGCGATCGATCGCGACCGGGACCAGGCGCGCGCCGTGGGTGTACAGCGCTTCGCGCGTGGCGAAGTATTGCGGCTCCTCGATCACCGCCGCATCGCCCGGATCGAGCAGTACGCGTGCGGTCAGGCTCATCGCCTGCTGGGTGCCGGCGACGATGATCACGTCCTCGGGCGAGCAGATCACGCCGCGCCGGTGCGCGATGTATTCGCTGGCCGCGGCGCGCAGGGCCGGGTTGCCGTGCGCGGTCGGATAGGTCGGCGGCGTATACAGCGCCGAGTGCGCCAGCGCGCGCGACCAGGCCGAAGTCAGCAGCGGATTGGTGAACGGCACGCCGTACTGGAAGCTGTAGCGCGCGCCCTCGACCCGGCGCCCGGGCATGTGCGCGTGATCGTGGCAGGCGCGCAGGCGGCGGATGTAGTCGGTCTGGGCCAGGCCGCGTTCGGCCGGCCGGGCCGCCGGCGCAGCCGGAGTGATCGGCGTGGCGACGTAACTGCCCGAACCGATCCGCCCCTGCATAAAACCCTCGGCGCGCAGCTGCTCATACGCCGCCAGCACGGTGTTGCGCGACACCTCCAGCTGTTGCGCGAGCGCGCGCGTGGGCGGAAAGCGCACGCCCTGGGCGACGCGCCCCGACAGCACGGCGTCCTTGAGCGCGCGCACCAGCTGGCCTTGCAGCGGGCCGCGTCCGTCTAGCTGCAGATGCATGGGAGGTCCCGATTGGCTCCATGGATGCGGGCGCGTCCGATCCGCCCGGCGACCAATCTATCGGGCGGGATGATGCCGGCACAACATGACCAATGGGAGCGTCAACACAAATCGCCACATCCGCGCAGTCACCGCACGAGTCCGGCATAGCTTTTCAGTCGCGGACCGCGCAACGCCGATAGTTAAGGATTCGTAATTTCACTGAGCCGGCCAACGCATGGCCCTTACTCAGCGGAGTTATCGCAATGCCCTCGCATACCCTCAGTCACGCCATCCGACGAGCGCTGTTCGCCAGCGCCGCCGTTTCCAGCGCGGCGCTGCCGCTGGCGGCCCACGCCCAGGCCGCGGAAGAAACCCAGGCGACCACCCTGGACCGGATCGAAGTGACCGGCTCGCGCATCAAGCGCACCGACATCGAAACCTCGCAGCCGATCTTCTCCTTGAGCCGCGAAGACATCAGCTCGCAGGGCCTGACCTCGATCGGCGACGTGATCCAGAACATCACCGCCAACGGATCGGCGATCAACAGCACCGTCAACAACGGCGGCGACGGCCAGACCCAGGTCGATCTGCGCAATCTCGGCGCCAACCGCACCCTGGTCCTGGTCAACGGCAAGCGCTGGGTCGGCGGCGCCGGCCTGGGCGGCGTGGTCGATCTCAACACCATCCCGACCGCCGCGGTCGAACGCATCGAAGTGCTGAAGGACGGCGCTTCGACCATCTACGGTTCCGACGCCATCGCCGGCGTGGTCAACGTGATCCTGCGCCAGAACTACGAAGGCGCCGAAGCCAACGCCTTCATCGGCACCTACGCCGACGGCGACGGTTACCGCGAGTCGTTCGATTTCACCGTCGGCGCCGCCTCCGACCGCTGGACCGCGATGCTCGGCCTGGCCTACGTCAAGGAAGAGCCGGTGCTGGCCGGCGACCGCGAGATTTCCAAGGAGCCGGTCCACGGCACCGGCAACGCCTTCGGCAGTTCGACCACGCCCAACGGCCGCTTCGCCCTGTGCACCGGCACCTTCGATCCGATCTTCGGCACCTGCTCGGTCCCCGAAACCCGTCCCAACGGCACCACCGGCCAGTTCACCTACAACGACGGCCAGTCGGGCACGAACTGGCGCAACCGCACCGGCGACGACCTCTACAACTTCGCGCCCAACAACTACCTGATCACCCCGCAGGAACGGCGCTCGGTGTTCGCCTCGGGTTCGCTCGACATCACCGACAACCTGCGCTTCCTGACCACCGTGACCTACAACAATCGCCGCTCCGAACAATTGCTGGCGGCGATGCCGATCGTGCTCGGCAGCGGCCCGGGTGCGGGCCTGCAGCCGCGGACGGTCACGATCAGCCCGGACAGCCTGTACAACCCGTTCGGCACCACCGTCTCGCGCATCCAGCGCCGCGCGATCGAGACCGGCGGGCGCTCGTTCCGCCAGGACATCGACACCTTCGCCACCAACCTGGGCTTCGAAGGCACGCTCAACTTCGCCGACAAGCCGTTCGACTGGGAGGCCGGCTACTTCTACGGCGAGAACAAGCAGAACACCGTCACCGACGGCCTGTTCAACCTGCTCGCGCTGAAGAACGCGCTGGGTCCGTCGATGATCGACACCGTCGCCGGCCGCGCCACCAGCGGCCGGCCGATCTGCGTCAGCAATCCCGGCGACGCGACCTCGATCATCCTGGGCTGCGTGCCGATGAACCTGCTCGGCGCGGTCGGCTCGATCACGCCCGAGATGCTGGCCTACTCGACCTTCGTCGCCCACGACGCGGTCGGTTTCAAGCAGAAGACCTACTACGCCAACATCGGCGGCGACCTGTTCAACCTGCCCGGCGGCCCGCTGGCGTTCTCGTTCGGCCTGGAGCATCGCGCCGAGAGCGGCTACTTCCAGCCCGACGCCCTGATCGCCTCCGGCAACACCACCGGCAACGCGGCCGCGCCGATCTCCGGCGGCTTCTCGCTGGACGAGGCCTACCTGGAACTGGCGGTACCGGTGCTGGCCGACATGCCGTTCGCCAAGCTCTTGGATTTCTCGATCGCGACCCGCTATTCGGATTACAGCAACGTCGGCGACACGCTCAACAGCAAGTTCGGTTTCCGCTGGAAGCCGACCGACGACCTGCTGATCCGCGGCAATTGGTCCGAGGGCTTCCGCGCTCCGGCGATCGTGGAGCTGTTCGCCGGCACCGCGGACTCGTTCCCGACCATCGCCGATCCCTGCAACCTGGCGCGCTTCCCCAACCTCTCGCCCGCCGCGCAGGCGCGCTGCCTCGCACAAGGCGTGACCCCGGGCGGCTACGACCAGGGCAATCCGCAGATTCGCATCAACGTCAGCGGCAACCCGCTGCTGGAACCGGAAAGCAGCGAATCGACCACCCTGGGCTTCGTCTACAGCCCGAGCTGGCTGGAAGGATTCGACGTCACCCTGGACTGGTGGAAGATCGACATCGACAACGCCCTGGTCGCGCCGACCGGCCAGTTCATCCTGGACGAATGCGTGGTCGGCAACGTCCAGCGCTTCTGCAACTACACCCGCGCGCCCGGCGGCGCGGTCGCCACCTTGCTGTCGCAGCCGGTCAACATCGGCGGCCTGCGCACGGAAGGCTTCGACATGACCGTCAACTACAAGCTGCCGGAAACCCGCTGGGGCAAGTTCAGCTTCAACTGGGACACCACCTATGTCGCCAAGTCCGAGAGCGATCTCGACGACGACGGCATCTTCGGCGAGCGCCTCAACGACGTGCCGCGCATCGGCCAGCGCGTGGAGGACTGGCCGATCGACGAATCCGCCAACGAACCCGGCGAATACATCACCGGCAGCAACAGCTGGCGCATCCGCTCCAACCTGATGGCGCGTTGGGAGAAGGGCGACTTCGGCGCGACCTGGAACGTGCGTTACTTCTCGCACCAGGACGAGCGCTGCCAGGCCATGGTCGACTACGGCTACAGCTTCCTGTGTTCGGACCCCGACCGCATCATTCCCATCCCGGTCGACCTCAACAACAACGGCGTCTGGGACGGCGAAGCCGGCGGCGACGCGATCCGCTCGATGGCCGAGGCCGAGAACAAGATCGGCGCGACCACCTACCACGACGCCAGCGTGTACTGGAACACGCCCTGGAACTCCAAGGTCACCATCGGCGTCAACAACGTGTTCGACAAGGACCCGCCGCGCTCGGTGCAGGCCTTCGCCAACAGTTTCGACGCGGCCTACGAGGTGCCCGGACGCTTCATCTACTTCCGCTACACCCAGAAGTTCTGAGCCCACGCAAAAACCCTGTGACACCGGCGGCCCCGCGAGGGGCCGCTTTTTTTCGCGTCTTCGGCACAGCCGAACGACAGCCCGCGTCGATCCGGGCGGGCGCCCGCGGGACAGCGCCGGGGTCGCGCCGGGACCACCATTTGCGGCGTCCGCGGTGCTCCCTCTCTCTCTCGAAGCAAGGTCGACGCTAGTCCGGCACGCACGAAACCACGGCACAGCGCAGCCACCGTCCGCAGGCATGCCCGGGAATATTTCCCGGGCTCTTTTTCGGATCCCGCAGCGGCTTCCGATTGGCTCCATCGCGTTCGCGACAATTGGTCCTCCAGCCCGCGCGCAACGCTGGGTAGGGTGATCGCAACGGCGCCGGAAGCGCCTTCGAATCGCGAGAGCCCCCCGTGAACCTGCGCTACCACCCCCTCCGCTTCGCCGAAAACCTCGACCTCAGCGCCGCCAGCGGCGACGCCCTGCACCTGCTGCGCGCCTCGGCACGCGGCGCGCAACTGGAACTGCCGGCGCAGTGGATTTCGTTCTGCCTGCCGCTGTCGGGCCGGCTGCGCTGCGAAGCCCAGGACAGCAGCTGGGAGATCGACGCGGGCCATGCCCAGGTCTGGCGCGAAGGCCTCCTGCGCTGCAGCGCGCGCCAGCCCTGCGGCTGGCTGGCCCTGGCCGGCTCGCAGGCGGCCTGGGCGCGCTACCTGCGCACGAATCGCCACGGCGAGGACGGCAATGCGGACAGCGGCGGCGCCGACCTGTTCCCCTGGGAAGGTGCGTCCAGTCGCGACCTGCGGCGCCTGACCGTGCGCCTGGCGCGACGCGCGCGCGACGTCGAGGACGACATCGAGCCCTTGCTCGAAGCCCTGTGCGCGGCCCTGATCGACCAGCAACGCGACCTGCACCAGCGCCTGCAGCGCTGCAGCGGCCGCACCCTGCGGCGGCGCCAGCAGACCCTGCTGCGCCTGTTGCGCGTGCAGCACCTGATCCGCCGTCATCCCGACGCGCGCCTGGACCTGGCACGGCTGGCGCGCAGCGCGAGCTACTCGCCCTGCCACCTGATCCGCATCTACCGCGACGTGTTCGACGAAACCCCGACCGAATACGCCGCGCGCCTGCGCTCCGACCGCGCCTGGCGCATGGTCCGCGAGACCCGCATGCCGGTGTGCGAGATCACCGAGGCCCTGGGCTTCGAAAGCCAGAGCGCGTTCTGCCGTGCCTTCAAGCATTCCTTCGGCCTGACCGCGACCGAAGCGCGGCGGATGGAATGCGCCGAACCGCAGGCCGCCTGAGCCCGCTCCCACGAACCATCGCACCGACCGCCGCAACCCCGACGAGGACCACCGCATGCCCCGCTCCGCTATGCCCACCACCCGCAGCCTGCTGCTGTGCGTGCTCGCCGCCGGCCTGGTCGCCGGCACCCTGGATATCGTCTACGCCACCACCTTCTGGGGACTGAAAGGCGTGCCCGCGCAGCGCATCGGCCAGAGCATCGCCGCCGGCGTGCTCGGCAAGGACGCGTTCGGCGGCGGCAACGCAACTGCCGCGCTGGGTCTGGTCCTGCACTACTTCATCGCCACGATGATGGCCGCGGCCTACGCCCTGGTCGCGCGCCGCTGGCCGGCGCTGGTCGCGCGTCCGGTGCGCTACGGCCTGCTGTACGGCCTGCTGCTGTACGCGTTGATGACCTACGTCGTGGTGCCGCTGTCGGCCCTGCCCGGCCCGGCCGCCGCCAATACCTTGTGGATCGCATGCAGCATCGTCGCCCACGCGCTGCTGGTCGGCCTGCCGATCGCGCTGATCGTGCGCCGCGGTTTCGCCGGCGGCGATCGCGCCCACGGCCAGGAGCTCGCCGCCGATGCGCGCTGATACCGCGGCACCGCGCCGCCGCACGGTGATCGCGCTGGCCTTGGTCGTGGCCGGCGCGCTCGGCTCGGGCCTGGCGATCTCGGCCGGCTACGCCGCGCCCGAACCTACCTCAGCCGACCTCACCTCAGCCGAAGCCGCCGCGCACGCGCCGATCGCCTTCCCGCAGGGCTATACGCGCTGGACCCATATCAAGAGCGGCCTGATCCCCGCCGGCCATCCAGCCTTCGCCAGCTACGGCGGCCTGCACCACATCTATGCCAACGAACTGGCCCTGGCCGGCTACCGCGACGGCCGGTTCGCCGACGGCGCGATGCTGGCCTACGACCTGTTCGAAACCCGCGTCACGCCCGACGGCAGCATCGACCAGGGCCCGCGCCGCCACGTCGACGTCATGGTCAAGGACGCACGCCGCTACGCCGCCACCGGCGGCTGGGGCTACGCCGAGTTCGCCGCCGGCGCGGACGCCGACCGCCTCAACAGCGGCCAGCGCGCCGGCTGCGCCGCCTGTCACGAACACCGCAAGGCCCAGGGCTACGTCTTCAGCGAACTGCAGGGCTGAGCGACCACGCATTCCCCGACGGTGGCCAGGGACGGCCGCCGCCCTTGTAGGACCAGCACTCGCCTCGGATTCGCATCGCCGACCGCCGTTCGACGCGCCCGGCGTCGAATCCAGCGCCCTGTCCGGCCCGAAAAGCCCGTCCCGGACCCGCCCGAAACTCGTCCAAGCCCGCCCGAAACCGGTCCGATACCCATTCCGGACCGATATCGGCGCGCCCGATCGCGCCCGAAATGCGAAAATCCCGTCTCGCGGACGTCCCGGCGCATGCCGGGCGCCGCGATGCACGCGAAGACGCAGCAGCCACCGGCGCCCTGGCCAGCGGGCACCGCAGACTTCATCTCCGGTAGCACCGGCCCGGCTCGGCAGGACAGGCAATGATCAGCAACGACGTACTACGCAGCATCCGTTACATGCTCGACCTCAGCGACAACAAGGTCGTCGAGCTGGTCCAGCTCGCGGACCCCGGCTACGCCATCGACAAGACCCAGGTCCAGGCCTTCCTCAAGAAGGACGAGGACGAAGGCTATGCCGAATGCAACGACGCGGTGCTCGCGCGTTTCCTCGACGGCCTGGTCTATCACTACCGCGGCCGCGACGAGAGCCTGCCGCCGCGCCCGTTCGAAAAGCGCGTCACCAACAACCTGGTGCTGAAAAAGCTGCGGGTCGCGTTCGAGCTGAAGGACATCGACATGCACCAGGCGTTCGCGGACGCCGGTTTCCCGGTCTCCAAGCCGGAGCTGAGCGCGCTGTTCCGCCAGAGCGACCACAAGAACTACCGCGCCTGCGGCGATCAGCTGCTGCGCAATTTCCTCAAGGGCCTGACCCTGCGCGTGCGCGGCGGCCAGTAAGCCCGATCGAGGTGCGCCGCGCTCGCGCCGGCGCAACCTCCAGGCCGGGCGGCTAGTGCCCGCCGTCCAGCGCCTTGAGCTCCGACACCAGCGCGCTGGCCATCTCGGCGCCGTCGCCGAACAGCATGCGGGTGTTGTCGGCGTAAAACAGCGCGTTCTCGATGCCGGCGAAACCGGTGCCCTTGCCGCGCTTGATGACGATGGTGTTCTTGGAATTGACCACGTCCAGGATCGGCATGCCGTAGATCGGCGAGGCCGGGTCGGTCTTGGCGACCGGGTTGACCACGTCGTTGGCGCCGATCACCAACGACACGTCGGTGTTGGGGAATTCCGGGTTGATGTCGTCCATGTCGACGATCATGTCGTAGGGCACGCCGGCCTCGGCTAGCAGCACGTTCATGTGGCCGGGCATGCGTCCGGCGACCGGATGGATCGCGAACTTCACCTTGACCCCGCGCTCGGTGAGCTTCTGGGTCAGCTCCCAGATCTTGTGCTGCGCCTGCGCCACCGCCAGGCCGTAGCCCGGCACGATCACCACGCGCTCGGCGAAGGCCATCATCGCGGCCACGTCGCCGGCCTCGATCGGCTTCTGGCTGCCGCTGATCTCCTGGGCCTGACCGCCGCCGCCGAAGTTGGAGAACAGCACGCCGGTGATCGGCCGGTTCATGGCCTTGGCCATCAGGCGCGTCAGCAGCATGCCGGCCGCGCCGACCATGGTGCCGGCGATGATCAGGGCCTCGTTGCCCAGCACATAACCTTCGAACGCCACCGCCAGACCGGTCAGGGCGTTGTACAGCGAGATCACCACCGGCATGTCGGCGCCGCCGATCGGCAGCGTCATCAGCACGCCCAGCGCCAGCGCCACCACGAAGAAGGCGATGATCGCCGGCACGTTCAGGGTCAGCACCACGACCGCGCCCAGCGCGACCAACACCAGCGCCACCGCGGCGTTGAAGATCTGCTGGCCCGGGAACACCACGCGCCGGTCCAGGCGCCCGTCGAGCTTGGCCCAGGCGATGATCGAACCCGACAGCGAGACCGCGCCGATGGCCGCGCCGATCACCGCCAGCACCAGGGTCGTGGTCGGCAGCTGCATGTCGACGTGGCCGGATTGCAGCTGCGCGATCAGCGGATCGCTGGTCTGCAGGCTGGCGAAGCGCAGCAGCTCGACCGCGCCGATCGCCGCCGCCGAACCGCCGCCCATGCCGTTGTACAGCGCGACCATCTGCGGCATGTCGGTGATCGCGACCTTCTTGCCCGAGATCCAGGCCAGGCCGGTGCCGATCGCCAGCGCCAGCAGGATCAGCACGATGTTGTGCAGCTCGGGCAGCAGGAAGGTGGCCGCGGTCGCGATCACCATGCCCATGCCGGCCCAGCGGATGCCGCTGCGCGCGGTGACCGGCGAGGCCATGCGCTGCAGGCCCAGCAGGAACAGGGTCGCGGCGACGAAATAGCTGGCCGACGCCAGCAGCACTTGCGCGCTCATGCCGCGCCCCCGGACTTGCCGGCCGGCTTCTTGCTGGCCTTGAACATCTCCAGCATGCGTTCGGTCACCACGTAACCGCCGGCGGCGTTGCCCGCGCCCAGCAGCACCGCGACGAAGCCGATCGCTTTTTCCAAAGTGGTGTCGGCGTGGCCCAGCACGACCATCGCGCCGATCAGGACGATGCCGTGGATGAAGTTGGAGCCCGACATCAGCGGGGTATGCAGGATCACTGGTACCCGCGAGATGATCACGTGGCCGGCGATCGCCGCCAACATGAAGATGTACAGCGCCACGAACCCGTCGCCCATCTTTGCCTTCCCCATGCGATGTCTTCCGCATCATAACGTTCCATGAACCGGGCGCCAGCGTTGTCAACCGCAGCGACGGCCGGGCGTTTGCCTCCTCACAGGGGTCGAAACGCATCCGCCGACGAGGAAAACCACATGAAGCGCACACCTTATCTGCTCGCTCTGGTCTGCCTGGGCGCCGCCCTGGGCCTGGCCGGCAATGCCGTCGCCGGCGACCGTGGCGACCGGGTCGAGCACCGCATGGAACGCCATGGCGAGCGCATCGACCGCCGCCTGGACCATCGCGGCGACCGCATCGAGGCCCGCAGCGACCGTCGCGCCCAGGTCCTGGCCGCGCACGGCCATGCGCGCGCCGCCGCCCGCGTCGACCGTCACGGCGAGCGTGCCGAGGCCCGCCTGGACCGTCGCGGCGACCTGGCCGAAGCGCGCTGGGAACGCCGCGGCGAACGTTACGACCGCCGCTGGGACCGCCGGCATTAAGCCTTGAGCCGTATGCTGCAACTCGTGTCCGCCGAAGCCGACGATCTGGCTCTGGTCGCGCCGCCCGCCGGCGCGACCGAGCGCAGCCCCGCGACGCTGGAGGAATTCCTCGCCGGCATCGGCACGCGTGCGTTCCGTTTCGCCGAACTCGGACTGCGCCAGCGCGACGACGCGCTGGACGCGGTCCAGGACGCGATGATGAAGATGCTCGGCTACGGCGAGCGGCCGGCCGCGGAATGGACGCCGCTGTTCTGGAGCATCCTGCGCAGCCGCATCGTCGATGTGCAGCGCCGGCGCACGTTCCGGCTGCGCTGGCTGATGCCGGCCGCGCGCGAGGACGAAACCCCGCTGGACTGGGCCGACGGCGGCCCCGACCCGGCGCGCACCCACGACGGCCGCGAGGCCTACGCAAAACTCGCCGATGCGCTGGGCACCCTGCCGCGCCGGCAACGCGAGGCCTTCAGCCTGCGCGTACTGGAAGAACTCGACGTCGCCACGACCGCGCGGGCGATGGGCTGCAGCGAAGGCGCGGTGAAGACGCATCTGTCGCGCGCGCGCGAAGCGCTGCAGCGACAACTGGAGGACTGGCGATGAACCGCAACGACCCGCGCTACGGCGCCGACCCGGGCACCGGCGACGACGAGCGCCGCTTCGACGAGGCCGCCCGCGCCCTGCATCGGCAGGCGCTGGGCGCCGTGTCCCCGGCCACCCGCGCGCGCCTGCGCACGGCCCGGCACGCCAGCGTCGAACGCGCGCGCGCGCCGCGCCGCGGCCTGGGCTGGGCCCTGGCCAGCGGTTGCGCGGCGGTGTTCGCGCTGGCGATCGGCGTGCAGCTGCAGCGCGCGCCGCAGACCGCCGCCCCGCCGGTGGCGACGCCCCCGGTCGCGATGCTGCCCGCACCCGAGGCCGCCGCCTACGACAACGCCACGGCGTTGGCGTCGCTGGACGAGAATCCCGATTTCTACCTGTGGCTGGCGTCCGCCGACGACCTGCCCGCAACGGAGTAAGCCGCATGTTCCGCCTTCCGTTCCGCCCTGCCCTGACCGTCGCGCTCGCCCTGACTCTGCTGGCCGCGGCCCCCGCGTTCGCCGGCGGCCCGCAGGCGCGCGCGCCCAAGGGCGCTGCGCCGCCGCCGGCCTGGGAACAACTCAGCCCGCAGCAACGCGAGCAGTTGATCGCGCCGGTGCGCGACCGCTGGAACGCCGAGCCCGACGAACGCCAGCGCATGCTCGATCACGCCCGCCGCTGGCAGCAGATGAGCCCGGACGAGCGCAAGCGGGCGCGCCACGGCATGCGCCGCTGGGAAGGCATGAATCCGGAGCAGCGCGAGGAAGCGCGCGCGCTGTTCGGCCGCATGCGCAACCTCAGCGACGCCGAGCGCGAAGCCCTGCGCGAGCGCTGGCGCGCGATGACGCCGGAGCAGCGCCGCGAGTGGATGCAGCGAAACGCGCCCAAGGCGGGCGAACGCTCGCGCCGCGATTCCAGGGACGAGGCCCGGCCGGAGCGCTGAGCGGCGGCGACGCGGCGTCGAAGCCTGTTGCGCCGACGCACGCGGAATGTCCGTGCCCCGCTCGCGGGTTTGGCGCGCCCGCAGCACGGCGCTGAATCACGGGACACGCGCCTGGCAGGGATGAGGAATCGGTCGCTCGTCGCTTAGCGGCGTGCGCACCGCATCGACACCAGAAAACCGCCCGGTCCGGCGATCTGTGAGGCCCGTTGACGAATCTACCTACTAGTTGGTAGATTGACGACACCTCACCAAGGCGGACCGTCACCATGGGCATTTCACCGATCGGCTGGCTGCACACGCTGGGAAGCCTCCCGGCGATTCCGCTCGCGGCCTACATGCTGCTGAAGTACGGACGGATCGCTCCGGAGACGAAACCGGGGCGCGCCTATTTCTGGTTCATGCTGCTGGGCGCGCTGACGGTGTATCCGATCGCGCAGCAGCCGGTCAGCCTGATCCTGGCCACCGTCACGCTGGTGGTACTGCTGACCGGCTACGGTCTGGCCAAGTGGCGGCCCGCACAGCGGCCCTGGATCTACTTCCAGACCGTTTCGCTGAGCCTGAGCGTGTTCCTGCTGATGGTGCCCACGGTGACGGAAAGCTTGCGCAGGCTCCCGGTCGGCAACCCGCTGGTTACCGATCTGAAGGACCCCTTGCTGCTGAGCGTCCAGGGCCTCGTGCTGTTGGCGCTGATCGTGGGCGTCCCCTTGCAGATGCGTGCGCTATACCAGCAACGAACCCGGTGAGCGATCGATGACGGCAGCAACCGAATCGCAGGCGACGTATTCGCCGAAGGCCCAGCAGATCATTCGCCGCACCAATGAGCTGCTGGCCTTGGGCGGGTACAACGGCTTCAGCTACGCGGACATCGCCGAGTCGGTGAACGTCAGGAAAGCCAGCATCCACCATCACTTTCCCGCCAAGGCGGACCTGGTCACCGCGACGGTCGCCCTGCACCGCGCCGCGATGCGTCAGGGCCTGCAGTCGCTGCAGCAATCGATCCCCGATCCGTTCGCGCGGCTGGTCGCCTACAGCCGCTACTGGGCCGAATGCATCCAGGACGCCAACCCGCCCATCTGCATCTGCGCGCTGCTCGCCGCGGAACTACCGGCGATTCCCGCCGAGGTCGCCGATCAAGTCATGGGCCACTTCCACGACCTCCAGGCCTGGCTGGCCGCGACCATGGAAGAAGGCGCGGCGACGGGCACGATGCGTTTGACCGAAACGCCGGCCGCCGAAGCGGACGTTTTCATGGCCTCCATCCACGGCGCGATGCTCTCCGCCCGGGCCGCGGGCGACGCGAGCCTGTTCTGGCGCATCGCAAAACTGTCGACGGATCGCTTGAAGGCCGCGTAGCGGGGCGGATCAAACCCGCGCTCACGCCGTAGGATGCGGTGACAACCGCATGGCCGCCCTCTTCCGGAAACCATCGCACCACCACCACCGCGCGATGCGGTGCGCCTGCGGCTTACCGCATCCTACGTAGCGCCTTGCGGACAAGCGTCCGGCCACGTCGTCGACGACCGTAGGATGCGGTGACAACCGCATCGTCGCCCTCTTCCGCAAACCATCGCACGCGATGCCTGCGCGCAGGCGGCTCACTCGGCTTCGATATCCACCCGCGGCGCGTCCGGCCGCTGCCGGTCCAGCGACTGCCGGTAGCGCACGCAGCCGCGCATGAAGGCCGGCCACTCCGGCACCGCGATCTCAGCCCGAGTAGACTCCGGCAGCAGTTCCCACAGCTGCGGGTGGTGCCAGCACAGTTCGTGCAGGCTGCTGTCGCGGTGGGCGCGGATGCCGGCGCGCAGGCGCCGCACTTCCTCGCGCAATCGCTCGATCGTCATCGTGTCGAGGTCGTCGTCCATGCCGGGGCTCCGCTAGAGGACGCCAGCAGGATGCATACCCCCAGGTTAAGCGCGCGCAGCCGAGGGCCGAACAGCGGCTCGCCGCAGGCGATCAGGCGCCGCGAACGCCGTGCGCGCGGGCCAGGGACAGGATCGGCTCCAGGGCCCCCTGCTGCTGCAACTGTCGAGAGGGCAGGCAATGCGCGCGACCGCGCGAGAAAAACAGCAGCAAGAAGCCACCCTGACGCTTCACCCGCGTGATCGCCTTCCAGGATTGCGTCCATTCCTCGACGTCGCTGCAGGCCCGCAAGCCGAAGTCGCCGAAGTGGTACTGGTAGGTACGATCCTTGTGCATACCGAAGAAGTGCACTGCGATCGCGAAGCAGGCCTGCAACAACAACGGGAAGGACATCGCAGCCGCGATCGAGACCACGAAAAGCCCACTGATCGGCAGGCCTTGGTACCAGTAGAGCGACAGCAGCGCCAACGCAGCCAAGGGGAACGCCAGGAAAGTCAGGGCGCCCCACGGGGTCTGGAACGACATCACCAGGCCGGAGCGGAGCCGGTCCCAGAAGCTGTAGCGGAATCGAACCTCGAACGAGGTCTGGTCCGGAGTCGCGGAATTCACACCGCGGCCGCCCGCTCCGGCCACACCGTCTTGGCCAGCAGCTCGTCGTTCCAGTCGAACTTCAGTTCGCCGCCGTCGACGAACAGGCTGACGAAGTTGAACACGTTGCGCGCGTACATCTCGCTGGCGTGCACGGCGCCGCTGCTGGCCAGATTGAGCGGGCCGGCGATGGTCACGCCGTCGACATCGACGGTTTCGCCGGGACGGGTGAGCTCGCAATTGCCGCCGGTCTCGGCGGCCAGGTCGACCAGCACGCTGCCGGGCTTCATGCCGGCGACCATCGCGGCGCTGATGATCTTCGGCGCCGGACGGCCGGGCACGGCCGCGGTGCAGACGATCACGTCGATGTTCTTCAGGTGTTCGCCGAGGCGGCGCTGCTGTTCGGCGCGCTCCTCCTCGGTGAGCTGGCGCGCGTAGCCGCCCTCGCCCGCGGCGCTGACGCCCAGGTCGAGGAACTTGCCGCCCAGGGATTCGATCTGCTCGCGCGTCTCGGGACGGACGTCGAAACCTTCGACCTGCGCGCCCAGGCGCTTGGCGGTAGCGACCGCCTGCAGGCCGGCAACGCCGGCGCCGACGATCAGCACCTTGGACGGGCGGATGGTGCCGGCGGCGGTGGTCAGCATTGGGAAGAAGCGCGGCGCCAGTTGCGCGGCGATCAGCACCGCCTTGTAACCGGCCATGCCGGCCTGCGAGCTGAGCACGTCCATGGCCTGGGCGCGGGTGGTGCGCGGCAGGCGTTCCAGCGGGAACGCGATCAGTCCGCGCGTGCTGATCGCTTCGCCGCGCGCGGCATCGGCCTGCGGCGCGAGCGAGCCGACCAGCACCGCGCCTTCGCGCAGGCGCCCCAGGGTCGCGGCGTCGGGCGGTTGCACGCACAGCACCAAATCGGCGTCGTTGAGCGCGGCGGCGGCATCGTCGGCGAGTTCGGCGCCGGCCTGGACGTAGGCCTCGTCGCCGAAGCTGGCGGCACGACCGGCCCCGCGTTGCACGCGCACGCGCGCACCGCGCGCGACGAGCTTCTTGCAGGTTTCCGGGGTCAGCGCGACGCGCCGTTCGCCCGCCGCGGTTTCGCTCGCAACGCCTATGCTGATGCCCGCCATGCTTCGCTCCATGCCCGGTAATGGGTGTCTCGCCGCATCGTAGCCGAATAAGGCTAGGAACTAGTGGGGCAGGAACGAGTAAGAGCGGGGTACGGCTGGCGACGGCGGGAGTCCCCCCCTGACGCAGGAACTAGTGGGGGCAGGAACGAGTAAGAGCGGAGTACGGCTGGCGACGGCGGGAGTCCCCCCCCCCCCTGACGCAGGAACTAGTGGGGCAGGAACGAGTAAGAACGGAGTACGGCTGGCGACGGCGGGAGTCCCCTCTTACAGGGACGAGCAGAGGAGGAATCGGAAAGCAGTGAGAGCGCCAGCCAGCCACCAACCGGCCCCGGAAACCNGCAGGAACGAGTAAGAGCGGGGTACGGCTGGCGACGGCGGGAGTCCCCTCTTACAGGGACGAGCAGAGGAGGAATCGGAAAGCAGTGAGAGCGCCAGCCAGCCACCAACCGGCCCCGGAAACCCAGCAGCCGGCATCCCACTCGTTACTACTTCCTGCTTTTACCAGTTCCCAGCCTTTACCCATGGCCGACCGCGCGATCCAGTAGGCGGCGGACCTGACGCAGGAACTAGTGGGCAGGAACGAGTAAGAGCGGGGTCCGGCTGGCGACGGCGGGAGTCCCCTCTTACAGGGACGAGCAGAGGAGGAATCGGAAAGCAGTGAGAGCGCCAGCCAGCCACCAACCGGCCCCGGAAACCCAGCAGCCGGCATCCCACTCGTTACTACTTCCTGCTTTTACCAGTTCCCAGCCTTTACCNCCACCAACCGGCCCCGGAAACCCAGCAGCCGGCATCCCACTCGTTACTACTTCCTGCTTTTACCAGTTCCCAGCCTTTACCGATGGCCGACCGCGCGACCCAGATGGCGGTGGACCTGACGCAGGAACTAGTGGGGGCAGGAACCAGTAAGAACGGAGTACGGCTGGCGACGGCGGGAGTCCCCTCTTACAGGGACGAGCAGAAGAGGAATCGGAAAGCAGTGAGAACGCCAGCCAGCCAGCCACCAACCGGCCCCGGAAACCCAGCAGCCGGCATCCCACTCGTTACTACTTCCTGCTTTTACCAGTTCCCAGCCTTTACCGATGGCCGACCGCGCGANAGTGAGAGCGCCAGCCAGCCACCAACCGGCCCCGGAAACCCAGCAGCCGGCATCCCACTCGTTACTACTTCCTGCTTTTACCAGTTCCCAGCCTTTACCGATGGCCGACCGCGCGATCCAGATGGCGGCGGACCTGACGCATGGCCTCGTCGAAGGCGTTGCGCTCGGCACCAATGCTGAGCCGGCCTTCGCCGGCCAGGATCGCCAGTTCTTCCGGCGAGGCCGCGAACACGCGCAGGCCGCGGCGGTTGACCAGCAGGTAGCGCGAGGTCAGCGGGCTGACCCAGGCCACCTTGGCCGCGATCTGCTCGCCCTGCAGGTCGGTCAGGCGCAGCCAGTCGCCCGGATCCAGGCCGCGCATGCGCTCGGCCAGCACCGGATCGTGCTGGGATACGTCCTTGCCCGGCGGCAGGTAGCGACGGGTTTCCTCGACGGCTTCGTCCTCGGCCGCGGGCAGCGGCGAGGCCGGGCGCGTGCGGCGCGCCGAATCCGGCGTCGCCAGGGCCCGCACCAGCCCGGCCATGCCGTGCTGGGCGGCGCTGTCGTCCAGGCCGGAGCTGGCCAGGCACTGCACGATCAGCGGTTGCAGCGCGATCAGGCGATCGGCCAGTTCGCGGCCGCGCTGCTCGGCGGCCAGGCGGTCGGCTTCGATCAGGGCGTCGCCCAGCGACAGGGCTTCGTCGCGGCGCGCTTCGCCGCCTTCGCGCAGCAGGGTCTGGACCAGATGATGGCGCCAGGGCATGGCCAGGAAATCGGCCACGGCCTGGGTCAGCGGCGGCTCGGCCAGACGCTCGCGCAGGGCGCTGTCTGCCTGGCTGCGCGCCGCGCCGAGGCGCTCGCGGCCATAGGTGGCCTTGGCCGCGCGCTGCTCCTGCAGCTCGACCCGGCGCCGCTGCTGCGACAGCATTGCGTCGAGTTCGGCGTGGGCCATTTCGAACACGGCCACGTCTTCGTTGTAGTCGGCGACGATCCGCTGCGAGATCTCGGTGGCGCGGTCCAACAGCTCGCGGTCCTGCGGGGTCTCGCCGTCGTTGCCTTCGCAGGCTTCGGTGATGGCATCGAGCAGACGGCGCGCCGGGTGTTCGCGCTTCACGAACACTTCGTTGTCGGTCAGTGCGACCTTGACGTAAGGCAGCACCAGGCGCGCATACAAGCGGCGCGCGCGGTCCTGCAGGGCGTGGTTGCGGAACAGCGAATCGAACAGCAGCGCGACCAGGTCGATCGCGTCGTCCTCTTCGGCGCTGAAGCAGGTCTGGTCGGGATTCAGGCCGAGCCGCCGCGCACCGTCGTGCAGATGGTCGCGGATGCTCTCGCCCAGGCGCCCGGACACGGCCAGGGCGCGCGCGAACGCGTCCGGCGGTTCGGCTTGCAGCAGCGAGGCGACGCTGACGACTTCGTCGATGCGCAGCTCGCGGCGCGGGGCCATCGTGCGTTGCGGGGCATGGGCGTGGGGGACGGCGTCGGACCGCATCAGTCCTTCGCGCCAGGCATGCAATTGACTGCGCAAATCGGCGAGCTCACTGGCCATGGCCGCAATATCGCTGGGCGACATCGGCGGACGTTGGGGTTCGTGTTGGGCGGCATGGCCGCCGTTCGGCGCGGAACCGGGGGACGCGCCGCCATACGCGCCGTACGCGTTGGCGCTCGGCGCAGGCTCCCCAAAGCCCGTGCCGTGATTCGGATCGAAGTCGCCGTAGCCGCGTTCGCGGACCGTCTCGCGCGGCGGCTTCGGACTCAGGCTCGGACCCATCCCGACCCCGTAGCCGTTGCTCGACAGCAGGGTGTTGACCCGGCCGTACAGGTCGCCCAGCAGGCGCGCCAGCTCGTATTCGTACTGGCGGAACAGGCGTGCGCGCAGCGGCTCGGGCAGCTGCGCGTCGACGAAGGTCTCGACGAAGGCCGCGACCAGGCGCTGCGGGCCGATCGGATTCGGGCCGGGTGCCAGGTGCATGGCCTCGGAGACCGCGAGCAGGCGGCCCTGCACCATGTCCAGCGGGCGCGCGTAGCGGCCGCACAGGGACTCGGTCAGGCGCTCGCCGGCCAGGTCGAACTCGAGCTGGTTCTCGTCCACCAGCCGCATCGGCACTTCGCCGCCGCTGCGGATGCGCAGGGCGCGGAATTCGTCGAAGCCCTTGGCCACCTGCTGGCGGAACGCCATCACATGGGTAGCCTGATGCTGCCGCAGTACCCACAATGCGGCTTGTTCTTCGTATTGATGGTTCTTGCCGTCGCCCTTCAGCGAGTCCACCTTCATGGCGTCCTCGATCGGGCCGTACAGGGTTCCGGGCAGGCCGCCCAGATGCTCCAACGCCAGGCGCTTGATCTCCTCGAGCATGCGCAAGGGATCGGTACGCGTGCCTTGAGCTACGCCGTGCAGGTGACCGGACACTGCGTGTTCCCCTGTTCCCGGATGGGCTTGAATCGTGCTTTGGACGCTTTGGACCGTGTGGACCGAACCTGCCGTTTTTAGGCAGTTGGCAACAGCATAGTGGCAAGATACGACAGCGAATGCACACACAAAATAGGCTTTTGTGACTAATGTCCCGAATCGATCCCAACTTCCTCCCTGAAACCGAAAAAGCGTTAGCGGCTTTGGACACTCGCCGCTCGGTGCCGGCCAAGCAGCTGACCGAACCGGGCCCGGATGAGCGCCAGCTGGAGCGCATGCTGCGTTCGGCGGTACGGGTGCCGGACCACGGCAAGCGCGTGCCGTTCCGCTTTCTCAGCATCCGCGGCGACGCCCGCCATGCGCTCGGCGAGCGCCTGGCCGCGCGCGGCCAGGAACGCGACCCCGACGCCGGCGACGCCGCGGTCGAGAAGGACCGCGGCCGCTTTTCGCACGCTCCTTTAATAGTGGTGGTGGTCGCGCGCCTGGGCCCGGACGAGAAGATCCCCGAGCAGGAGCGCCTGCTCACCGCCGGCTGCGTCTGCTTCGCCCTGCTCCAGGCCGCGCAGGCGCTGGGCTTCGGCGCGGTCTGGCTGACCGGCTGGCCGGCCTACGATCCGCAGGTCGCGGACTGGTTCGGCCTGGGCGCGGACGAGCGCGTGGCCGGCTTCATCCATATCGGCACCCCCAAGCTCGACGTGCCCGAGCGCGAACGCCCCGACCCGCTCGCCCTGCTCTCTGCCTGGACTCCGGCATGAGCGCCGCGCGCCCGCCGCTGTACCTGGTCGACGCCAGCCTCTACGTGTTCCGCGCCTGGCACTCGATGCCCAACGAATTCGAGGACGCCGAAGGCTGGCCGACCAACGCGGTACACGGCTTCGCCCGCTTCCTGGCCGAACTGATCGAACGCGAACGCCCGCGCCACATCGCGATCGCCTTCGACGAAGCCCTGGACTCGTGCTTCCGCAACGCCATCTACCCGGCCTACAAGGCCAACCGCGATCCTGCGCCGCAGGAACTCAAGCGCCAGTTCGAGCACTGCAAGTCGCTGTGCCGCGCGCTCGGCCTGCCGGTGCTCGCCCACAGCGAGTACGAGGCCGACGACCTGATCGGCACCGCCCTGGCGACGATGCGTCTGCAGGGCTACCGCGGCGTGATCGTCTCGGCCGACAAGGACCTGTCGCAGTTGCTGGACGAGGCCGACGAACAGTGGGACTACGCCCGCGGCCAGCGCTGGAACGCGGCCGGAGTGCCGGCGCGGCACGGCGTGGAAGCGCGCCAGATCGCCGACTACCTGGCCCTGACCGGCGATGCGGTCGACAACATCCCCGGTGTGCCCGGCATCGGCGCAAAAACCGCGGCCGCGCTGTTGAACCACTTCGGCACCCTGGACGCCTTGCTGGCGCGGGTCGAGGAAGTGCCGTTCCTGCGCGTGCGCGGCGCCGCCAGCGCGGCCGCGCGCCTGCGCGAACACCGCGAACAGGCGCTGTTGTGCCGGCGCCTGACCACCATCGCCCTGGACGCGCCGCTGGGCGACGGCATCGCCGCGTTCCAGCGCGGCCGCGGTCTGGCGCCGGAGCTGCTGGCCCTGTGCGAATCCTTGCGTTTCGGCCCCATGACCCGGCGCCGCCTGCACGAAGCCGCCGGCCTGGACTTCGCGACGTCATCGCTTCCGTCGTAGCATCGGACGAACGAACGCCCGGACGCGCCATGATCGAAGCCGCGATGAACGAAACAGTCGAAACCCTGTACGACGGCCAGTGGCTGCGGATGATGCGCCGCGGCCGTTGGGAATACGCCGAGCGCACCCACGGCAACGGCATGGCGGTGATCATCGTCGCGGTCACGCCGGAAGACAAAGTGCTGTTCGTCGAGCAGTTCCGGGTGCCCTTGAACGCACGCACCATCGAAATGCCGGCCGGCCTGGTCGGCGACGATCACGCCGCCGACACCCTGGAAAGCGCCGCGCGCCGCGAGCTGATCGAGGAAACCGGCTGGCAGGCCGGACGCGTCGACGTGCTGCTGACCGGCCCGACCTCGTCGGGCATGAGCAGCGAACGCATCGCCTTCGTGCGCGCCCGCCAGCTGAGCCGGGTCGGCGACGGCGGCGGCGTCGACGGCGAGGACATCGTGGTCCACGAAGTCGAGCGCAGCGACGCCCCGGCGTGGCTGATGCGCAAGCACGCCGAAGGCTACGAGCTCGATCTCAAGCTCTGGGCCGGGCTGTGGATGATCGAGCACAACCCGGACGGCTCGCGCGCGGATTGAGGCGGGGCCGCCGGCCGTTTGCGCTGGCGGGCCGTTCGAGTTCACGCCGCACTCCGGCGCCGCAGCACGTTGGACGCATGCAGCGCCGACGCCGGCGTCTGCAAGCACACCGCACACGCCATTCGCATGGAAAACCTGCCGACGTGAGCACGCCGCCGAGGCCGCGCTCGCCGCACTTGCGGCGATACGGAAACGAAAACAAAAACGGCCGGCAGCTGCGAGCTGCCGGCCGTCGTGCGGCGCGGTCGCCGCAGCCGCGTCAGGCGACGGCGTAACGATCGGTCGCGCGCACCAGTGCGTCGACGTTCTCGGGCTCGAAGGCGGAGTGGCCGGAAGCCGGGGTGATGCTCAGTTCGGCCGCGGGCCAGACCTGCTTGAGGTCCCAGGCGTTCTGCAGCGGGCAGACCACGTCGTAGCGGCCGTGGACGATGGTGCCCGGGATGCCGGCCAGGCGGTGGGCGTCGCGCAGCAGCTGGTCCTCGACCTCGAAGAAGCCGCCGTTGACGAAGTAATGGTTCTCGATGCGCGCGAACGCCAGCGCGAACGCGGCGTCCTCGTGGCCGCTGACGAAATCCTCGTCCACGTGCAGGAAGCTGGTCGCGCCCTCCCAGACGCTCCAGGCGCGCGCGGCGGCCAGGCGCACGGACTCGTCGTCGCTGGTGAGGCGGCGGTGGTAGGCGCTGATCAGGTCGTGGCGTTCGACCGGTGGGATCGCCGCCAGGTAGTGCTGCCACGCATCCGGGAACAGGCGCGAGGCGCCTTCCTGGTAGAACCATTCCAGCTCCCAGCGCCGCAGCATGAAGATGCCGCGCAGCACCAGCTCGGTCACGCGCTGCGGGTGGGTCTGGGCGTAGGCCAGGGCCAGGGTCGAACCCCAGGAACCGCCGAACACCTGCCAGCGTTCGATGCCCAACTGCGTGCGCAGGCGCTCGATGTCGGCGACCAGTTCCCAGGTGCCGTTGTCGACCAGGTCCGCGTGCGGCGTCGAACGGCCGCTGCCGCGCTGGTCGAACAGGACGATGCGGTACTTGGCCGGGTCGTGGAAGCGGCGCATCTTCGGGCTGCAGCCGGCGCCGGGGCCGCCGTGCAGCAGCACCACCGGCTTGCCCTTGGGGTTGCCGCACTGTTCGTAATAGAGAATGTGGCGGTCGTCGACCCGGAGCGTGCCGGTCTCGTAGGGTTCGATCTCGGGATAGAGCGTGCGCATCGCGGAATCTCGCTGACGGAATGCGCCGAGTCTACCGAGGCGCGGCGCGCGGGCGAAGCCGCGGCTGCGGCCGTGCGGCACGTCGGCGCCGAAACGAACGGGGAACGCCGCCGCGATGCGATGCGGCGGACGCGAACGCGGCCGCTAGTCGGCCGGCGCGCGCCCCAGGGTCACGCGATCACGGCCTTCGAGGTCGCGCTCGGTCGCCACTTCGACCAGGCCGGCGTCGCGCAGCAGGCCGCGCACCGCCATGCCTTGCTGCCAGCCGTGCTCGATCAGCAACCAACCGCCGCGCTGCAGGTGCGCGAGCGCGCCGGCGGCGAGCGCGCGGATCGCGTCCAGGCCGTCGGCGCCCGAGGCCAGGGCGGTGCGCGGCTCGTGGCGCAGGTCGCCCTGCTCGAGGTGGGCGTCGTCTTCGGAGATGTAGGGCGGGTTGCTGACGATCAGGTCGTAGCGCTCGCCTTCCAGCGGCGCGTACCAGTCGCCGTTGCGGAACTCGACGTTGCCCAGCGCCAGCGCCAGCGCGTTGTCGGCGGCCACGCCGAGCGCCGCGTCGCTGGCGTCGGTGGCGATCACGCGCGCGGCCGGGCGTTCGCGCGCCAGCGCCAGCGCGATCGCGCCGCTGCCGGTGCCGAGGTCGGCGATGCGCGCGACCCGGCCCGCGGACAGCCGCGCCAGGGCCAGTTCGACCAGCAATTCGGTTTCCGGGCGCGGGATCAGGGTCGCGGGGGTGACGCGCAGGTCGAAGCTCCAGAAGCCGCGCTGGCCCAGCAGATACGCGACCGGCTCGCCGTCGGCGCGGCGCGCGATCAAGGTGCGGTAGCGGCGCGCCAGGTCTTCGGCGATCACGTCGTCGCCGTGCGCGAACAGCCAGCTGCGCGGCTGCCCCAGCGCATGCGCGAGCAGCAGCTCGGCCTCGGCGCCGTCGTCGAGACGGGTCCTGGCTTCGCGCAGCAGCAGATCGATGCGGTTCATCGGCGGTGTCCTTTCCGGGCGGCCCTGCGCCAGGCGCTCCGCGCCCGGCGAATTCAGCCGCACATCCTACGCGAGCGCGGGCCGCCGCCCGCATCCGCCGGCACAAAAACGACGTGCCGGCGCAGGGCCGGCCGTCGGGAGTATCACCACGCGCGCGACCGTTCGGGGCCGTACGCGCCGGCGCCGATCAGGCCGCGCTCTGCTCCAGAGTCACCGCCACGGCGTGGACCACGGCACTGATCTTCAACGAACTTTGCACAGCTTGCGCGCTGATTTCGTGCTTACGCAGCACGCGCTCGTGCGAGTCCATGCAGGCGCCGCAGCCGTTGATCGCCGACACCGCCAGCGACGCCAGTTCGAACGACATCTTGTCGATGCCCGGGTTGGCCATGACGTTCATGCGCAGACCGGCGCGCAACTGGCCGTACTCCTCGTTCTGGATCAGGTGGGTGGCGCGGTAGTAGATGTTGTTCATGGCCATGATCGCGGCCGCGGCGCGGGCGCCGTCGAGCTCTTCGGCCGACAGCTGCTCGGCGGCGAAGGTTTCGATCGCGGCGACCAGCGGCTTGTAGCGCGAGGCGATCGCCGAAGCCAGGGCGATGGCGCGGATCTGCTTGCCGTCCAGGCCCTGCGCACCGGGCTCGCTCAACACGCTGTCGAGATTGAGCTTGAGGTCCTTGGCGTAGTCGGGCAGCGAGTTGCGAAGATCGGAAAGGCTCATCGGGGTGCTCCTGGGTACTGCATGGACGAGGGAAACCGTCGCGCGGCGGCGGCGCTGGCTGGCGTGCGGCGCGGGGCCTGCGGCTGGCGGACGCCTTGCGGCGGCGTAACGGTCGTGGCGCCGCGAAACGCGGCCTGCGCGCTGCGGCGCTGCGATAAAAACAGCCGGGGCGAACCCCGGCTGCGGGCATCCCGCACGGGAGGGAGGGGAGAGCCGGGGATGAAGCCGGCCCACGTGCGGGGCGTGCCTGAAAAGATCTGCGCCGACCGCGTGGCGGGCGGCGCAGGTGAAACCGGACGTAGACGCTGGGTTCGCAGCCGGCCGCGACCCACGGAGATCCGCGGCCTGGCTTACCGATCCGACTGACGGATCAGGCGACCTTCAGCGTGTTGTCGCCCGAGTTCCAGTTGCAGGGGCACAGTTCGTCGGTCTGCAGCGCGTCGAGCACGCGCAGGACTTCCTGCGGGTTGCGGCCGACCGAACCGTCGGTGACGTAGACGAAGCGGATGATGCCTTCCGGATCGACCAGGAAGGTTGCGCGCTGGGCCACGCCGTCTTCGCTGAGGATGCCCAGCGCCGAGGTCAGGTCCTTCTTGATGTCGGCCAGCATGGGGAACGGCAGGTCGCGCAGGTCCTTGTGGTCCTTGCGCCACGCCAGGTGCACGAACTCGCTGTCGGTGGAAGCGGCCAGCACCTGGCAATCGCGGTCCAGGAACTGCTGGTTCAGGTCGCCGAAGCCCTTGATCTCGGTCGGGCAGACGAAGGTGAAGTCCTTCGGATAGAAGAACACCAGCAGCCACTTGCCCTTGTAGGTGTCGTTGTCGATGTCGGCAAAGGCGCTGTCGAGGCTCTCGATGCCGACGGTGGCCTTGACCTTGAATTTCGGGAACTTTTCGCCGATGGAAAGCATGCGGACAACTCCTTGATTAACGGATGGGAAGGGGTAGCAAAGGGGGTTGGATGCCGCGGACCGCATCCGATGACGCTATGTTGCAGGACAGCATTTGATTACAGAAATGAATTGTTCCTATGATGGCGATAGCCTACCTCAATGAACATTCGTTCTGAACCTTTAAGCCCGGTGTCGCGCCATGAACCTCCGTGATCTCAAATATCTGGTCGCGCTCGCCGATCACAAGCACTTCGGCCGCGCCGCCGCCGCCAGCTTCGTCAGCCAGCCGACCCTGTCGACCCAGATCAAGAAGCTCGAAGACGAGCTGGGCGTGTCCCTGGTCGAGCGCGCGCCGCGGCGGGTGATGCTGACCCCGGTCGGCCGCGACATCGCCGATCGCGCGCGCAAGGTCATCGCCGACGTCGAGCAGATGAGCGAGATCGCGCGCCGCAGCCAGGACCCGGAAGCCGGTACCGTGCGCCTGGGCCTGTTCCCGACCCTGGGCCCGTACCTGCTGCCGCACGTGGTGCCGGGCCTGCGCAAGCGCTTCCCGCGCCTGGAACTGCTGCTGGTAGAGGAAAAGACCGATCAGATCCTGGCGCGCCTGCGCGACGGTCGCCTCGACGCCGGCCTGCTCGCGCTGCCGATCCACGACGACCAGCTGCACGTCGAGCCGCTGTTCGACGAACCTTTCCTGTTGGCCGTGCCGCAGCAGCACGCGATGGCCGGGCGCGATTCGCTCGACCTGCACGATCTCGACGACCAGCACCTGCTGTTGCTCGAAGAAGGCCATTGCCTGCGCGAACAGGCGCTCGACGTCTGTCGCCTGTCCGGCGCGGACGAGCGCGACGGTTTCCGCGCGACCAGCCTGGAAACGCTGCGCCAGATGGTCGCCGCGGGCGTCGGCATCACCTTGCTGCCGATGCTGGCGGTGCAGCCGCCGGTGCCGCCCTCGCCCGACATCCACCTGCTGCGTTTCAACGGCGAAGCGCCGCACCGCCAGATCGGCATGCTGTGGCGGCGCAGCTCGGCGATGTCGGACTTCCTCAGCGAACTGGCGGTGGAACTGCGCAAGCTGCCGCAGGCGCTGCTGCAACCGCCCAGACCGCCGGCGCCGCCGAAGCCGCGCCGGCGCGGAGAACGCGCATGAGCTTGCGTGGATGGCTGGTGCTGCTGGCCGTCGTGGGCGCGATCGGCTGGTGGACCGCGTCGCCGCACGGCGCCGCGCCGGCCGCCGCCGAGGGCGCGAGCAACCGTTGCCAATTGCCGCCGTCGGTATCGTCCGGAAACGAACCGCTGCAGACCTCCGCGCCTTCGTCGCTGGCGCCGTTCCGCTTGCAGGCCGCGACCCTGACGCCGCTGGCGGGCTTCAGCGTCGACGCGCGCGTGCTGGGGCGCGAGGACTACCGCAGCGGCCGCGAGGCCGAGCTGTCGCCGACCGACCTGGCCTTGGGCTGGGGTCGCATGCGCGACGACGCGGTGCTGTCGCGGCTGTCGATCAGCCAGAGCGGCCGCTTCTATCGCTATCGCTGGGAGAACGCGCCGCCGCTGCCGCCCGAGGAGATCGTGCGCTCCAGCGCCAACATGCACATGATTCCTGCCGACGATACGGTCGCCGCAGCGCTGAAGTCGGTGCATGAAGGCGAGCGCGTGCGCATCGACGGTTGGCTGGTCGAGGCGCAGGCGCCGGACGGCTGGAAATGGCGCAGCTCGACCACGCGCAGCGACAGCGGCGGCGGCGCCTGCGAAGTGGTTTACGTGTGCTCGATCAAGCGCATGTGAGCGCGGCGCCGAGCCTGCGCCGCATCGGCGCAAGCGCGCGCAGACGGGCGCTCAGGCGCCCACGCCGATCGGGCAGCTGACCCCGGTGCCGCCCAGCCCGCAGTAACCCATCGGGTTCTTCGCCAGGTACTGCTGGTGCTCGTCCTCGGCGTAGTAGAAGGTCGGCGCCGGAAACACGATCTCGGTGCTGATCTCGCCGTAGCCGGCCTCGCCCAGGCGCGCCTGGAACGCATCGCGGCTGGCCAGGGCGGCGCGGTACTGGGCCTCGTCGCTGCAATAGATCGCCGAACGGTACTGGGTGCCGACGTCGTTGCCCTGGCGCATGCCCTGGGTCGGGTCGTGGCTTTCCCAGAAGGTCTGCAGCAGCGCATCGAACGACACCACGGCCGGGTCGTAGACCACCAGCACCGCTTCGGTGTGGCCGGTCTGGCCGCTGCAGACTTCGCGGTAGCTCGGGTTGGGCGTGTAGCCGCCGGAATAGCCCACCGCGGTGGTGACCACGCCCGGCAGCGACCAGAACTTGCGCTCCGCGCCCCAGAAGCAGCCCATGCCGAACTGGACCTGGGCCAGGCCGGCGAACGCGTCGGGACCGCCGCGCAGCGGACGGCCGTGGACAAAGTGGACGTCGTGCAGCGGCATCGGGTCCGCGCGACCCGGCAGCGCGTCCTGCGGTTGCGGCAGACGTTGTTTGTTGGCGCCGATACCCAGCATGTCCGACTCCTGTTCGTGACGGGGGAGATCCGTGCCACAGAAATGCGGCGCGCAGCCCGCTGTTTCAAGGGTTCGGCAGGGCTGCGGCGGCCGTGCGCGAAGGCGGTTTCCGCCGACCACCGCACGCAAGCCGGCCGGCCCGGCGCAGGAACCGCGACCGCGTTCGCTGTCCTTGCGACGCGATAGCAGGATGCTCGCAAGGCACCGCCCGGTCCGCAGGGGGATGCCGCATCGCGGCATCGCGACCGCAGCGCGGACACCCCGCCACCGAAGGAACCGAACCGATATGCACGCGAACGCGAGCCTGCGCGCCTGGTGCGCCTCCACCCTGTTTTCGACCGGCCTGCTGCTGAGCGCCGCGCCGGCCCTGGCCGCCGACGAATTCGGCAGCGACTGGGACGACCCGCGCACCGCCGACCCCGCGGTCGCGCGTCCGCCGACCGCCAGCTGCACGGTCGAGATCCTCGACACCAGCTTCGCCGACTTCGACTGGCATTACGGCCGGATCGCAGCGCCGGCCGCCTGCCCCGGGCCCTGGAACAAGGTCGTGCTGGAGATGGACGGCGCGGTCAAGGGCGTGCAGTACGATCGCCTGGGCTACCTGCAGATCGGCGGCATGACGGTGTTCTCGACCAGCACGCCGGAGCCCTCGCGCGAGGGCATCCAGTGGCATGTCGAGAAAGACCTCAGCGCTTACGCCAGCCTGCTCAAGTCGCCGCAGGAAGTGCGCATGTACCTGGGCAACGTGGTCAACGAGACCTACACCGGCGTGATCCACATCAAGGCGCGGCTGACCTTCTACAACGCCGACCGCCGCCATCCGCCGACCCCCGCCGCCGACAGCGTCGCAGCGCTGGCCGGCGAACGCCGCGACGGCGCCGACCTGGTCGGCGACACCACCCTGCCCGCGAACGCGCAGCGCTGGATCGCCGAGGTCTACGCCACCGGTTCCGGCGGGGGCTGCGAGGAGTTCTGGTACTTCACCGCGCCGCCGCAGGCCAACTACTCCTGCCCAGCGCAGAACGGCCCCTATCGCGAAGTGCAGGTGCTGATCGACGGCCGCGTCGCCGGCATCGCCATGCCCTATCCGCACATCTACACCGGCGGCTGGTCCAACCCCTTCCTGTGGTACGTGATGCCGGCGCCGCGCGCGTTCAACATCGAACCGATCCGCTACGACCTCACGCCCTACATCGGCCTGGTCAACGACGGCCGCCCGCACGAGGTGCGCTTCCGCGTCGCCAACCTGCCCGACGGCGCCTCGGGCTGGACCCTGCAACCGAACCTGCAGTTCTGGCGCGATCCGCATCGCGCCAGCACCCGCGGCGGCCTGCTCAGCTACGAGCTCGGCACGCTGGCCAACGATCCGGCCTACAGCAGTCCGTCCGCAGGCAGCTTCCAGGTCGACACCCGCGGCGGCCATCGCCTGCGCGCGAGCGGCTGGCTGGAGACCTCGCAGGGCCGCGTGATCACCCACGTCGACCGCATCGTCGGCAACCGCAATCTGCACCACTGGGACGAAGGCGAGTTCCACGACGGCGTCAAGGGCGATTGGGACGACACCGAGACCGTGACCCGCATCGGCGGCGGCCTGCCCTCGGTGGCGGTGAACTCGCAGAGTTTCGGCTTCGACGGCCTGCTCAGCTTCGAACCGGTCGAGGATCACTATCGGGTGACCACCCGGCTCAACATCTACGACGACGCCAACGCCCTGCAGACGCCGGCGCCGGGCGCGGCGCCGCTCGCCCAGGTCAAGCGCAATCGCTTCGACGGCGAGGCCGGCTGGAACTACGGCGTGCCGCGCGATCAGCGCCACGCGGTGGGTCATTCCACGCAGCGTCACCAGCGTTTCGGCAGCCAGGGCTGCTACGACCACGAGATCGGCCAGAGCAACGGTTTCGTGAGCGTGGACAAGTACCGCTGCGGGCAGCCTTGAGGGTTGCGGGCGCTCCTGCCATCGGTGCGGCCCTCACCCTAGCCCTCTCCCGCTAGCGGGAGAGGGAGCCGCGCGGATATCGGGGCATCGCCTGATAGGCGTTGCCCCGGTTGATGCGAACTCAATAACTCAGCAAAGCATGCAGGCGCGCCGGCCCCTGCCAGCGCGCGCGACCGCCCAGGCCCGCCAGTTCGATCAACACGCTCGCACCCACCAGTTCCCCGCCCAGACGCTCGACCAGGGTCCGCGCCGCTTCCAGGGTCCCACCCGTCGCCAGCACGTCGTCGACGATCAACGTGCGTTCGCCGGGCTTGAGTGCGTCGCTGCGCGCCTGCAGGCGGTCGCTGCCGTATTCGAGCTGGTAGTCCACCGACACCAGCGGCGGCGGCAGCTTGCCCGGCTTGCGCAGCGGCACGAAGCCGGCGTGCAGCTTCTGCGCCAGCGCCGCGCCGAAGATGAAGCCGCGCGACTCGATCCCGCACACCGCCTGCACCTGACTGCCCTGCCAGGGCTCGGCCAGCGCGTCGATGCAACGCGCGAAGCCGCCGGCGTCGGCGAGCAGCGGGGTGACGTCGCGGAACACGATCCCGGGCTTGGGGAAATCGGCGACATCGCGGATCAGGGCTTGAATCGATTGCATGCGGGTCCTGCTGAACAAGAACGAAGGGAAGCCGGCGCCGCGCGGCGCGTGCCCGGGCGACATCGGGAAACTTAGGGGAGAACCCGTGCCTGTCGGCTCAGGCCGGCAGCCAGCCGATCGCGTCGGGGCCGGGCTCGCCAGAACCGGTCCCATCAAGATCAGGCTCGTCGTCCTGCGCGGCCTGCAAGGGCTCGCCCAGGGACAACTGCTCGACGATGTCGCGCGCCTGCGGCCAGGCCGCCTCGGGGACGCAGACCTGGACCATGCCGAACAAGGGCAACTCGCCCATGCCGCCCAGCAGGGCCTCGCCCTTGAGGAAGACCGGGATTTCGTCGGCTTCCAGGGCGTGCCGCACCAGGTGGGCGTCGATCAGATTGGCGGCTTCGTAGACGACCTTCATCGTCGCGATCCTTCGGCCTCGGTGGGCCAGTCGGGTCCGTCCTCAGCATACGCCGGCCGACCCCGCTCTGGGGTAGGAGCGGCGTAAGCCGCGACCGCGCGGTAGCCGTAGCCACGGGTCGCGGCTTACGCCGCTCCTACCCCAAAGCGGTGTCGCTTTGCCTGCGGCGCCAGCTCCGACAGGGCACGGAAACCCGGCAGCGGCTAAACTGCTCGTTCTCTCCTCCCCGTAAGTGCCGCATGTCCGTCGAGTCCGCACCCGCCACCGATCCCACCACCGACGCCGCGCCGGCCAGGAACGACTTCATCCGGCAAATCGTTCGCGAGGACGTGGCCTCGGGCAAGCACGCGGCCATCCGCACCCGCTTCCCGCCCGAACCCAACGGCTACCTGCACATCGGCCACGCCAAGGCGATCTGCCTGGACTTCGGCATCGCCGGCGAGTTCGGCGGCCGTTGCAACCTGCGCTTCGACGACACCAACCCGGCCAAGGAAGACCCCGAGTACGTCGAAGCGATCATGCAGGACGTGCGCTGGCTGGGCTTCGAGTGGGCCGAACTGCGCCACGCCTCGGACTATTTCGAACTGTTCTACCTGGCCGGCGAGAAGCTGATCCGCCAGGGCGACGCCTTCGTCTGCGATCTCAGCGCCGAGGAAGTGCGCGCGTATCGCGGCAGCCTGAACGAGCCGGGCCGCAACTCGCCCTATCGCGACCGCAGCGTCGAAGAGAACCTGGACCTGTTCCGGCGCATGCGCGCGGGCGAGTTCGCCGACGGCGCGCGCACCCTGCGCGCCAAGATCGACATGGCCTCGGGCAACATCAACCTGCGCGACCCGGCCCTGTACCGGATCAAGAAGGTCGCCCACCAGAACACCGGCGACGCCTGGCCGATCTACCCGATGTACGACTTCGCGCATTCGCTCAGCGACTCCTGCGAAGGCATCACCCATTCGCTGTGCACCCTGGAGTTCGAGGACCACCGTCCGCTGTACGACTGGTGCGTGGCCCGGGTCGATCTGCCCAATTCGCCGGATCTGCTGGCGCCGCTGCTGGCCAAGGGCCTGCCGAACGAAGCCGCGATCCCGCGCCAGATCGAGTTCTCGCGCGCCAACCTCACCTACACCGTGATGAGCAAGCGCAAGCTCATGGTGCTGGTGCAGGAAAAACTGGTCGACGGCTGGGACGACCCGCGCATGCCGACCCTGCAGGGCATCCGCCGCCGCGGCTACACCCCGGCCTCGCTGCGCCTGTGGGCCGAGCGCCTGGGCGTGAGCAAGCAGAATTCGGTGATCGACTACTCGGTGCTGGAAGGCTGCCTGCGCGAGGACCTCGACGCGGCCGCGGCGCGGCGCATGGCGGTGATCGATCCCCTGAAGCTGGTCATCACCAACCTGGGCGACGACCACGAAGAGTCGCTGCACTTCGGCAACCACCCCAAGGACGAGAGCTTCGGCGCACGCCGGGTGCCGTTCTCGAACCAGCTGTGGATCGAGCGCGAGGACTTCGAGGAAGTCCCGCCCAGGGGCTACAAGCGCCTGATCCCGGGCGGCGAAGTGCGCCTGCGCGGCGCCGGCATCCTGCGCTGCGACGAAGTGATCAAGAACGAGGCCGGCGAGATCGTCGAGCTGCGCGGCACGCTAGATCCCGAGTCGCGTCCCGGCATGGCCGGCGCCGACCGCAAGATCAAGGGCACCATCCACTGGGTCAGCGCGCGCCACGCCGTCGCGGCCGAAGTGCGCCTGTACGACCGCCTGTTCGACGTCGCCGCGCCGGACGACGACAGCGACGGCAAGACCTATCAGGACCACCTCAACCCGAACTCGCGCCGCACCGTCACCGGCTACGTCGAACCGGCCGCCGCCCAGGCCGCGCCCGAGACCGCGTTCCAGTTCGAGCGCGTCGGCTATTTCGTCGCCGACCGCTACGACCACCGCGCCGACCGCCCGGTGTTCAACCGCAGCGTGACCTTGCGCGACACCTGGGCCAGCAAGGCCTGAGACCGATGACGATGCGCCGACTCGCCCTCCTGCTGCTGACCACCCTGCTGTCGACGCTGCTGGCCGCCTGTTCCTCGCCGGCACCGGCACCGGCACCGGCGGCCGATGCCGCCGCGCCGGCCGCTGCGCCCGCCTCGCCCGCGACCGCCGCCGAAACGCCCGCACCGGCGCCGGCCCCGCAGTTTCCGACGCCCGGCGTGCACTCCGAAGCGCTGGAGCCGGTCGCTATCGCGATGGACTTGAGCTGCGCCAGCGACAGCGACTGCGTGGTCAAGAACGTCGGCAACTGCTGCGGCCAGTTCAACGCCTGCGTCAATCGCGGCAGCCCGGCCGATCCGTCGGCGGTGATGGCGCAGTGCGCGAAGGAAGGCAAGATGTCGATGTGCGGCTCGCCGGTGATCGCCGGCTGCGCCTGCGTCCAGGGCGAGTGCCGCGGCGTCGCCGGCCAGCACGGGGAACCGATGTGAGCGCGTCCGCCGCTCCGCTGCAGGCGCGGGTCGAATTGCTGCTGCCGGACTGGATCGACGGCGCCGTCGACCGCGAGCGCCTGTACGCCAGCGACGAGGACAAGGTCGCGCTGGCGGTGGAGCTGTCGCGACGCAATATCGAGCTCGGCAGCGGCGGCCCGTTCGGCGCGGCGGTGTTCGATCAGCAGGGCCGGGTGATCGGCGTGGGCGTGAACCGGGTGGTGCCGCAGACCTGTTCGGTCGCGCACGCCGAGATGATGGCCTTCATGACCGCGCAGACCGCGACCGGCCGTTACCGCCTCAACGAAACCGGGGCGACCACCCTGGCGACTTCGGCCCAGCCCTGCTGCATGTGCTACGGCGCCAGCTTCTGGGCCGGTATCGACACCTTGCTGATCGGCGCGCGCTCGGAAGACGTGATGGCGCTGACCGAGTTCGACGAAGGTCCGCTGCCCGCGGACTGGATCGGCGAACTCGAGCGCCGCGGCATCGCGGTGCGCCGCGATCTGCACCGCGACGCGGCGCGCGACGTGCTGCGCCGCTACGGCGAGAGCGGCGTGGCTTACTGACGGCGACGCTCCGCTTTGGGCAGAGGCGGCGCAAGCTGCGACCGTCCCGCGTCGAACTCGCGTCAGCTTCGCGCCGGCGCGGTCGCGGCTCACGCCGCTGCTACCTCTTCACACCACAACGAGTTCAAACGATGACCGAGCAAGCGCTGTTCTGCTGGTGCCGCGCCGGCTTCGAGCCCGAACTCGCGGCCGAACTGGGCGAGCGCGCGGCCGTCGCCGGCCACCCGGGATACGCCCGGACCGAACGCGGCAGCGGCTATGTCGAGTTCCTGTGCGAGGACCCGGCGGCGCTGGCGCGCGCACTGCCGTTGGACAAGCTGATCTTCGCGCGACAGAAGCTGCTGCGCCTGGCCGACCTGCGCGGGCTGGATCCGCGCGACCGCATCACCCCGATCCTGGCCGCGCTCGACGCCGCCGCGGCCGACGGCGCACCGGCGCTCTACGGCGAGCTGTGGGTCGAACACCCCGATTCCGATGCCGGCAAGCCGCTGGCCGGCCTGGCGCGCAGTTTCGGCAATGCGCTGCGCCCGGCGCTGCGCAAGGCCGGCCGGCTCAGCGCCAGCGACGACAGCCAACGTCCACGCCTGCATATCGTCTTCCTCGACGGCGACCATGCCGTGGTCGCCGTCGCCGACACCCGCGACGCCTCGCCGTGGCCGCTGGGCATCCCGCGCCTGCGCATGCATCCGGATGCGCCCAGCCGCTCGGCGCTGAAGCTGGAAGAAGCGCTGCTGACCCTGCTCGACGACGAGGAACGCGAACGCCTGGTGCGCGACAACATGCAGGCGGCCGACCTGGGCGCCGCGCCCGGCGGCTGGACCTGGGTGCTGATGCGCAACGGCATGAAGGTCACGTCGGTCGACAACGGTCCGCTGCGCCAGGCCCTGCTCGACAGCGGACGCGTCGATCATCTGCGCGCCGACGGTTTCCAGTGGCAGCCGCGACGGACGATGGACTGGATGGTCTGCGACATGGTCGAACAACCCAGCCGCGTCGCCGAGCGCATGGCGACCTGGCTGCGCGAAGGCTGGTGCCGGCAGACGATCTTCAACCTCAAGCTGCCGATGAAGAAGCGCTGGGAAGAAACGCGGGTGTGCCTGGAACTGTTCGAACACCAGACCCACCGACCGCTGATCGTGCGCGCGCGCCAGCTGTATCACGATCGCGAAGAGATCACCGTGTACGCGCGTCCGCGCTGAAGGCCGCATTCGCCGTCGTTCATGCTGCGACGGCGCCGTTCAGCCGGCGTTTCGCTCGTTTACATCGGATTGACCGCGGGGGGTCTAGGGTCGCCACTCCCCCACCCGCACGAAGGTCACGATGAACAGGCATGCCCGCAAACACGCCACATCCCTGAGTCGGATCACTCTGCTGGCCCTGGCGCTCGCCGCCACCGGCCTGAGCACGCAGGCGCTGGCGCAGGCCAAGTCCAAGGTCGGCGCGCAGATCAACGCCACCACCGACGCCAAGATCGCAGTCGACGATGCCCGCACCGCACGCGACGACGCCGAGGCCGCGCAGGCCGCGGCGCGCGACGCCGCGCTGACGCACAAGGCCGGTGCGGCCACCGAACACGGCGCCGCGACCGCGGCCGCCACGTCCTATCAGGCCAAGCAGTCCTCGATCGCCGCGCAGACCGCGGCGCATCGCGCGACCAGCGCAGCGCAGGAAGCGCAGGCCGCGCAAACCGCGGCCCAGACCGGCGCCAATCCGGTCGCCGCCGCCGCCGAGGCCGGCCAGGCCGCCGCTGCGGCGCGCGACGCCAGCAGCGCGGCCACCGACGCCAGCATGCGCGCGCAGGCCGCAGCCGCGGCCACCACCCAGGCAACCACCGCACCGCCGATGTCGGCACGCGCCAGCGTCGGCTACCGGATCGACTTCGGTGCCCTCGACAGCGACCGCGACGGCCGCATCAATCGCACCGAGGCCGGCGGCCACGCCGCACTGACCGCGGACTTCCTGCTGCTCGACGCCGACAGCGACGGGTATCTGAGCCCGAGCGAACTCGAAGGCCGCATGTAAACCAATACGTTCCACACGCAACACCGCGACGCCCCGGTCCGCCGGGGCGTCGCCACATAGGCCATTCGTAGGATGCGGTGAGCGCAGCGAACCGCATCGTCGTGCGAGCCGGCCGAGCCGGCGGCGCGGTCACCGCCGCGCCACCAAACAGATCGCCTGCGCCATCCCCGCCCCGCGAAACGCAAACCCACGCGCACTCGCCGCTGAGCCTTTGTCGTACATTGCCGCTTCCATCCTCCGCCGCCGACGCCCGATGACCGATGTCTCCGCGACGATCTCCGCGCCCGTCGCGCGCGCCCTGGATCGCAAGGACCTGCGCACGCTTTCCCTGGCTGCGCTGGGCGGCGCGCTGGAGTTCTACGACTTCGTCATCTTCGTATTCCTGACCGAAAGCCTGCGCCAGCTGTTCTTCCCGCCGGACATGCCGGGCTGGTTGTCGACGCTGCAGGTCTACGGCATCTTCGCCGCCGGTTACCTGGTGCGGCCGATCGGCGGCATCGTCATGGCCCACTTCGGCGACCGCTCCGGGCGCAAGCGCATGTTCACCCTGAGCGTATTCCTGATGGCGCTGCCGACTCTGGGCATCGGCCTGTTGCCGGTGTATGCGCAGATCGGCGTCGCGGCTCCGCTGTTGCTGCTGGCGCTGCGCATCGTCCAGGGCATCGCCATCGGCGGCGAAGTGCCGGGCGCCTGGACCTTCGTCGCCGAGCACGTGCCGTCCAAGCGGGTCGGCTTCGCCTGCGCCAGCCTGTCGGCCGGACTCACCGCCGGCATCCTGATCGGCTCGCTGATCTCGGCCGCGGTCAACACCTGGTTCGCCCCGGCCGAAGTGCTGGACGGGGCCTGGCGCCTGCCGTTCCTGATCGGCGGCGTGTTCGGCTTCTTCGCCGTCTACCTGCGGCGCTGGCTCAGCGAGACGCCGGTGTTCGCGGCGATGCGCGAGAGCCGCCAGCTGGTTCAGGAATTGCCCTTGAAACGGGTGCTGCGCGAGCACGCGGGCGGCGTGGCGCTGTCGATGCTGGTGACCTGGCTGCTGACCGCGGCGATCGTGGTGATCATCCTGATGACGCCGACCATCGTCCAGCAACGCTTCGGCATCGCGCCGTCGCAGGCCTTCCTCGGCAACAGCCTGGCCGCATTCTGTCTGACCCTGAGCGCGGTCGGCGCCGGTCTGCTGGCCGACAGGATCGGACGTGTGCAGGCATTGCTGATCGGCGCGGTCGGGGTGCTGCTGAGCAGTTACGCGCTGTACTACGACCTCAACCACGGCGCCCGGCACTTCCTGCTGATGTACGCGCTGGCCGGCACCTTCGTCGGCGTGGTCGGAGTGATACCGGCGGTGATGGTGGCCGCATTCCCGGCGCCGGTGCGCTTCTCCGGCCTGTCGTTCTCGTACAACGTCGCCTACGCCGTGTTCGGCGCGCTCACCCCGCCGCTGCTGTCTTCGCCGTGGATGCGCGGCCTGGGCGGGATGGCGCCCGCCTACTACGTGATGGCGGTGGCGCTGGTCGGCGTGGCGGTGGCGCTGTATCTGCTGATCCGGCGGCCGCAGTCTTACCTCGACTGAGGCCGTCGCGAGCGGCGACGCTAGAAGGTCGCGCAGGTCAACACGAAGGCGAAGAAGAAGACCCACAGTCCCAGCAGCCACACGGCCAGCATGCCCAACAGCGCTAGCAGCAGGAGCAACGCCCGCCGCAGCCGGTGCGTACCGGCGGTGGCGCGGAAACTCGCGACCGGTACCATCGCGCCGGCCAAGCCGAACCCCAGCAAGACCAGCGCTGCCAGCGCGGTCATCGTCCAGGATCGCCCGTCCTGGCTCGGCGGGCATTGCGTCATCGCCCAGGCCAGCATCGGCCAGGCGTAGGCGAGCCCAGCGAAGTGGAGCGCGATGCGCGTGCGCCTGATCGTCGCCATAGTGACGGCCCCCGAGAAAATCGGAGCCACCCTAGCGCAACGCGCCGCTACACGCCGGCCGCGCGCCGCCAGAACGCGTGCGTGACCGGCGGCAACTTGCCGGCCAGGCCCAGCAGCGGACCGCGCAGCAGGGTCGCGGCGACGGCGTCGTTGGAGAACAGTCGATTGAGGCCGTCGAAGCCGTAGGCGGCGAGCGCGTTTTCGCTGCGGCGCTCGCGCTCCCAGCGCTGCAGTCGCGACGTGCCGCCGAGGTCGGCGCCGCGTCGCTGCGCGTCGGCGAGCACTTTGCGCAGCGCGGCGACATCGCGCAGCCCCAGGTTCACGCCCTGCCCCGCCAGCGGATGCACCACGTGCGCGGCGTCGCCGGCGATGGCGACGCGGCCGCTCACGTACTTCTGCGCCAGCTGCCGGCGTAGCGGAAACGCCACCCGGCGCGACACTGCGGTGGCGGCGCCGAGGCGGCCGCCGAAGGCATGGCCGAGCTCGCGCAGGAACTCCGCGTCTTCGACCTGCAGCAAGCGTTCGGCCTGCGCGTCGGGCAGGGTCCAGACGATGGAACTGCGGCGGCCGCCGTGACCGGCATACGGCAGGAACGCCAGCGGCCCGGTCGGCAGGAAGCGCTGCCAGCAGGTCGCCTGGTGCGGCAGTTCGTGATCGACGAACGCCACCAGGCCGCGCTGACCGTAGTCGTGCGCGGGCGCCTCGATGCCGGCCAGGCTGCGCAGTTGCGATTCGGCGCCGTCGGCGGCCAGCACCAGCCGGGCGCGCAGGCGCGTGCCGCCGGCTAACAGCAGTTCGGCGCTGTCGCCGTCGGGCGCCTGTTCCAGGCCGGTCACCTGCTCCGGGCAGTACAGGCGCACGCCGGCCGCGGGCAAGGCCGCCCACAGGCGGTCGACCAGCAGGCCGTGCTCGACGATCCAACCCAGTTCGCGGCGGCCGAAGGCGTCGGCCTCGAAGCTCAGTTCGCCGCCACCGGCCGCATCCCAGACCCGCATCGCGCGATACGGCTGCGCGCGCGCATCGGTCACGCCCTTCCAGACGCCCAGGCCGTCGAGCAGCGCGGCGTTGTCGGGCGCGAACGCGTACACGCGCAGGTCCGGCGCGTCCTCGCGCCAGTGCGGCGGTTCGCGGCTTTCGACCAGGGCGACCTCCAGGCCGTCGCGCGCGAACGCGAGCGCGGCCGCGGCGCCGACCACGCCGGCGCCGACCACCAGCACATCCAGCGGACCGCGCCGGCTCATGCGCGTTCTCCGCGGCACAGCGCCGGCACGTCGCCGCGATAGCCCATCGCGCCGCCGACCAGGTAAGCCTGCGCCGACGGCAGGCGGTCGGCCGCGAACAGGCCCAGGCTGCGCAGCGGCCGCAGCAGCGGCGATTCGTTGGCGGTGATCCGGGCCAGGCCGTCGGAGAACGCCACGGTGCGTTCGCAGTCCTCGCGCCGGCGGCGTTCGTAATCGTCCAGCAGCGCCGCGGCGCCGCAATCGACTTCGCCGTGCGCGGCCAACGCGGTTTCGATCAGTTCGGCCAGGGTCAGCGCATCGCGCAGGCCGAGGTTGAAGCCCTGGGCACCGATCGGATGGATGGTCTGGGCGGCGTTGCCGACCAGCAGCGCGCGCGCCGCGCTGCGGCGCTGCGCCAGCACCCGGATCGCCGGATAGGCGCTGCGCGTGCCGCAGGCCAGGAAACGGCCGATGCGCCAGCCGAACGCTTCCTGGACATGGGCCAGGAAGCCGGCCTCGTCCAGCGCCGCCACCGCGTCGGCCTGCTCCCGGCGCACGCCGTGGACCAGGCCGTAGTGGCCATCGCCGCGCGGCAGCAGCGCGGTCGGGCCGCCCTCGCTCAGACGTTCGTAGGCGGTGCCGTCGGGCGCGCGTTCGGCACGCAATCGGGTCACGAACAGGGTCTGCTCGTAGTCGTATTCGTCCACGCCGATGCCCAGCGCCTCGCGCACGCCGCTGCGGGTGCCGTCGGCGGCGACCAGCAGGCGCGTGCGCAGGATGCGTTCGCCGGCGCCGTCGGCGACCCGGACCGCGCGGCTGCGGCCGTCGTCCTCGGCCAGGCCGACGAAGCGCACCGGGCGATAGCGCTGCAGGCGCGGCAGTTCGGCCAGGCGCGCTTCCAGGGCGGCGCCGAAATCGCGCGCGGTCACCACCCGGCCGAACTCGTCGCGGCCGTAGCGCTGGGCGTCGAGCAGGCTGCGGCCGAAATCGCCGCGCCGGCTGATGTGGATGCGCCGGATCGCACCGCTGGGCGCGCGCAGCTTCTGCAGCACGCCCAGTGCGCCCAAGGCGTTGACGGTGGCTTCGGCGAAACTGAGGTTGCGCTCGTCGAACACCGCCGGCAGGGCGCCGGGCGGCGCCGCCTCGACCAGGCCGACATCCAGGCCGCTGCGGTCCAGGGCGATCGCCAGGCTGGCGCCGACCAGGCCGCCGCCGACGATCAGCACATCGTGAAGGGTCTGCGCCGGATCGGTGGGCGCATGGGCATCTTGGGTCATGCGTTCATGATACGACCGCGTCCGTGCCGAATCCGTGGCCGGCGCGCGCATTCGCGGTTTCGCGCCCCGCCGGCGCCCTCGGATCAGGCGCTTGCCGGGCGAAAGCGGCACTTTCGCCGCAGGTTCCTTAGAATGGGCGGATTGGCGCGCCAGTCCGGCGTCGGGAGCCTTAGCCATGAAGCCCACCACCCAACGCAGTCTGATCCTCGCCCTGCTGGCCCTGTTGATGGTCGCCACGCGCGTCAACCACTGGGCGCCGATCCCCGATGCCTCCTGGGCCGTGTTCTTCATCGGCGGCTTCTACCTGCGCCAGTGGACGCGCTGGGCGTTCCCGGCGCTGATGGCGCTGGCGGTGGCGGTGGACTACGCGGTGATCACCGGCCAGGGCCAGAGCTTCTGGCAGCACTACTGCGTCTCGGCCGCGTACTGGTTCCTGGTGCCGGCGTACTTCGCGATGTGGGCCGGCGGCCTGTTCGTCGCGCGCCGCTACTCGCGCAGCTGGCGCACGCTGGCGCTGACCGCGGCGGCGCTGGTCGCCTCGACCATGGTCTGCCAGCTGCTCAGCCAGGGCAGCTTCTACTGGCTGTCGGCCTCGGTGGCCGAGAAGACCGTCGCCGGCTGGGCCGCGAACTACTTCCAGTGGCTGCTGCCCTACATGCAGACCGCCGCGACCTATGTCGGCATCGCCGTGGTGGTGCACGCGATCGTCGCCTCGGCCGGCAAGGCCACAGCCGGCGCCGGCGATCTGGCCGACAAGCGCTGATCCGCAGCGCGCGATGGGCAACCGCCTTTCCAAGATCTACACCCGCACCGGCGACGACGGCAGCACCGGTCTGGGCGACGGCAACCGCGTCGGCAAGGATTCGGCGCGGGTCGATGCCTACGGCACGGTCGACGAGGCCAACTCCTGCATCGGCCTGGTCCTGGCCAGCGAGCTGCCCACGGCGATCCGCGATCAGCTGGTCGCGATCCAGCACCAGATGTTCGACCTCGGCGGCGAGCTGTGCATCCCCGGCCACGCCGCGATCTTCGACGCCGACATCGACCGTCTCGAACAGTGGCTCGACGCTCATAACGACGGCTTGCCGGCGCTGAAGGATTTCATCCTGCCCGGCGGCGGCGAAGCCGCGGCGCGCTGCCACATCGCGCGCACCGTGGTGCGTCGCGCCGAACGCGAGACCGTGGCGCTGTCGCGCCTGGAAGCGGTGCGGCCCGAGGCCGTGCGCTACCTCAATCGCCTCTCCGACCTGCTGTTCGTGCTGGCCCGGGTGCTGGCGCGCGCCAGCGGCCACGGCGAGGTGATCTGGAACCACGAGCGCCGCAAGGGCTAGCGATGCGCGTCTACACGCACCCGGCCTGCACGCGCCACGACCCGGGTCCGGGCCATGCCGAGCGGCCGCTGCGCCTGGTTGCGGTCACCGAGGCGCTGCGCGAATCCTTCGCCGCGCTGGACTGGCACGAGGCGCCCAGCGCCAGCCGCGGCCAGTTGCTGCGTGCCCACGACGACGCCCTGCTGGCGCTGGTGCTGGACACCGTCGTCGACGGACCGATGCAGCTGGATCCCGACACCGTGCTCGCGCCGGGCTCGGCCGAAGCCGCGCTGCGCGCCGCCGGCGCCGGCGTGGCCGCGGTCGATGCGGTGCTCAAAGGCGAGGAAACCCGGGTGTTCTGCGCGGTGCGCCCGCCCGGCCATCACGCCACCGGCTCGGCCGCGATGGGCTTCTGCCTGTTCAACAACATCGCCGTCGCCGCCGCCCACGCCTGCGACAAGCACGGCCTGGCGCGGGTCGCGGTGATCGATTTCGACGTCCACCACGGCAACGGCACCCAGGCGATCTTCGACACCGATCCGCGCGTGCTGTACGTGAGTTCGCACCAGATGCCGCTGTACCCCGACACCGGCTACGCCGACGAACGCGGGGTCGGCAACGTCATCAACGCACCGCTGCCGCCGGGCGCGGGCAGCGCGACCTTCCGCCAGGTCTGGCGCGAACGCCTGCTGCCGGCGATCGACTCGTTCCGGCCGCAACTGCTGCTGATCTCGGCCGGCTTCGACGCCCATCGCCGCGATCCGCTCGCGCAACTGGAACTGGACGGCGACGACTACCGGTGGATCACCGCCGAACTGGTCGCGATCGCCGACAAACATGCGCGCGGCCGGGTGATCTCGATGCTCGAAGGCGGCTACGACCTGGCGGCCTTGCGCGAATGCGCGGTCGCGCACGTGGGCGCGATGCTCGGCGCTTCCGCGCCGGCCTGATCCGCGCCGGCCTGATCCGCGCCGGCCTGAGCGGCGCCGGCCTGAGCGGCGAATTCTCGCGGCCGGGCTACCGGCGCCGCGCCCGCCCGGCCTATATTCGGATCAGCACCGGGCAGCTCTGGCTGCCGGGCCCCGTCGCACGGCCGCCCACGCGCCTGCGTAGCGATCGTCATCACAAGGAACGTCCCATGACCCGCTCCGGTTTCGTCCGTACGCCGCTGTCCCTCGCCCTGGCGCTGGCCGCGCTGCCGCTGGCCGCCATCGCCGGCACGCGCGCGCCCTCTCCCGCGATGTCCGCGCCCGCCGTTGCCGCCAGCGCCGCGGCGGCACTGCCCAGCAAGCAGTACGGCATCCAGGACTTCATCGATTCGATCGGCGTGTCCGGCGCCTCGTTCTCGGCCGACGAAAGCCGGCTGCTGTTCTCGTCCAACAAGTCCGGCATCTGGAATGCCTATTCGATGCCGGTCGGCGGCGGCGAATGGACACCGGTGACGCGCTCGACCGTCGACAGCACCTACGCGGTGTCCTACTTCCCCGACGACGACCGCGTGCTGGTCACCCGCGACCAGGGCGGCAACGAACTCAACCATCTCTACGCGATCGGCAGCGACGGCAAGGAGCGCGACCTGACCCCGGGCGACAAGCTCAAGGCCAGCTTCGCCGGCTTCAGCCACGACGGCCGCCATTTCTACGTCAGCAGCAACGAACGCGACCCTAAGGTGTTCGACCTGTACCGCTACGACAGCGGCGACTACACGCGCGAGCTGGTGTATCGCAATGCCGACGCCTACGAGATCGGCCCGATCTCCGCCGACGAGCGCTGGATCGCCTTGTCCAAGACCCACACCACCAACGACTCCGACCTGTTCGTGGCCGAGCTGTCCAGCGGCAAGGCCACCAAGGTCTCCGTGCACAGCGGCCAGGCCCAGTTCTCGGGCCAGGACTTCAGCCCCGACTCGAAGTGGCTGTACTACACCGCCAACGACCAGGGCGAGTTCGCCCAGCTGCGCCGGGTCGAGCTGGCGAGCGGCAAGCACGAGCCGGTGCAGCAGGCCGACTGGGACATCACCGACGCCTACTTCTCCCACGACGGCAAATACCGCGTGGTCGCGATCAACGAAGACGGCAGCACCGCGATCCAGGTCTTCGACCACGCCAGCGGGCGCCAGGTCGCGCTGCCGAAACTGCCGTCGGGCGAAATCCGCAACCTGCGCATCTCGCGTTCGGAAAAGCGCCTGGCGTTCTATCTCAACGGCGACCGCCAGCCCAACGATCTGTACGTGCTGGATTTCGGCGGCGAACCCAGGCAGCTCACCCATTCGCTCAATCCGGCGATCGCCGCCAGCGACCTGGTCGATTCGCAGGTGGTGCGCTTCAAGAGCTTCGACGGCCTGTCGGTCCCCAACATCCTGTGGAAGCCGCACCAGGCTTCGCCGGCCGCCAAGGCGCCGGCGCTGGTGTGGGTGCACGGCGGCCCCGGCGGCCAGACCACGCGCGCCCACAGCGCCGTGATCCAGTTCCTGGCCAACCACGGCTACGTGGTGCTGGGCATCAACAACCGCGGCAGCTCCGGCTACGGCAAGACCTTCTTCGCCGCCGACGACGGCAAGCACGGCCGCGAACCGCTGCAGGACACGATCTCGGCGAAGCAGTACCTGCAGTCGCTGGACTACGTCGACCCGGACCGCATCGGCATCATCGGCGGCAGCTACGGCGGCTACATGACCGTGGCGGCGCTGGCCTTCCATCCCGACGAGTTCAAGGTCGGCGTCGACATCTTCGGCGTCACCAACTGGCTGCGCACGCTGGAGAGCATCCCGCCGTACTGGGAGAACATCCGCCTGGCGCTGTACAAGGAGGTCGGCGACCCGGCCACCCAGCGCGATTTCCTGATCGCGACCTCGCCGCTGTTCCACGCCGACAAGATCAACAAGCCGCTGATGGTGCTGCAGGGCGCCAACGACCCCCGCGTGATCAAGCCCGAGTCCGACGAGATCGTGGCCGCGGTGCGCAAGAACGGTGTGCCGGTGGAGTACGTCGTGTTCGACGATGAAGGCCACGGCTTCAGCAAGAAGAAGAACCAGATCGAGGGCTACGGCAAGATCCTGGTCTTCCTCGACACCTATCTGAAGGGCGACGGCAAGGCCAAGGGCCAGCCCTGAGGCCAGGCCAGCGGCCCGCGCGCTCTTGGGGGCTTGCGGGCCGCGGGCTTTCGACAGGGCGCGGACGCCTTGGCCGCCCGACCCCGGCGCAGCCTCCGGCACCGTCGGGCACGGCCTTGCCGGGGGCCGATCGCCGCGTCCGCACGACAAGATGAACGAGGCGGGCCGGAAACCCGTGTTTCGCGTTGCCCCCCTGGATGGGATGCGGCAAGCTAACGGCCGATTTCTGTCCACCGGATGGCCGCGTGCGCAAACCCCTACGCCTGCTCCCGTTGTCGCTGTGCATCGCCATCGCGCTGCCTTCCCAGGCCACCGCCGGCGAAGACGACGAGAACTGGGGCCTGTGCCCGATCCAGGACGTGGTGCCTGCGTTCACCGACGCCCCGGCCCCGGTCGGCACCGCCGACCAGCGCACCGACAAGCCCACCGACATCGCCGGCGGCACCCTGGCGCGCGCCAGCAACGAGCAGGACATCGTCGTCCAGGACAACGTCAAGCTCAGCCGCGGCGACCAGTTCCTGGGCACCGACAAGCTGTCCTACAACGAAGAAACCAGCAAATACGTCGCCGAGGGCAACGTCCGCTACCAGGACGCCGGCATGCGCATGACCGCGCAACGCGCCGAAGGCGACCAGAACGCCGACACCCACCGCATCGAAGACGTGCAGTACCAGCTGACCCAGCGTCGCGGCAACGGCGGCGCCGAGCGCATCGACCTGACCGGCGCCAAAGGCAAGCTGACCGGCTCGACCTATTCGACCTGCCCGCCCGACCAGCGGGTGTGGGAGCTGCGCGCGAGCCAGATCAACCTCGACACCGACGACGGTTTCGGCGTGGCCCACAACGCGACCCTGCACATCGGCAAGGTGCCGGTGCTGTACGTGCCGTGGTTCAAGTTCCCGATCGACGAGCGCCGCCAGACCGGCCTGCTGTATCCGGGGATTTCGCTGTCGGGCAAGAACGGCTTCGACTACAAGCAGCCGATCTACCTCAACCTGGCGCCGAACTACGACGCCACCTTGTACCCGCGCATCATGGCCAAGCGCGGCGGCGTGCTCGGCGGCGAGTTCCGCTGGCTGTACCCGGAGGGCAAGGGCGAGGTCTACGCCAACTTCATGCCCAGCGACAATCTGCCGGGCGACCGGCCGTCGCGCTATTTCGACTACCGCAACGTGCAGCTGCCGGAAAGCGAGCTGCCGGACAAGAACCGCGGCCAGTTCGCGCTCAAGGCCAGCCACAGCCTGGACGCCAGCTGGTACGCCAGCACCAACCTGTCCTGGGTCAGCGACAAGTACTACCTGCAGGACTTCAGCAACAGCCTGTACGGCGTGTCGGCCTATTCGATCCGCAGCGACATCGGCCTGTTCGGCCGTGGCCGCCACTGGGAGGCCGGCTTCATGGCCGACCACTACCAGCTCGCCGACTACACCCTGACCGAACGCAGCCTGCCCTACGACCGTCTGCCGCGCGCCTACTTCCGCTGGTCGCAGCCGTTCGGCAAGTGGTTCGAAGCCGGCCTGGACACCGAAGCAGTGCGCTTCCAGCACAGCGACGAGAAACTGTTCGACCGCGACGTCGCCCTGCCCGGCGGCAGCCGCTTCGACTTCAAGCCCTACGTATCCCTGCCGCTGGAAGGCGCGAGCTGGTTCATCCGGCCCAAGCTGGCCTGGCGCTACACCGCCTACGAGCTGGAAGCGGCCAAGGCGCGCCAACTGGCGACCACCAACGCCCTCGCCTACGCCGCCGCCCAGGGCATCGCCTACACCCCGGACCTGGACGCGCGCTTCTACGACAAGTCGCCCACGCGCAGCCTGCCGATCACCTCGGTCGACGCCGGCCTGTACTTCGACCGCGACACCACCATCCGCGGCGACCGCTACCTGCACACCCTGGAACCGCGCGTGTTCTACCTGCGCGCGCCCTATCGCAACCAGGACAGCCTGCCGATCTTCGACACCGACCCCATGACCTTCAGCTGGGGCCAGCTGTTCCGCGACAACCGCTACACCGGCGCCGACCGCCAGACCGACGCCAACCAGCTCACCGTGGCCCTGACCACGCGCCTGATCAGCGAGGACGACGGCCGCGAACGCCTGTCGGCCAGCATCGGCCAGATCCAGTACTTCGACGACAGCCGGGTCACCGTGCCGGGCGAAAGCCCGATCGAACAGGGCAAGTCGGCCTGGGTCGCCGACGTCAGCGTGTCGCCCAGCGACCGCTGGACCATCAACGGCACCTACCAGTACAACCCCAAGTTCCGCGGCCAGGACCTAGCCAGCCTGCGCGCACGCTACCTGTTCGGCGACGCCGGCATCGTCAACCTCGGCTACCGCTACCGCCGCAACCCGGTCGACCGCAAGGACCTGCTGAAGCAGGCCGACCTCTCGTTCCTGTATCCGCTCAACGAGAACTGGTCCGTGGTCGGCCGCTATTACTACTCGCTGCTGGACAAGAAGCCGCTCGAACAGATCGCCGGCCTGCAGTGGGAAAGCTGCTGCCTGGCGGTGCGCGTGGTCGCCCGCCGCTATCTGCGCGACCGCTCCGGCGACCTCAATAATTCGCTTCAGGTCGAGTTCGAACTGAAGGGCCTAGGCTCCGCCGGACAGAACACGGAGCGGGTATTGCGCCGTGCTATCCTCGGTTACGATCGCGACGATCTCTATCTCGTGCCGCCCTCGTCCGTGACCCGCGGCCAGAACGACCCCACCCCCGACCCGACCCTATGAAGAAACTATTCGCGTGTGTCCTGGCCGCCGGCGTGCTGTCCGGCGGGGCGCTCCTGCCCGTCGGCGCGGTATTCGCCCAGGAAGTGCAGCCGATCGACCGTATCGCCGCGGTGGTGGACGAGGACGTGGTCCTCAAGACCGAACTCGACCGCGCCGTGACCAACATCCTGGCCCAGTACGCCGGCCGCGAAGGCCAGCTGCCGCCGCGCGACGTGCTGGAACGGCAGGTGCTCGAACGCCTGATCCTGCTCAAGATCCAGGTCGCCTACGCGCAGAACAGCGGCGTGCGCGTGACCGACCAGGAAATCGACCAGGCCATCGCCGGCATCGCCCAGCAGAACCGCATCAGCCTGGAGCAATTGCGCCAGCAGCTGGCCCGCGACGGCGGCACCTACAGCGAATTCCGCACCTCGATCCGCGACGAACTGCTGACCCAGCGCCTGCGCCAGCGTTTCGCCCAGACCCGGGTCTCGGTAAGCGACGCCGAAATCGACGCCGCCCTGGCCGCCCAGGCCAATTCCGGCACCCAGTACCACCTCGCCCACATCCTGGTCGGCCTGCCCGAGGGCGCCACCGCCGAGCAGATCGCCACCGCGCAGAAGAAGATCGAGGGCGTGAAGGCCCTGATCGACAAGGGCGAGATGGACTTCGCCGCGGCCGCGGTGCGCTACTCCGACAGCCCCAATGCGCTGGAAGGCGGCGACCTGGGCTGGCGCAGCACCGACGAAATCCCGAACGCGTTCGCCGAGCTGATGCGCGGCATGAGCGCCGGCCAGGTGACCGCGCCGATCCGCGGCCCCAGCGGCTTCCAGCTGCTGAAGCTGGTCGAGACCCGCGACGCCTCGCAGAGCGCGCCGAGCATGGTCACCCAGTACAAGGCCCGCCACATCCTGGTGCGCACCAGCGACACCGTCACCGACGCGCAGGCCAAGGCCAAGGCCGACACCCTGCGCGCGCGCCTGGCCGGCGGCGCCGACTTCGCCGAAGTGGTCAAGGACAGCGAAGACCTGAATTCGCGCGGCAAGGGCGGCGATCTGGGCTGGTTCTCCCAGGACGAGTTCGGCCCCGAATTCGGCACCGCGGTCGCCGCGCTGCAGGACAACCAGATCTCGCAACCGGTCCGCACCCCGGCCGGCTGGCACATCATCGAGCGCACCGGCAGCCGTCAGACCGACGTCGGCGACCGCAACCGCCGCGCCCAGGTCCAGGAGACCATCGGCCGGCGCAAGCTCGAAGACGAGTGGAACCGCTTCCTGCGCGAGCGTCGCGGCGAAGCGTTCGTCGACATCCGCGTCGGCAAGGGTGCCGCTGCCGATGCCCCCGCGGCGCCTGCCAGCGGCGGCTGAGTGACCCCGCCCCGGCTCGCGCTGGTGCCGGGCGAGCCGGCCGGCGTCGGGCCGGAGCTGTGCCTGCGGCTGATCCAACGGCCGCGCGACTACGCCCTGACCGCCTACGCCGACCCGCGCAGCCTGCGCGCCGCGGCCGAGGCCCTGAACCTGCCTCTGAAGCTGCTGCGGCCCGACCAGGCGGCCCTGCGGCCCGGTGAGCTGTCGCTGGTCGAGATTCCCCAGGCCACCGTGCCGGCGTTCGGAGAACCCGATCCCGGCAATGCCGCGGCCGTGATCCAGGCCCTGCGCGAGGCCGCCCAGGCCTGCCTGAGCGGCGCCTGCGACGGCCTGGTCACCGGCCCCGTGCACAAGGCCGCGATCAACGAAGGCGGCATCCCCTACACCGGCACCACCGAACTGCTGGCCGCGCAGGCCGGCCGCGAGGTGGTGATGATGCTGGCCAACGACATCGTCCGGGTCGCCCTGGCGACCACCCACCTGCCGCTGCGCGAGGTCGCCGACGCGATCGTGCCGGACGCACTGACCCGCACCCTGCGCATCGTCGACGCCGCCCTGCGCAGCGACTTCGGCATCGCCGCGCCGACCATCGCCGTGCTCGGGCTCAACCCGCACGCGGGCGAGGCCGGGCACCTGGGGCACGAGGAAATCGAAGTGATCGAACCGGTGCTGGCCGCGCTGCGCGCCGAAGGCATGCGCCTGATCGGCCCGCTGCCCGCCGACACCGCCTTCCTGCCGGCCAAGCTGCGCGGTTTCGACGCGGTGCTGGCCATGTATCACGACCAGGGCCTGCCGGTGCTCAAGTACAGCGGTTTCGAGCGCGCGGTGAATCTGACCCTGGGCCTGCCCTACCCGCGCGTCGCCGTCGACCACGGCACCGCGCTCGACCTGGCCGGCCGCGGCCTGGCCGACCCGTCCAGCCTGATCGCCGCGGCCGAGACCTGCGCCCGGATCGTGCGCAGCCGCGCTCATGGCGGCGGCACTCATAGCGGCGGCGCCCACAACAGCAGCGCCCACACCGGAGCGACGCCATGAGCGGCACCGCCAAGTCCCACGCCAAGGGCTTCACCGCCGACGCCAAGAAGCATCTCGGCCAGCACTTCCTGCACGACCGCGGCATCATCGAGATGATCGTGCAGGCGGTGGACCCGCAGCCCGGCGAGCGCCTGGTCGAGATCGGCCCTGGCCAGGGCGCGATCACCTACCCGCTGCTGGACCGCCACGGCGAACTGACCGTGATCGAGTTCGACCGCGACCTGATCTTCCCGCTCACCGAGGGCGCGCGCGCCCACGGCACGCTCGAGATCATCCACCGCGACGTGCTCACCGTCGACTTCGGCGCGCTCGCCCACAACGGCGGCCCGATCCGCCTGGTCGGCAACCTGCCTTACAACCTGTCCTCGCCGATCCTGTTCCATGCCCTGGAGCACGCCGAGGCGATCGTCGACATGCATTTCATGCTGCAGAAGGAAGTGGTCGACCGCATGGCCGCCGGCCCCGGCAGCAAGGTCTACGGCCGGCTCGGGGTGATGCTGCAGGCCTACTGCCACGTCACCGCGCTGTTCGACGTGCCGCCGCACGCGTTCCGGCCGCCGCCGAAGGTGGACTCGGCCGTGGTCCGGCTGGTGCCGCGCGCGCCCGACAGCATCGGCATCGACGACCACGCGCGTTTCGCGCGGGTGGTGCGCGACGCCTTCGGCCAGCGCCGCAAGACCCTGCGCAACGCGCTCTCGCAGATCTGCGACGCGGCCGCGATCGAAGCCGCCGGCGTGCGTCCCGAGGCACGCGCCGAGCAGATCGAGGTCGCGGATTTCGTGCGCCTGGCCAATTCGCTCAAGGACCTGGCGCCGGAAAACTGACGCGCGCCGCGACGCCGCCGAGCCGCGCCGGCGCGCCCGCGCGGCGGCCGGGCGCGCGATCGCGGCAATGCTCATTCCCGCTTCATGCCCGCTTTGCTTACACTGCCGGCATGGAACACCGCCACGACTACGCTTTCGACATCGCCGTCGCGACCCGCTACCTCGACGATCAGTCCGAGCCGGAGCAGGACCGCTACGTCTTCGCCTACACCATCAACATCCGCAATGCCGGGCGCGTGCCCGCGCGCCTGCTCTCGCGCCACTGGGTCATCACCGACGCCAACGGCAAGGTCCAGGAGGTCGAGGGCGAAGGCGTGGTCGGCGAGCAACCGTGGCTGCGGCCGGGCGAGGACTTCGAGTACACCTCCGGCGCCGTGCTGGAAACCAGCCTGGGCACGATGGAGGGGAGTTATGCGATGGTCGCCGACGACGGCACCCGCTTCGAAGCGCCGATACCGGCCTTCACCCTGACCGTGCCGCGCACCCTGCACTGACGCACGGAACGATTCGGATATGAGCGTCTGGGCCATCGGCGACCTGCAAGGCTGCTACGACCCCACTCAGCGTTTGCTGGAGCGGATCAATTTCGATCCCGCCCGCGACCAGCTGTGGTTCTGCGGCGACCTGGTCAACCGCGGCGGCCAGTCGCTGGAGACCCTGCGCCTGGTGCATTCCCTGCGCGCCAACAGCGTGGTCGTACTGGGCAACCACGACCTGTCGCTGCTGGCCATCGGCGAACGCCGCGAGGAGGAGCAGCGCAAGGTCAATCCCGACCTGCAGCGCATCGTCCTGGCCGAAGACCGCGACGAACTGCTGGGCTGGCTGCGCGGCCAGAAGCTGGTCCACTCCGACCGCAAGCTGGGTTGGATGATGGTGCACGCCGGCCTGGCGCCGAAGTGGACCACCCAGCTCGCCGAGCGCCACGCCCGCGAGATCGAGGAACGTCTGCGCAGCGATCAGTACCCGCGCCTGCTCAAGAACATGTACGGCGACCGCCCGGCCTGGAACCCCAAGCTGGCCGGCATCGACCGCCACCGCGCGATCATCAACATCTTCACCCGCCTACGTTATTGCACGCCGCGCGGCCGCATCGCGTTCGAGGACAAGGGCAGCCCGGGCACCCAGCCGGTCGGCCTGTACCCCTGGTACGAAGTGCCGGGCCGGGCCGAACGCGACCTCAAGATCGTCTGCGGCCACTGGTCGACGCTGGGGCTGTTCATCGGCCACGGCGTGCATGCGATCGATACCGGCGCGGTCTGGGGCGGCAAGCTCACCGCACTGCAGTTGGACACCGACGAGCTGCGCATCGTCCAGGTGCCGGGCCGCGACGTGCCGGCGAACCCGCCCAAACCACGGCCGCCTCGCCCGCCGCGACCGGCCGCGTGAGCCCCGCAGCGGCAACCGCGTTGCGCAGTGCAGCCGCCGCCTTGCTGGCCGCGGGCCTGTGCGCGGGCTGCGCCGATCCGCAACCTTCCGCGCCGCCGCCGGCCGCGTCGGCGAGCGCCGCTGCCGAACGGCCCCAACCGACGCGGGCCGCACCCGCGCACCCGCTGGTGCGCGCGGCGCGCGCCCAGGTCGGCGTGGTCCGCTACTACGACCCGACCTATGTGCGCCTGGACTACCCAGGCGGCGACGTCGCCGCCGACCGCGGCGTCTGCACCGACGTGGTGATTCGCGCCCTGCGCACCCAGGGCCTGGACCTGCAGCGCGCCTTGCACGAAGACATGCGCGCCAACTTCGCCCGCTACCCGCAAAGCTGGGGCGCGCGCGGCACCGACCGCAGCATCGACCATCGCCGCGTGCCCAACCTGCGGCGCTGGTTCGAACGCCAGGGCTGGCAGCAGCCGATCAGCGAGCGCGGCGCCGACTACCGTCCGGGCGACTTCGTCACCTGGGACCTGGGCGGCGGCACCCCGCACATCGGCATCGTCTCCGACCGCAAGTCCTGGGACGGCGACCCGCTGATCCTGCACAACATCGCGCGCGGCACCGAAGAGGGCGACTTGCTGTTCGCTTACGAAATCACCGGGCATTACCGGCCGGTGCTGGATCGCGCGATCGCGAGCACACCCTAGGCTGCGGCGGCGAGCGCAGGGTCGTCGTTTCCGGATTCGCGCGACGATGCGGTTCGCCTGCGGCTCACCGCATCCTACGATTCGACCGTTGCGGCGCGGCGATACGCCTCAGGCATCCATGCCCAGGCGCACGTAGTCGACGAACTCGAACCCGAACGCATGGCGCTCGTCGGCGCCGTGGCGTTCGCGCGCGGTCACCCGCCACTCCTCGGCGTCGAAACGCGGGAAGTGCGCATCGGCGTCCGCGACCGCGGTGTCGACGTAGGTCAGGTGCATGTGGGTCGCGGCAGGCAGGCACAGCGCGTAGATCTCGCCGCCGCCGATCACGCACAGCTCCGGCGCCGCGTCTTCGGCGGCGACCGCGAGCGCGGCCTCGACGGAGGCCACCGCCTGCATGCCCGCGTACGGCACCTCGCCCGAGCGCGTCAGCACCAGGTTGCGCCGGCCCGGCAGGGCGCGGCCCAGCGACTGCGCGGTCTTGCGCCCCATCAGCACCGGCTTGCCCAGGGTCAGCGCCTTGAAGCGCTTGAGGTCGTCCGGCAAGCGCCACGGCAGTTCGTTGCCGCGGCCGATGCCGCGGTCGCGGTCCAAGGCCGCGATCAGGGACAGCCGCGTCATGGCCGCTTGCGCCAAACGCGGTCCAGCGAGTCATGCCCGGCGCCGCTGAACATCGGGCACGGCCCGACCGCGGCCGGCGCCGGGAACATGCCGGGATACGTATGCCAACTCGCTATCGGATTCATCCAACTACCTCGTCCGCGAACGCTTGCGCATCCTACGCTGGAACGGGCTGCCGCTTGCCCTCACCCAGACCCCTCTCCCGCAGGCGGGAGAGGGGCTTAGACGGAGAGCCTGCTTTAGGCTAGTGCCCTATCGACGGCGGCGCTCGACGCTTCGTGGCGCCGGCTTACTTCTTGCTGCAGGTCATCATCACCGGCACCACCTTGCTCACCATGTCGGTCATCATGGTCTTGAACGCCGGCGACTGGTCCATCTTGTCGGTCATGTCGTTGATCGCCTTCTCGACTTCGACATTCGACGCCTGGCTGTGCTCCAGGTAGAGCTTGCCGGCCGGCGCGTCGACGAAGGCCAGAAACGCGTCCAAGTCGGCCTCGGTCAGGCGCTTGCGCATCGCGGCGATGATCTCGGCCTTGAGCTCCGGCGAATGGAAGTAGTCGGTGATGGCCTTGCGGAACTCGTTCTTGGAGAATTCGTCGATGGCCTTGCCCAGCGCCGGGCAGCTCTTGGCCTCGGGCTTGGACATGGCGCCTTCGCGGAACTTCTCCGACAGCTCTTCGATGCTGAGCTGGTCGATCTGATGGCCGTAGGTCATCGAGTAATAGCGTTCCAGCGCGGCCTCGTATTTCGTCGGCGCCGCCGCTTGCGCACTGCCCATACCCAGCACGATGGTCAGCGCCAGCGCGCCGGCAGACAGAATTCCCTTGTTCGACACGTCCCTTCCCCTTGTGGTGATTGCGATCTATCGCGGCGGCGCGGCCTCAGGCCTGCCCGCGGTACTCTTTGCTCAACCGCCCTGCTCGGCGCGGCATTGTTCCACCCGCGCGGTCGCGTTCTGTATCGCCTTGGCGAGCGCGGCGGTGATGCGGCTGTCCTGGGCCAGGCGCTGCTGGAAATCCACGCTGAGTTCCTGAAACGAGCTGGCGAGCTTGGCCGACTGCTCCGGACGGGTCGGCGGGTCGCCGCCGGCGGCGGTGATGCGCAGCTGATCGGCGTCGTAGACGTCGACCATGATGTTCTCCAGGCGTTGCCGCATCTCGGCGCTGAAGAACAGTTCCAGCACCACCGGCAGGGTGTCGCGCTCGAGTTCGGCGCGCAGTTGCGTGGACGCGGCCTTGCAGCCCTCGAACGCGCTCGCCTCGCCGCTGGCCAGGCCTTCCACGTAGGCCTTCTTGGCCATCTCGCGCAGCATCGGCTTGACCCGGTCGTAGGCGCTCGCGGCCAGGGCGCGTTCGTCGGCACCGTCGGCGGCGCGCAGGATCGGCGACGGCAGCCACAGGGCCGCCGCCAGCAGGGTCGCGAACGCGGGCCGGGTCAGGGAGTTGAGCCGCATCGGAAATCGATCCTCTCGATCGCTTCGATCATGTCGTCGTCCAGCGCGAAGCCGACCGGGCGCTCGTAGCGCAGCACGGCCATCTTCTCGCCCATGGGTACCATCCACATCGTAGTGGCCTGGCTGGCGTCGCGGACCGAATCCATGCGATAGCCGCGCCGCGCGCCCAGCGTCACCCAGCCGTTGACCTTGCCCAAGGTCTGGCGCTGCATCACCGCCAGCCCGCTCATCAGGATTTCCAGGTTCTTTTCCGAGCGCAGGTCCGGCGGTGCGGCCACGCAGGATTGCAGCAGCATCGCCTTGGCGGTCTTGCCGTTGCGGGTGTGGCTCAGCGGATGCGCGCTGCGCTGGCCGTTGCCGGTGGTCTCGGGTATCGCCGCCTCGGCCTCGATGTCGGCGGGCAGCCGGATCGAGCCGGCCGGCCCGACCGCGATCGCGGATACCGGGTCGGCCGCGATCAGCGCGGTCGCGCACATCGCGCAGGCCAGGCCCAGCGCCAACGCGGTGGTCACACGTCCCCTTCGCCTCATCGTCCGTCCCCCCCGGGCGGTTCGCTCAGACCGCGACCGGCGCCTTGATCGCCGGCAGCGGATCGTAGTGTTCGATCGCGATGTCGTCGTAGCGGAAGCCGAAGATGTCGTTCACCTGCGGATTGAGCTTCAGCGTCGGCAGCGCGCGCGGTTCGCGCGACAACTGCTCGCGTGCCTGCTCGTAGTGATTGGAATACAGGTGGGCGTCCCCCAGGGTGTGGACGAAGTCGCCCACGCCCAGCCCGCAGACCTGCGCGACCATATGGGTCAGCAGGGCGTAGCTGGCGATGTTGAACGGCACGCCCAGGAAGATGTCGCCGCTGCGCTGGTACAGCTGGCAGCTGAGCTTTCCGTCGGCGACGTAGAACTGGAACATGGTGTGGCAGGGCATCAGCGCCATGCGCGGCAGGTCGGTGACGTTCCAGGCGCTGACGATCAGCCGGCGCGAATCGGGATTGCGCTTGATCTCGTCGACGACCCAGCGGATCTGGTCGATCTCGACCCCGTCCGCTCCGGCCCAGCGCCGCCACTGCTTGCCGTAGACCGGGCCCAGCTCGCCGTCGGCGTCGGCCCATTCGTCCCAGATGCCGACCTTGTTTTCCTTCAGGTAGGCGATGTTGGTGTCGCCCTGCAGGAACCACAGCAGCTCGTGCACGATCGAGCGCAGGTGCAGCTTCTTGGTCGTGACCAGCGGGAAACCCTGGTTCAGATCGAAGCGCAGCTGCCAGCCGAACACGCTGCGCGTGCCGGTGCCGGTACGGTCGGACTTTTCGCTGCCGTGTTCGAGTACGTGGCGCAACAGATCGAGATACTGACGCATGGCTCAGTCCTTCGCGGCTGCGGCGGGTTGCGGTTGCAGGGTCGGCGAGCTGTGCGAGCGCCACAGCCAGTACAGGCCGAGCAGGATCAGCGGCACGCTCAGCAGCTGGCCCATGGTCAGCCAGCCGAAGGCGATATAGCCGGGCTTGGCGTCGGGCACGCGCACGAACTCGACCAGGAAACGGAAGCAGCCGTACAGCAGCGCGAACAGGCCCGACACCGCGTAACGCGGACGCGGCTTGCTGGAATACCACCACAGCAGCGCGAACATGGTCAGGCCTTCGAGCGCGGCCTGGTACAGCTGCGAAGGATGGCGGGCGAAATGATTGAGGGCGCCGCTCGCGTACTGGCTCTGGATCTGTTGCGTGGTCCAGTTGGCGAACTCCGGCGCGCGCGGGAAGATCACGCCCCAGCCGGCCTCGGTGAACTTGCCCCAGAGCTCGCCGCCGATGTAGTTGCCGATGCGGCCGAAGCCCAGGCCCGGCGGCACCAGCGGGGCGACGAAATCCATCACGTCGAAGAAATGCAGGCGGTGCTTGCGCGCCCACCACAGCGATGCGGCCATCACGCCGATCAGGCCGCCGTGGAAGCTCATGCCGCCTTCCCAGATGCGGAACAGCATCAGCGGGTCCTGCAGCAGGTCGCCGAAGGCGTAGAACAGCACGTAGCCGAAGCGGCCGCCCAGCACCACGCCGAGCATGGCGTAGAACAGCAGATCGCCGTAGGCCTGTTCGTTCACGCCCGGCAGGCGCCCGGCGCGCACCCGGCGCTGCCCCAGCCACCAGGCCAGGCCGAAGCCGATGAGGTACATGATCCCGTACCAATGCACTTGCAGCGGGCCGAGATGGACGGCGATCGGATCGATCTGGTGCAGGTAGATCATGCGGTGCAGCGGCCCGGCGGTTGGGGATGCCGGTATTGTGCCCGAGGGAAATGAAGCGTGCCTCGCCCGATACCGACCGGCCCGCGATTGCGACGGAACGATGCGTCGCGGCCGGCCCGACGACCACCGCCCGCGCGACCAGGCCTTGGGGTAGGAGCGGCGTCAGCCGCGACCAAGCCAGCCCATCGCCCTGCGCAAGCCGCCACCGCCCGATCGCGACTCACTTCGCGCCCGCAGCAAGCCAAGGCGACCGCCGAGACCGGCTCAGAGGATCCGCGGCAGGTCCGGCAGCTCGTTGCTGTCCTGATCGCCCTCGGCGCGCGGGTAGTGCTCGGCCAGCAGCGCCGACATCGCCTCGATCCCGCCCAGTACCGCCGCCTCCGGGTCGCCGGCGCGCAGCCGATCCTCGACCAGCTGGCAGACGCCGCGCCACTGCTCGGCGCTGACCAGGCCGTCGAAGCCGCGGTCGGCGACGATCTCGATGCGGTGATCGGCCAGCAGCAGGTACAGCAGCACGCCGTTGTTGGCGCGCGTATCCCAGACCCGCAGCTGGGCGAACGCGTCCATCGCCGCGGCGCGGGCCTGGCGCCCGGCCCAGACGGCGCGCGGGTGCAGGCCGGGCTCGACCGCGAAGCAGATTTCGCCGGTATGGCGCAGTTCGCTGGCGGCGATCGCCGCGGCGATGCGGCGCAGGCGCTCTTCCGGGAACAAGCGTTGCGCGGACGGCGCGAACAGGTGCTTGAGCAGTCGCATCAGTGCGGGCCTCCGTTCACCAGCTGCCTCCCGCTCCGCCGCCGCCGGTCATGCCGCCACCGCCTGACCAGCCACCGCCACCACCGCCGCCACCACCGAAACCTCCGCCTCCCCAACCGCCGCCGCCTCCACCCCAGCCGCCCCAGCCCGCGTCGCGGGCGAAACGGCCGCTGGGTGCGCTGATCAGGCCCATCACCAGGCCGATCAGCGCGCCGATGCCGCCGACCAGCAACAGGGACGAGATCAACCAGGCCACTCCGCCGGCCGCGCCGGCGCCGAGCACGGCGCGCAGCGGCCGCGGCGCGCGGCCGAAGATGCCGCGAGCGACCTGGGCGACGATGAAGGCCGCAAACAGGGCGAACAGGAAGCCGCCACCGCCGTCGTCCTGGACGCGGTGGTCGGCCATCGGCGGCGGCAGGTCTTCGCCGTCGATCAGCTTGACCAGCGCCGCGCTGGCGTCGGTGACGCCGCCGGCATAGTCGCCGGCGCGGAATTTCGGCAGCAGGTATTCCTGGATCACGCGGAACGCGGTCGCGTCCGGGATCGCCCCCTCCAGGCCGTAACCGGTGGTGATCCAGGCGCGCCGGTCGCCCTTGGCGACCACCAGCAGCGCGCCGTCGTTGGTACCGCTACGGCCGAGCTTGTACTGGTCGTAGGCGCGCACCGAGTACTGCGAAATCTCTTCCGGCTGGGTGCTCGGAACGATCAGGATCTGAAGTTGGCTGCCCTTGCGCTGCTGCAGCGCGCGCGCCTGCGCTTCCAGGCTCTGGCGGGTCGCGGCGTCGAGGGTGCCGGTGGTGTCGATCACCGGCGAATCCAAGGGCGGGATCGGCGCCAGCGTCTGCGCCTGTGCGACCGCGCAGACCAGCCACAGAGTCAGCAGCAAGGCCCAGCCGCGCCAGGAGGCGCGGCCTGCCATCGCGAGTCGCCGCATCATCGCCCGGCGTCCGCCGCCGCGCCGCTCAGCCCGCCGGGGCCGGCTGCTGCTGAGGAGCAGGCTGCTGAGGAGCCGGCTGCTGCTGCGGCGCCGGCTGCGCGGCCGGCTGACCGAATTCGACCTTGGGCGCTTCCTGGATCTGCTGCTCGTTCTCGACCGAGAAGTTGGGCTTGGCCTTGTAGCCGAAGATCATCGCGGTCAGGTTCTGCGGGAACGAACGCACGTAGGTGTTGTAGTCCTGCACCGACTGGATGTAGCGCTGGCGCTCCACGGTGATGCGGTTCTCGGTGCCTTCCAGCTGCGCCTGCAGCTGCAGGAAGTTCTGGTCGGCCTTGAGCTGCGGATAGTTTTCGCTGACCACCAGCAGGCGGCCGATCGCGCTCTTGAGTTCGCCCTGCGCCTGCTCGAACTGCTGCACCGAGGCCGGATCGTCGGCATTGACGTTGATGCTGCCGACCTTGGAGCGCGCTTCGGTGACCTGGGTCAGCACCTGCTGCTCGTGACTGGCATATCCCTTCACGGTCGCGACCAGGTTTGGCACCAGATCGGCACGTCGCTTGTAGACGTTGAGCACCTGCGACCAGGACGCCTTCACCGCTTCGTCCTTCTGCTGGATCGTGTTGTAGCCGCAACCGCTGAGCAGCGCGGCCGCCGAGACCAACAGCAGCGACATCATGAGCTTACGCATGGCGCAACTCCTTCGTGAGGATGGAGCATTCCAACACCCGCGTCCGCGCCTTGCAATGGACGGCGCGTGAGGGTCGCGCGCAGGCTGCGGCGTCGCCGGACCGGCGACGCCGCGGGCCGGAGCGGCTCAGTCGGCCTGGACCCGGGCCTGGGCGCGGCGCTTGGCCCACAGGTTGAGGCACTCGACCAGGGCGGAGAAGCCCATCGCGCCGTAGATGTAGCCCTTCGGAATGTGCAGCTCGAAGCCGTCGGCGATCAGATACACGCCGACCAGGACGATGAAGGCCAGCGCCAGCATCTTGATGGTCGGGTTGCGGTCGATGAACTCGCCCAGCGGCTTGGACGCCAGCAGCATCACCGCTACCGCTAGCAGGATCGCCGCGACCATCACCGGGGTGTGGCTGGCCATGCCGACCGCGGCGATCACCGAGTCCAGCGAGAACACGATGTCGATCACCGCGATCTGCGCGATCACCGCCATGAACGACACCGCCGGCTTGGTGTGGATGTCCTCGGACTCGTCTTCGCCGGCGACCAGGTCGCGGATTTCCATCGAGCCCTTCACCAGCAGGAACGCGCCGCCCAGGATCAGGACCAGATCGCGCACCGAGATGCCCTGGCCGAACACCGAGAACAGGTCGCTGGTCAGGCCCGCCAGCCAGGCCAGGGTCAACAGCAGGGCGATACGCGTGATGCAGGCCACGGCGATACCGAACTTGCGCGCCTTCTCGCGCTGCGCGTACGGCAGCTTGCTGACCGCGATCGAGATGAAGACGAGGTTGTCGATGCCGAGCACGATCTCGATCGCGCTCAGGGTGACCAGGGTGATCCAGACTTGCGGATCGGAGAGCATCTCAATCACTTGCGGATTTCCTAGGCTTTGCAAAACGTTTCGGGCGCGCACGCGGCGCGCGGCGGGTGTGGGGCGGCGGCGCTCAGAACAGGCGCGGCACGACGATCGCGCCCCAGATCAGCAACACATTCATCATCAGCACGAACACCGCCGCCGAGCCCATGTCCTTGGCGCGGCCGGCGAGTTCGTGGAATTCCGGGCCGTAGCGTTCGATCACGGCTTCGACCGCGGAGTTCAACAGTTCGATGCTCAGCACCAGCAGCATCGAGCCGATCAGCAGCACGCGCTCGACCGGGGTCTGGCCCAGCCACCAGCCCAGCGGCGCAAGCACCACGAACAGGCAGACTTCGAGCCTGAACGAGGATTCGTGCAGCCAGGCCGCGCGCAGGCCCTGCATGGACCACTTCGCCGCTTTGAGAACGCGCACAGGACCGCGCGGCATGTGGCCGAATTCGTCTGCCATGGCGGCCTCAGGCAGCGGGAAGCAAGGGAGCGACCGGGCACGGGCTCGGCAGGGAGGGCGACGCGGCGGCGCGGCCGCGGCGGGACTGCTCGGTCATGGGCATGAGGGGTCGGGCTCTCTCCGGACGGGCCGGTGGGCGCAGCCGGCGGCCGCTACAGGGCATGGATTTTGCCACAAGCCCCGCCCGGTCGCCCCGGCGGGACCGTGCTGGATGCGGCGGTCACGGGGCCGACACGGGGTTTTCGCGTCCGCTTAGCGCCGCCGGCGCTACCCTCGCCGCCCCGGACCACTCGGGAGCAGGGCCATGTCCCGCTGTGTACGGCTCGCCGGTCTGGAGACCCGGCGCGGCACGCGGGCCGAGGTCGCGGCCGGCGATGAGCGCGCGGCCGCTGGCTCGGGCCGAGGACGACGCGGCCGGCATGCGCTGGGGCTCGATCCGGGAGGTCTCGGCATCGACGACCGCATTCGGCCGTGCGTCCGATCCCAGGACCGATCTGAATACCCCTAACGCCGCGGCGCCGATGGCCCGCGCCGAGCCGCCGCCGTCTCAGCCTCCGAGAATCGAACCGTTCAGCATCCTCGCCGCCGAGCAGCTCATCGGACCGCGGTCGATCCGATACTCGCGGACCGACCGGCCGCTGGCGATTTGGCCGATTCCGCCCAACCGATTCCGCCCAACCGATTTCAGCCAACCGATTCCAACCCATTTCGCCCACCCAGGAGACACCGACATGGCAGTACAGCCCCGCCCCGACGGCTACCACAGCGTCACGCCCTACGTGATCGTCCACGATGCCGCCGCCGCGATCGACTTTTACGTGCGCGCGCTCGACGCGACCGAAATCTATCGCCTGCCGATGGGCGACAAGATCGGCCACGCCGAGATCCGCATCGGCGACTCGGTGATCATGATGTCCGACGAGTGGCCGGAGATGAACGCGCTCAGCCCCAAGACCCGCGGCGGCGCGACCACCGCTTTCATGATCTACGTCGCCGACGCCGACGCCGCGTTCGACAAGGCGGTCAAGGCCGGCGGCAAGGTCGACAAGCCGCTGCAGAACCAGTTCTGGGGCGACCGCACCGGCACCATCGTCGATCCCTTCGGCCACAAATGGACTCTGGCCACGCATGTCGAGGACGTGTCGGAGGAGGAGATGCAGAGCCGCATGCAGGAGTGGTCGCAGCAGCAGGGGGCGTAACCTGGTAAGGCCGCGCCGCCGACCGCGGCGCCGCTTTTGCATTTCCCTTCTCCCGCCTGCGGGAGAAGGTGCCCGCAGGGCGGATGAGGGCGGAGGGCGGCGGGTGGAGTTCGACGCTCGTGACGCACCCTCACCCCAACCCCTCTCCCGCAGGCGGGAGAGGGGCTCGATGCACAGCGTCCGACTTCCGTTCCGGGATGCGGCACCGCTTCTGCATTTCCCTTCTCCCGCCTGCGGGAGAAGGTGCCCGCAGGGCGGATGAGGGCCGAGGGCGGCGGGTGAAGTTCGACGCTCGCGACGCACCCTCACCCCAACCCCTCTCCCGCACGCGGGAGAGGAGCTCGATGCACGGCGTCAGATTTTTCCGGAACGAGGTTGAAGTTCAGCGCTAGCGCCGAGCCTCACTCCTCTTCGTGTATCGCCGTCCCACGGCTGCCATCGGGCTTGATCCAGCCGCGGAACATGCTGCCGCTGTTGAACGGCATCGCGATATGGCCTTCGCGGTCCAGCGCGATCGCGCCACCGTCGCCGCCGGCCGCGGGCACCAGCTTATTGACCACCTCGTCCGCGGCCGCCTGCAAACTGTCGCCGCGATAAGCCACGCGCGCGCAGATGTCGTGGGCGACGTTGTAGCGGATGTAGAACTCGCCCCAACCCGTGCCCGACACGCCGCAGCGATCGTCGGCCCAGGTGCCGGCGCCGATCACCGGCGAATCGCCGACGCGGCCGTAGCGCTTGTTGGTCATGCCGCCGGTGCTGGTGGCCGCGGCGATGTGGCCCTGGCGATCCAGCGCGACCGCGCCCACGGTGCCGAAGTATTTGGGCGCTTCGCCGGCAGCGTTGGCTTCGCGCTTGCCCTTGGCCGCCTCCTCGCGCTGCGCCTTCTCCAACTGCTCGCGGCGCTTGGAGGTGTCGAAATAACTGTTGGGTACGCGCTTGATCTCCGGCCGCGTATCGGCGAACGCCTCGGCGCCGGCACCGGCCATCATCACGTGTGGGCTGTGCTCCATCACTGCGCGCGCCAGCTTGATCGGGTTCTTGACCGTGGTGACGCCGGCAACCGCGCCGGCGCGGCGGGTGTGGCCTTCCATGATCGACGCGTCCAGCTCGTGACCACCGCGCGCATTGAACACCGCGCCCTTGCCGGCGTTGAAGATCGGCGAATCCTCCAGCACCACGATCGTCGCCGAGACCGCGTCCAGCGCGCTGCCGCCGCCCTTGAGCACGTCGTAGCCGGCGTCCAGGGCGCGATTGAGATCGGCGTGCGCGGCCTTGCGGTCGGCTTCGCTGAGCGAATCGCGCGGCACGAAGCCGGCGCCGCCGTGGATCACCAGGGCGATCGGGCGTTCGCCGGCAGGCGGGGTTTGGGCGTGGGCGGCAGTGCTGGACATGGCGGCGAGGCTCAACAGCAGGATCGGCAGGCGCATGGCGGTCTCCTTCGACTAAGGCGAGGATAGCCGCCGGCGCGACGCTTGGGGATGCTAGGGCCGCTTGGCCGCCGTAGTCGCCACGTCGCGCTCCCAGTAAGCCCGCAGCTGATTGCGCTGGCGCGGGCTCAGTCCGTCGGCGCAAGCGTCGAGCAAGGCGTTCGCAGCGGCGCCGTCGCCCATGGCCCAGGTCTCCCGCGCGGCTTCCAACCAGGCACGCCGGCGCACATCGAGATTGCCGAACGGATCGAAGTAGGAATCCACGCGCGCGGCGTCCTTGACCCCGTTCCAGGAGAACTTCGCATCGCCGGCCTCGGCAGCGATGGCGCGATAGCGCTCGACGGCTTCCTCGCGCCGGATCCGTCCCTGCAGCAGATCCAGGCGGGTCCGGAACAGCCGCGTCTGCGCGGTGGCGCCGTTCGCTTCCAGCGCTTCCACGGCGCGCGCGACGTAACCGTAGTCCACCGCACCCGACAGCGATTGCAGGCCCAGCAAGTTGAAGCTGGCGATGGCGGCGCGGTATTCGGTCCGGTCGTGCGCGGCGATGTCGCCCGCGCTGGGGCGCCCGAAGCTCGAGGGCTGGACCAGGCGCAGGCCCGGCTCGTCCTTCAGGATCGCCTCGATGTCGTGCTTGTGGAACTCGCCGACGACCACCGCCACCGTGCCGCCCGGATGCGCGCGCGCGGCCGCGGCGATGCGGCGCGCCTGCATATAGGTCCGGTACAAATACAGCCGGCGCGGCAGATCGTCCTTGCCGCGCGCGGCCGGGGTCGACGCCCAATTCGTAACCTTCTGCAGATTGGCCGGATCGTCGGCACGGAAGAAATCCCGCTTCAGCGCCTCCGGCCCGAAGCTGAGAAAGCTGGGGAAGCCCTTGAGCAGGCGCAGCTCCGGCGGCACGTCCAAGCTCATGCCGAAACCCAGGCGCTGGTCTTCGATCGGCGGCTCCCAGTCGATCGGGCACAGCTCGATCCCGCTGCGGCGCGCGAACGGCACCACCACGTCCTGGACCTCGTAGGTGAACTCGTAGTAGTCGTTGCGCGCGTACGATTCGGGCGCGCGCTCGATGCAGACCGCATCGGGTTCGACGCGATCCAGGAACGCCTCCAGCAGCGCCGGCTGGTCGCGCTCGGAGACCAGTTGCGCGGCATGATCGACGCCGAGGATGGTCACCGTCGTCGGCGACGCCGCCAGGTCCGCGGCCTGCGCGCCGAACGCCTGCAACAACAACAGCGCCAATAGCCGCCACTTGCTCATGTCCACTCCGCTCCGGGTCGTCCGGCGCACGATGCCAGGCCGCTGCGGCGCCCGCCCGTGCCGGTGGTCGTGGCCGGCGCGGCACGCCGCGAGGATGAACCGCTACTGCTGCCGCAGCGCCTCGATCGGGTCCAGCAGCGAAGCCTTGCGCGCCGGGTAGTAGCCGAAGAACAGGCCGGTCGCGATCGAGAACGCCGCGGCCAGCCCGACCACCTGCGCGTTCAGCGCCACCGGCAGCGCGCCGAGTTTTCCGACCAGCAGCGCGCCGACCACGCCGATCGCGATGCCGATCACGCCGCCTATCATCGCGATCACCATCGCCTCCGCCAGGAACTGGCGGCGGATGTCGCCGGGACCGGCGCCGACCGCCATGCGCAGGCCGATCTCGCGGATACGCTCGGTCACCGACACCAGCATGATGTTCATGATGCCGATGCCGCCGATGATCAGGCAGATCGTCGCCACCGCGCCCAGCAATTTGGACATCAGGTTGGTGGTGGCGGTGCGCGTGGCCACGACTTCGGCGATGTTGCGCACGTTGAAATCGTCATCGGCACCGGGCTGTATCTTGTGGCGCTGGCGCAGCAGGGCCTCGATCTCGCCCTGCGCGTAGTCCACGTCTTCGGCGCGGCCGACCCCGACAGCGATCTGCATGACCGCGCCGGGCGGCAGGCCCATCGCGCCGAGCAGGCGGCGGCGGCCGGTTTCCAGCGGCACCAGCAGCACGTCGTCCTGGTCCTGGCCGAAACCGCCCTGGCCTTTGGGCTTGAGCGTGCCGACCACGGTGAACGGCACCCGCCCCAGACGGATGGTCTGGCCGACCGCGTCCTCGTCGCCGAACAGTTCGCGGCGCACGGTCTCGCCCAGGATCACCGATTTGCCGCCGCCGCTGTAGTCGCGCGACTCGAAGCCGTTGCCCGCGGCGATGGTCCAGCCGTTGATCTCGAAGAAATCCGGCTGCACGCCCTGCCACTGTGTCGACCAGTTGTTCTCGGCGTAGACGACCTGCGTGCCGCCGCGCAGCGAACCGGCGGCGTACTGCACTTCCGGCACTTCTTCGCGGATCGCCTCGACGTCGCCTTCGTTCAAGGTGAAGAAACTCGATGCGCTCTGGCGCGCGCCGCCGGCGCCGCGGCCGGCGCCGGAGCTGATGTCGAGCCGGTTCGAGCCCAGGCCCGAGACCAGCTTGTCGATCTCGGCCTGGGTGCCCTGCCCGACCGAGACCATCACGATCACCGCGGCGATGCCGATGATCACGCCCAGCGAGGTCAAGGCGCTGCGCAGCCAGTTGCCGCGCAGGGCGAACACCGCGGTGCGCAGGACTTCGAGGAAGTTCATGCCGACGCCTCGCGCTGCTCGTGCAGTTCGCCGTCGCGCATCGCGAACACGCGGTCGCAGTGGGCGGCGACGTCGGGGTCGTGGGTGATCAGCACGACGGTGTGGTCTTCGGCTTGCAGACGTTTGAACAGGGCCAGGATCTCTTCGCCGGTTTTGGTGTCCAGCGCCCCGGTGGGTTCGTCGGCGAGCAGGATCGGCGGCCGGTTGATCAGCGCGCGCGCGATCGCCACGCGCTGCTGCTGACCACCGGACAGCTCGCTGGGCCGGTGTCCGGCGCGTTCGGCCAGGCCGACCGCCGCCAGGGCCTCGCGCGCGCGCTGCATGCGCTCCTCGCGCGGCACGTTGGCGTACCCCATCGGCATCGCCACGTTCTCCAGCGCGCTCATGCGCGGCAGCAGATTGAAGCCCTGGAACACGAAACCGATCTTCTCCAACCGCAGCACCGCGCGTTCCTCGGCGTCGAGCGTGGCCACATCGACGCCGTCGCACAGGTATTGGCCGCTGCTGGGCGTGTCCAGGCAGCCGATCAGATTCATCAGGGTCGACTTGCCCGAACCCGACGGGCCCATGATCGCGACGAAATCGCCGCGCGCGATGCGCAGGTCGACGCCGTGCAGCGCGACCACTTCGGCCTCGGTGCCGGGCGAATAGACCTTGCCCAGCGCGCGCGTTTCGATCACCGCGCCGGCGGCGGTGGCGGCCGCCTCGCTCATTTCGCGCTGCGCCCGCTGCCGACGACGACTTCGTCGCCCTGCTGGATGTTGCCCGAAACCTCGGTCCAGCTGCCGTCGCTGGCGCCGACCCGGACCATGACCTGCTCGGGCTTGCCGTTCACCAGCTTGTACAACGGCGCACGGCGCGCATTGAGCAGGGCCGCGATTTCGCTGTCCCAGCGCGCCTGCTGCTGCGGATCGAGGGCGGCGCGGAATTCGGCGAACTGCTGGTTGAAACGTTCCTGCATGCGCTGGCGCAGCGCGCCCATCGCCGCGCCGGCACTGCCGCCGCCACCGCGGATCACGATGCCGCCACCGGGGCCGCCGGGACCCCGACCGCCGCCGAACAGCGCGCTGCCGCCTCCATTCGCGGCAGGCGTGGCCTGTCGCGCGGCCGAGCGCTGCTTCATCGCCTCCAGCGCGGCGTCGAACACGACCTGCTGCTGTGGCGAGAGCTTGAGCTGCTGCGCCACGCGCGGCAGGTCGGTAGCCATACCGCCGCGCGCCCCGCCGCCCTGGCCACCGGGACCGCCCGGACCGGCCTGGGTCTGCGCGCCCGCGTCCTCTTCGGCCGGCTTGTAGCGCAGCGCGGCGTTGCTGACCCGCAGCACGTCGTCGCGACGGCTGACTTCGATCTCGGCGTTGGCGGTCATGCCCGGCAGCAGGCTTTGCTCGGCGTTGTCCACCGACACCACCACCGGATAGGTGATGACGTTGCTGGTGTTGGTCGCCGATATGCGCACCTGCTGGACCTTGCCGCGGAACTGCCGGTCGGGGAAGGAATCGACGGTGAAGCTGACGCTCTGCCCGGCCTTGACCTGGCCGATGTCGGCTTCGTCGATGGCCAGCACGATCTCCATCTTCGACAGGTCTTCGGCGATCTGGAACAGCACCGGCGACTGCAGGCTGGCGGCGACGGTCTGGCCCGGCTCGACCGTGCGGGTGAGCACCACGCCGTCGACCGGCGCACGGATCACGGTGCGCTCCAGGTTCAGGCGCGAGGTCTGGGTCGAGGCGATCTGCTGGTTGATCTGCGCCTGCGCCGCAGCGACCTGCGCGCGCGCCTGATCGCGCGCGGCGCGGGCCAGGTCGGCGTCGCTGCGCGCGACCAGCTGGCGTTCGACCAGGGCCGACTTGCGCTGGAAATCGAGCTCGGCGTTGCGCAGCGTCGCCTGCGCGGTGGCAAGGCCGGCGCGAGCGCTGTTGACCTGGGCCGAACCCTGCGCGATCTGCGCCTGATAGGTGCTGGGATCGATCTTGGCGATCACCTGGCCCTTGGTCACGCGGTCGTTGAAGTCCACGAGCACGTCGGTGACCTGGCCGGAAATCTGGCTGCCGACGTCGACGGTCGAGATCGCGGCGAGCGCGCCGGTGGCCGAGATCGCGACCCGGATGTCGCCGCGCTCGACCTTGGCCGTGCGGTAGGCCGCGGCCTCGGCCTCGGCGTTGCGCTGGCGGTAGTAGTAATAGCCGCCGCCGGCGAGGGCCAGCAGCACCGCGGCGACGACGGCGCGGCGGATCCAGGGCGAGGATTTGCGAACGGACGACTGCGGCTTGCGGGCTGCGCTCATGAGGTTCTGGCTGGAAGGTATGGAGGCGGCAACGCGCGTGGCCGCTTTCGGTTGACAGGCCGGGAACTGGATTCGTTCCCGGGCGGGGCCGCAGTCACGGCGCGCTCAGCTTAGCGGCAAGCCGGGCGCGCTCGATACCGACCCGCACCGGTGCTGCGACCGTTCGGGCATTCCATGGATGCTGGGAGATGCGATTGCGTCGCAGCGCGGCCCGGGCCGGATCGCGCCCGTGCCGATGCCGGCGTGCGGCCTGTGGATTCAGCGGTTGAAGCGAATGACGGCCACCGTGCCCTGTCCCGGCACGCTGCTGAGCTGGACCGGCCAGCCGAAGCGTTCGCCAAGCCGGCGCACGATCGACAGCCCCATGCCCTTACCGTCCACACCGGAGAAATCCGCGCGGTAGAACGGATCGAAGGCGCGGTTGAGGGTTTCTGCCGACATGCCGATGCCGGTGTCGCGGATCTCGATGCGGTCGCGGGCCAGACGCACTTCGATGCGGCCGGAATCGGTGAAGCGCACCGCATTGCTCAGCAGGTTTCCGACCATCACGCTGAGCACATGCGGCGGCGCCAGCAGCCTCGGTGCGCCGTCGTCGGTCACGCTGAGCTCGACCTCTTTGCCGGTCAGCATCGGCCGCACGCGTTCGACCTCGTGGTCGACGATCTCGCGAACCGGGAATTCCTCGCTCTGCGGCGCGACTTCCGCCTCGCGGGCCAGGATCAGGAAGGCGTCGATCACCGCTTCCATGTCGCGCCCGGCGCGTTGCACCCGCGCCAGCGAGCGTTGCGCGCGCACCGGCGTTTCCGGGTCGCCCAGCATCAGGTCCGTGGCGACCCGGATCACGGTCAACGGGGTGCGCAGCTCGTGGCTGGCGTCGCGGGTGAAATCGCGCTCGCGCTGGACGAAGTCGCCGAGGCGCTGGGCCAGGCCGCGCAGCGCGGCCGACAGCTGCAGCACTTCGCTGCCGATCTCGCCGGGCAGGTCCTCCAGGGACACGGCGGCGGCGCGCGGATCGCGCGGGTCCCAGTGCGCGACCGCGGCGGCGAGACGGTTGACCGGCGTCACCAGGCGCTTGGTGTTGCGGTAGGTCAGCCAGGAGATGAAGTACATGGTCAACAACGACAGCAGCAACGAGCCCAGCCCGGTGAACACGATCGCCTCGTCGATCAGCTCCGACGAGTACAACAGGTAGAACGTGCCCGCCTTGCGCCGGTCGACCAGCATCACGCGCTCGTCGCCCGGCAGTTCGTTCATCCCCTGTCGGACGACGCCGCGCGCGGCCGCGGGCAGGGCCTCTTCGCTGGCGCCGGCGGCGACGAAGTAGCCGACCGTGGTCGAGGTGATGGGCAGGGGGTGTTGCGGGTTGCGCGCATACCCGGCCCAGAACGCATCGGCTTCGCGCTGCATGCGCTGTTCGAGCACCAGGTTGCGCACCGCGAATCCCGCCAGGCCGATGCCCAGCGTGATCACGATGCTGCCGATCAAAGCCTGCGCGATGAAGGCAAGCTTGATCTTGCGCGGCAACCCCTGCGGCATGGCGACAGGCTCAGTCCGGCGGTTGCGAGATGTCCGCGACCCGGTAGCCGGCGCTCTGCACGGTGTGCAGCAGTTGCTTGCCGAACGGCTTGTCGATGGTCTTGCGCAGGTTGTAGAGATGGCTGCGCAAGGTGTCCGAGTCCGGCAGGCCGTTGCCCCAGATCTCGCGCTCGATCTCCTGCCGGCTGACCACGCGCGGCGATTCGCGCATCAGGATGGTCAGCAAACGCAGGCCGATGGGCGAGAGCTGCAGCTCGCTGCCGCCGCGGGTCACGCGCAGGCTGGCCGGGTCCAGCACCAGATCGGCGACCTTGAGCACCTCGCCGCCGACCTGGCGGCGCTCGCGCCGGATCAGGGCGCGCAGGCGCGCCTCGAGTTCCTGGATCGCGAAAGGCTTGGTCAGATAGTCGTCGGCGCCGGCGCTCAGGCCGGTCAGCTTCTCGTCCAGGGTGTCGCGCGCGGTCAACATCAGCACCGGCGTCGACTTGCGCGCTTCTTCGCGCAGGCGCTTGCACACTTCGATGCCGTCCAGGCGCGGCAGCATCAGGTCCAAGACGACCACGTCGTAACTGTTTTCGGCGGCCAGGCGGTAGCCGTCCAGGCCGTCCGCGGCGTAGTCGACCTCGAAACCACGGCCTTCCAGGTATTCGCCCACCATTTCGGAGATATTGCGGTTGTCCTCCACGATCAGGACCAAGCCCCCGTCTCTAGTGCCCTGCATGCAGATCTCCAGTTCCCTTCAGTTTTGTGAAGATTGCCGCGACCAGGGTGGACGCACCGTGAAGGCGTGGGGTTTAAGCTGCCCCACTTTCCCGTACGAACCGCACCCATGCTCGCCGACCGCCTGTACCCGATCCTGCTGCTACTGGGCTCCAATCTGTTCATGACCTTCGCCTGGTACGGCCACCTCAAGTACAAGTCGGCGCCGCTGACCGCCGCGATCCTGGTCAGCTGGGGCATCGCCTTCTTCGAGTACTGCCTGATGGTCCCGGCCAACCGCATCGGCAGCGCGGTCTACTCGGCGCCGCAGCTCAAGGGCCTGCAGGAGGTCATCACCCTGCTGGTGTTCGCCGGCTTCTCGGCCTGGTACCTGGAGCAGCCGCTGAAGTGGAACCACTGGGCCGGCTTCGGCCTGATCGTGGTCGCGGCCTGGCTGATCTTCCTGGAGTGAGCCTCCTCGGACGAGCCGCTCCGACCGATCCGGCGCGGCATTTCGCATAGCGTCGGCCAGAGGGGGACCTACAAACGCCCCCGTCGCCGTGTCCGGCCGCACCGCGGAGTTCGCGCATGGTTACGCCACACAAGTAGCGCATTCAATGATGCCTTGCGTGCAGTTCGTTCGGAAGTCCACGAGGTGGCAAAAGTGGCAGCGCACACCTTTGCATGGAACGCCGCACGTGCGGAATGGAGCCTGCGCCCCCTTCACGCATCTAGGATTCTGTCAGCCCTGCTTGAATAGCGTTCGTTTGCTTATTGAACTGCTCTTGCGTGCGATTGGTCTTCCTAGGCCGGCAATCAGGATGTCTGTGACGCTCCGGCCATACTTCATCTTCTGAGCCAGCCACAGCGGCATCCGCCCATGGCCCGACCAGGCGTTACGCGGACACACAGTCCATGCCCAGCTCAGCCACGCATTCTGTTTGCGCTTCGCACTAATTTCCGGGTATATGAACGAGGCTCAATGCCATTTCCCAGTCGCCATGTCCCACTTTCGATTCCTACAGTCCCTCGCCCTGCCGCGGGCCGGACTGGCAGCCGTCCCCAAAGCCTATGCTGCCGATGAAGAGCGCGCGCGCCGCCCTCGGGGCGCCTTAGCGCCCGCCCATTCCCACATCGCGCGCCCCCGGTTCGGGTGTCGCCACGTTCGGCGAGAGTGGCCGGTCCAGCCGCGCGAGACTGTCGTCTAGCGGCGTCCCCGCGCCCAGTCCGATGGTGGCCGACACCATCTGGCGCGCCGGGGAGGTGGGATCTCCCTGCACGGCGATGAGGTTGCCCTTGGTGCCGGGCGTCACCGTGTCGATTTGCGTCATCCGGCTTGCGTGCGCGGAGGCGGCCAGCGACGCGGCCATGCACGCACGGTCGTAGTCGCTGTCCAGGCCCTTCACCGTGCCAAGCCTGTTGATCGCTGTCATGGCGTCGTTGAACAACTTCGGACGCTCCGGCGCCGCGAGCTGCGGCGCGGCCGTCGGCTCTAGCCGGTGACCGGCGTCCTGCACGTAGGCGATGCGCTCGCCGAACTGTTCGCCGCCGCGTTTGGTGAAGGTGCCCAACGGTACCCGCGTGGACTCCCAGTACGGATGAGTCGGCGCGCCGTCGGCACCGCGGTCGACGTGGTTGGACGGGAACAGTTCGCTGCGGCCGCCGGCGTCGTGGCAGCCCATGCGCGCGTACAGGCTGCCGTCGGTACTGGCGTATTTCAGCGTGTCCGGGCCGGCCATGGACACCGTGCCGTTGCCGCCATGGCGCAGCGACGCGCCAACGGCCTCCACCATCAGCTGGGTGCCCACGCCCGCATCGTGCGCGGGCTTGGCATCGGTGCAGATCTTGTCGATCCGCGCGCCGGCGCTGGTGTCCAGCGTCATCCAGCCGACCGGCACGTCGTTCTTGTAGGCGACGTACTGCTCGGTGCCGGGCGTGTTGTCGCCCTCCTTGGAATGCCTCCAGCGCGCGATGGCGCCGGGCTCGTCGGTCTTGCCCATGCGCAGCTCGAACTTCTCGATCTCCGCAAGGAATGCGCTGCGATCGTCGATCTTGCGCACCATCACCGGCGTGTCCGCGGCGATGCCCAGCTCGGGGCTCGGCAGGACCAGTTCGCTGCGGCCGCCGACGTCGTTGATGCCCATGCGCGCGTACAGGCCGCCATCGGTACTGGCGTACTTCAGCGTGTCCGAGCCGGCCATGGACACCGTGCCGCCGCCGCCATGGCGCCGCGACGCGCCGACGGCCTCCACCAACAGCTTGGTGCCCACGCCCTCGTCGTGCGCGGGCTTGGCATCGGTGCAGATCTTGTCGATGCGCACGCCGGCGCTGGTGTCCAGCGTCATCCAGCCGACCGGCACATCGTTCTTGTAGGCGACGTATTGCTCGGCGCCGGGCGCGTGCTCGCCCTCGTCGAAATGCTTCTTGCGCGCGATGGCGCTGCGCTCGTCGGTCTTGCCCATGCGCAGCTCGAACTTCTCGATCTCCGCAAGGAACGCGCTGCGATCGTCGATCTTGCGCACCGTCACCGGCGTGTCCGCGGCGATGCCCTGCTCGGGGTTGGAGACGCCGCGCTTCCAGGTGTTCCAGACCTCGACCTGTGCGGCGCGCGTGGTGCGTACCGCCTCCTGTGCGCGCGCCTGCGACTCGCTGATGGGGCCGGACACCGTGGGACCCAGCACCGGGTCGGGCGCCTCGGCGGCAACGTTGCCATCTTTTACGTATCGCGCCACCAGCCTGGTGGTGCTCCCCGGCACATCCGCCTTCAACGCCAGGTTGCCGGCGGTATGGGCGGGATAGGCGCGGCGCAGGGCCTCTTGCTTGTCGGTGTGCGCGAGGGCGCCTGGATTGGGCGTGTAGTCGGTCACCTCAAAGGTGCCGCCGGCCAGATAGTCCCGCCCCGCCCACGTGCGCCTGACGGTGAACGCGCCGATGACATCCTCCGGCGCGATACGCGGCGCGGCGCGCTCAAGGCCGAACAGGTTGTCCGCCGCCATGGTCAGCTGTTCGGCGCCTTGGTCGCGAACCACGCGCGCCGCGAAGCGAGCCTGAATGTCGTGGGTGTTGAACAGTGCTTTCGGCGCGATGACGTAGACGCGCGTTTCCTCCGGCGCCTCCTTCTGGGATGGGTCGAAGTCCGCGCGCGTGCGGTCCACCTTGATCGGGAACAGCGACGCGGCCTCCATCGTGCCCGTCATGCAGACCGCGGTGTGCGGGTGGATGTCCTGCTTCATCAGGCGGTAGACGATGCCTTGGCCGTCGCGCGGAGCGAAGCCGTCGCGGAAAATCTCGGCTGTCGGCCGATCGTCGGAGCGGAAGAAGGTCGCGGTATTGGCGCGCAGCAGGTCCATTGGCACGGCGGTCAGCGCCTTGGTGCCGCTGCCGACCTGGTCGTAGAACTGGGTGGCGTCCCTGGGCTTACGCGCGGCTTCCCACGGCGTCTGATGATTATCGGGATTGAGCGGGTTTTCGTAGTCCTTGGGCATGTCCAATCTCCTTGTCGTAGCGTCTCGAGGCCGCGCGCGCATCCCGGTGGGAAATTGGCGAAGCGGCGACTATAGGGTGGCCCGATGGGATTAGCTTGACCGTGGGGACACATTAAAGAGAGCGATACAGATCCACGAACGATCATGGCCTCGCCCGCCGGCTCAGCCTACCGCAGACCCGGCTGTCGCAACTACGGAACGACGACCACCAGACCTCGTTCAACCAGGTCCTGGCCCACCTGTAAAGCGAATTTAAACTCCATCGCGCGATCAAGCAGTGTTCAGGCGCCGCCAACATTAGCCGCCGCACATCAGTGTCCTGCTCGGGCATGGGGTACCACAGGCGCAGTCGCCTTGATTCAGTTGTCGAGAATAATGCCCGCCTGCCGCAGGCTCGGCCCTGGAGCTAACAGCTCAGGCGGCGGCCAGCAGCAGGCGCTGGCGCTTGCGTGACTTGGTCGTCTTGCGCGCATGTATGCAGCGCTGCAGCAGGTGGAACGGCCTCATTAGACCACCACAGAACGCATGGTGCGCTCGACCGTGGCCGGGCACAGCAGCAGTCGGTGTCCATCCAGACCAAACAGCAGGATGGCCCGGCCGCTCCGGCACCGCGTCAGGTATAGCGAACTGCGCTTGGCGACATAATCCGGCTACGTCGCGCCCGGTCGTCCGGGCGCTGGCAATGGGCAGTCGCCGAAGCGCGTAACGACGGGGGGCCAGCCCCGAGTCGGATCCGAGCGCCTTCGCAGCCGGTTAGAAGCGGATCTTGCCGGTCAGGATGTCCTTGAACATCACCCAGTCGCCCACGAACGAATAGAACGGGTGCTTGAAGGTCGCAGGCCGGTTCTTCTCGAAGAAGAAATGCCCGACCCAGGCGAAGCCGTAACCGCAGAACAAGGCCGCCAGCAGCAGCCAGGGGCGGCCCTGGACGAGGGCCAGTGCCAGCAACGCCAATACTCCGCAGCTGCCGATGAAATGCAGGCGGCGGCTGGTGCGGTTGCTGTGTTCGCTTAGATAGAAGGGGTAGAACTCGCGGAAACTGGCGAACCGAGTGGGCATGTCCCTGTCCTCCTATGGTTACGGCTCGGCGTCCGTCCCAGGGTCGGAGCGGTGTCGCCGCCGACCCGACGAACAAGCTTCGCGCCTACTGTACGCCGCTGGCATTCGTACCCGGCCCATCCGTCCGGCGCTCGAACCGCCGCTTCAGGCTCCGCCGTGGGCTTCGCGCTTGATGCGCTCCCAGTAATTTTCCTGCTCTTCGAGCGTACGCTGCGCCAGCGACGTGCCCTCCGCTGCCGCCAGGGCCTCCATCGCCCGGAACCTGCGCTCGAACTTGAGGTTCGCGCGACGCAGCGCGGCGCCGACGTCGACTTTGCCGTGCCGGGCCAGGTTGGCGGCGACGAACAGCAGGTCGCCGATCTCGTCTTCAAGGCGGTCGCGCGCGGCCGCGTCCTCGGGCGCGGCGGCGACGGCAGCGAATTCGGCGCGGACTTCGTCGATTTCCTCGTGCAGCTTGGCGATCACCGGCGTCACCTCGGGCCAGTCGAAACCGACCGAGGCCGCGCGCTTTTGCAGTTTCACCGCGCGCTGCCATTCCGGCAGGCCGCGGGCGATGCCGGCCAGCGCGGAGGTGTCGGCCTCGCCGGCTGCCGCGCGCTCGCGCCGTTTCTGCTCTTCCCAGGCCACGGTCTGCGCTTCGGCGTCCTCGACGCTGGCACCGGCGAACACGTGCGGGTGGCGGCGCACCATCTTGTCGCTGATCGCGGCGACCACGTCGGCGAACGCGAACGCGCCCTGCTCTTCGGCCATGCGCGCGTGGAACACAACCTGCAGCAGCAGGTCGCCGAGTTCGTCCTTCAGTGCCGGCAGGTCGTTGCGGTCGATCGCGTCGGCGACTTCGTAGGCTTCCTCGACCGTGTACGGTGCGATGGTGGCGAAGGTCTGCTCGACGTCCCAGGGGCAGCCGCCGACCGGGGCGCGCAGGCGCGCCATGATCGCGATCAGGCCGGCGATGCCGTCGGGCAGTTCGGTACCGTCAGCCATCGAGGCATTCCCGCCAGGGCAGCGCCGGATCGCCGACGGCGATGAAGTCGCCGTTGAGGATGCGCGCGCGCTGGTTGTAGCGGAACGGCCGGCCGCTGGGATCCAGCACCTGCCCGCCCGCGGCTTCGAGCACGCATTGGCCGGCGGCGGTATCCCATTCGCTGGTCGGGCCGAAGCGCGGGTAGATGTCCATGCCGCCCTCGGCGATCCGGCAGAACTTCAGCGACGAGCCCAGCCCGATCGGCTCGACCTGGCCGCCGGCGAGATCGGACAGCCGCGCCATGAACGCCTCGGTGCGGGCGTCGCGGTGCGAACGGCTCGCGGCCACGCGCAGCGGCGCGGTCGCGGGGATACGCACCTGCAACTGCCGCTGCTGATCGCCATCGCGGCGGAATGCGCGGCCGCCGCGCACGCCGTACCAGAGCCCGCCGCCGACCGGCGCCTGGACCACGCCGAACATCGGCACGCCGTCGTCGATCAGGGCCAGGTTGACGGTGAATTCGCCGTTGCGCTTGACGAACTCGCGGGTGCCGTCGAGCGGATCGACCAGCCACAGCCGGCGCCATTGCCGGCGCTGCTCGAACGACACCTCGTGCGCGGATTCCTCCGACAGCACCGGAATGTCGGGGGTGAGCCTGGCCAAACCGTCGACGATGCAGTGGTGCGCGGCCAGGTCGGCCGCGGTCAGCGGCGAGGCGTCGGCCTTGTGTTCGACGTCGAAGTCCTGTTCGTAGATCGCCAGGATCGCGGCGGCAGCGTCGCGCGCGATCGCGATCGCGCCTTCGATCAAGGCGGTGTCTACATAGTCGGGGGCGGTGTCGGTCATGCTTGGGTACGCAACCATTCGCGGGCGATGAACAGCGCCGCGATGCTGCGGCCTTCGGAAAAGTCCTCGCACAGGATCAACTCGTGCAGGCGATCGAGCTTCCAGGGCACGACTTCGAGCTCTTCGGGTTCGTCGCCGGGCAGGCGCTCGGGGTAGAGATCGCGCGCGACCACCAACTGCGCCTGGTGGCTCATGTAGGTCGGCGCCAGCGACAGCGAACGCAGCAGGGTCAACGAACGCGCGCCGTAACCGGCTTCTTCCTTGAGTTCGCGGTCGGCGGCCTGGATCGCGCTCTCGCCCTCGTCGATCCGGCCCTTGACCAGGCCCAGCTCGTAGCGATGCACGCCGGCGGCGTACTCGCGCACCAGCAGCACGGTCTCGGCGTCGAGCATCGGCACCACCACCACGGCGCCGTGGCCGCGCCCGAGCAGGCGCTCGTAGCGGCGGCGCTCGCCGTTGGAGAACTCCAGGTCCAGCCGTTCCAGCTTGTAGGGGCCGGCATCGTGCTCGGTGACCGCATGAATAATGGGCAGACGCCGGCTCACGAGACCGCTCCTGCGATAGGTGTGCGGGGCGCAAAAGGCGGGATAATGCCCGGATGCAGGAAACGAATCAGCATGCCGCGATGCTAGCAGAGGGCGGCGTCTCCGAGGCCGAAGCCTGGCGCAAACGCGACCTCGCCGTGCTCTGGCACCCGTGCACGCAAATGCGCGAGCACCCCGACACGCTGCCGCTGCTGCCGGTCGCCAGCGGCCAGGGGCCGTGGCTGATCGGCCGCGACGGGCGCCGCTACCTGGACGCGATCTCGAGCTGGTGGACCAACCTGTTCGGCCATGCCGAGCCGCGCATCGCCGAGGCCATCGCGACCCAGGCGCGCACCCTGGAGCACGTGATCCTGGCCGGCTGCTCGCACGCGCCGGCGGTGGAGCTGGCCGAGCGCCTGCTCCGGATCGCCCCGCGCGAGCCCGGCCGCGCGCCGCTGAGCAAGGTGTTCTACGCCGACAACGGCTCGGCCGGGGTCGAGGTCGCGCTGAAGATGGCCTTCCACTGGTTCCGCAACCGCGGCGTGACCGGGCGCACCAAGTTCATCGCCCTGGACAACGGCTACCACGGCGAAACCCTGGGCGCGCTCGCGGTCGGCGACATCCCGCTGTACCGCCGCGTCTACGCGCCGCTGCTGGCCGAGGCGCTGTTCGCGCCCTCGCCGGACACCTACCTGTGCGAGCCCGGCGAAACCCCGGCACAGCGCGCGCTGCAGGCCGCCGACGGCCTGCGCGCCCTGCTCGAACGCCATGCCGGCGAGGTCTGCGCGCTGATCCTGGAGCCGCGCGTGCAGTGCGCCGGCGGCATGCGCATGCACGACGCTTCTTATCTGCGGCACGTGCGCGCGCTGTGCGACGAGTTCGGCGTATTCCTGATCGCCGACGAGATCGCGGTCGGCTTCGGCCGCACCGGCACGATGTTCGCGTCCGAACAGGCCGGCATCGCCCCCGACCTGCTGTGCCTGTCCAAGGGGTTGACCGGCGGCGCGCTGCCGCTGGCCGCGGTGCTGACCACGCAGGCCATCTACGACGGCTTCCTCGACGATTCGCGCGAACGCGCCTTCCTGCATTCGCACAGCTACACCGGCAACCCCTTGGCCTGCGCCGCGGCGCTGGCTTCGCTGGGCATCTTCGCCAGCGACGACATCGTCGCGCGCAACCGCGCCACCGCCGCGCGCATGGCCGCGCTGGCCGAACCGCTGGCCGCGCATGCCCATGTCGCCGACGCGCGCCAGGCCGGCATGATCGTCGCCTTCGAACTCAGCCGCGGCGGCGACAAGCGCACGCCGTTCGACCCGGCCGCGCGGATCGGCCTGCGCGCCTATCGCGCGGCGCTGGAGCGGGGCGTGCTGCTGCGGCCGTTGGGCGACGTGCTGTACTGGATGCCGCCCTACTGCATCGACGACGATGCGCTGGAACTGCTCGCGCGCACCACGCGCGAGGCCATCGATCACGCGGTCGCGGAGGCGCAGGCATGAGGCTGACCCGGGTCCACATCGACCAGACCCTGCATGCCGGCAGCGAGATCGCCCTGCCCGAGGGACCGGCCACGCATCTGGCGCGGGTGCTGCGGCTGGGCGTCGGCGATGCCTGCGTGCTGTTCAACGGCGACGGCCACGACTACCCGGCGCGCATCGTCGCCCTGGGCAAGCGCGAGCTGCGGGTGGCGATCGGCGAGGCTTCCGCGGTCGACCGCGAATCGCCGCTGCGACTGATCCTGCTGCAGGGCATCGCGCGCGGCGAGAAGATGGACCTGATCCTGCAGAAGGCGACCGAACTCGGCGTGGCCGCGCTGCATCCGCTGTGGTCGCAGCGCAGCGAGGTCAAGCTGGACGAGGCGCGCGCCGAGAAGCGGCGCGCGCACTGGCGCAGCGTGGTCGCCTCGGCCTGCGAACAAAGCGGCCGCGCGCAGGTACCCGAAGTGGCCGCGCCGCTGTCGCTCACCGCGGCGCTGGCCGCGCTGCCGGCCGGAGGCTTGCGCCTGATCCTGGATCCGGAAGGCGAACTCGCGTTCTCGACCCTGGCCGTGGACGAGGGCGCGCCGGTCTATCTCGCCATCGGCCCCGAGGGCGGCTGGTCGCCCCTGGACCGCGAGCAGTTGCGCACCGCCGGCTTCGCCGGCCTCAAGCTCGGGCCGCGCATCCTGCGCACCGAAACCGCGGGTCTGGCTGCGATCGCGGCCTTGCAGGCGCGGTTCGGCGATCTGGCCTGAGAACGACGCCCGGATATTGAAGACCTCGATCTGGAAGACCTAGATCTTGAAGTAGATCCGCCGCGCATCCAGCAGCCGCACGACGCCCCACCACAGCGCCACGAACGCGAGCGCATAGGCCAACGACGGCAGAGTCGGGCCGAAACGCGGCGTCATCCAAGCCGCGAAAGCGTGCCGATACAGCGGCTCCAGCCAGCCGGCAGCGACCAGCGCATACAGCAGGAAAGCCGAGCCGGCGTAGGCCGCAATCGCGTTGACGCCGAGGGCGCGGCCGAGCGCAGGCCAGCCGTGCCGGTCGATCGCGAGGTGTAACGCCGCCAGCGTCCAGCAGGCGATACCACCGGTCCACAACACGTAACTGGACGTCCACAGGTTCTTGTTGAGCGGCTGGACGTAGGACGCGGCATAGCCCAGCGCCATGCACACGGCGCCGGCGAGCCACAGAGCGCGCACGCGTCCGGCACGCAGCCAGCCGCCCGCGCGCAGCCCGAGCAGGGTCGTCGCCAACGCGCCCAAGGTGCTGAGCAAGCCTTCGGGATCGTGGCCGCGGCCGAGGCCGGGCTCCAGTTGGTAAACGTGGACGCCCAGCCATTGCGTATCGAAACGGCTGGCGAGGTTGGCGTAGGGCTCGTAGCTGCCGCCCGCGGCCAGCAACAGGCCGTAGCCGCCCAACAGCGCGATCAGCAGCGGCCACTGCGCACGCGCCGGCAGCCAGATCGCGCACAGCCCGGCCGCGCCGAAACATAGGCCGATGCGTTGCAGCACGCCCATCACGCGGTAGTGCGCCAGGTCGAACGCCCACCACGCGCACAGATGCAGCAGCAGGCCCAGGCCGAGGATGCGCGCGGCGCGGGTCAGCACGGTGCGGCTCAGCGCGCCCCGCGCGTCGCCGCGCTCCAGGCGCGGGTTCAGGGCCAGCGCGATCGACACGCCGACGATGAACAGGAACGTCGGAAAGATCAGGTCGGTCGGCGTACAGCCATGCCAGGGCGCGTGCAGCAGCGGCGCGTAGACGTGGCTCCAGTCGCCGGGATTGTTGACCAGCAGCATCGCCGCGACGGTCAGGCCGCGCAGCGCGTCGACAGAGGAGTAACGCGGCGGGGCAGCGGAGGTCGCGGTGACGCCCACGCTGCGTGCGGGGGTACCGCTCAGGCGGCCTGCGCGAGCGCGCCGCCGATCAGGGCTTCGACCGCGACCAGGTCGGGCACGTAGGCCACGTCCTCGTTGAGCACGACGCGCGCATGCACGCCCTGCGGGATGCCTTCCTGATTCGCGTCCAGCTGCAGGCCGTCCTGCGACACCGTGACCAGGCGCGGGAAGCCCTGGGTCAGGATCGCGAAGTACGGCGCGCGCGGATCGCCACCCAGCGCCTTCAGCACGATGACCTTGCTGCCCAGCGCGGCATTCTCGTTGGCGAAGCCGGCCATCTCGGCGAACGCGATCAGCGGCAGCTGCCAGCCGCGCCAGCGCAGGCGGCCGAGCAGCCAATGCGGCGCCTCGGCGATCGGCTCCGGCGGCGCATAGGACAGCACTTCGGCGATGGTGGCGTTGGGCAGCAGCAGGCGGGCGCCGGACACCTGGATCAGCACGCCTCGGATGTCGCTCTGCACGGTGGTGTTCTGCTCGGACATGTCGTTCGGTTTCCTCAGGACCAGCGCGCGGCGAGGCGCGCGGCCAGTTCGGCCGGTTGGCCCGCTTCGCCGCCGCGCGCGATCAGCGCGTTGGGCGCAGCCGCGTCGAAGCAGCCGTCGGGCGCCTGGCCGGCGACCAGCGCGCCGGCCCCGGCATGGTTCATCGCCGCGTCGACCAGGTTCGGATCGCTGCCGCTGAGCATCAGCACCGCGCTGTCGGCCGGCGGCAAGGCCGCGAGCACGTCGCCGCCGTCGTCGTTGAACTGGATGCCGGAGTCGGTGACGTTGATGCCGACGCCCGCGGGCAGGATGTAGATCACCCCGCCGATCGCGCGCGAACCCGGCTCGGCCAGCTTCACCAGCACCGAGGTCGCGCGCTGCATCTGCGCGACCAGCTTGTCGTAGCGGCCGCCGTCGAGGCGCTGTTGCACCAGCAGCGGACGCGGGAAGTCTTCGGGCATGGCGCCCAGCAGTTGCCGCACCGCGTCGGGCCCGCCGATACCGGCCAGGACCAGCACGGCGCCGCCGACGGCCTGGCTCGGGCGGTCGTCGACCAGCTCCATCGAGGAGATACGCTCTTCGATAGCGCCGAGATCGTGACGCAGGCGGCCGTCGGCGTTCGCGGCCTGTTCGGTCTGACGCAGGGCCGGCGCTTCGTCGTCGAAGCCCCAGTCCGGCGCGATCACCGGCGCCTTCTCGGCCTCGGCGCGCGGCGCGGGCTCGGTCGCTTCGGCGTCGGCCGACATGGCTTCCGGCGGCAGCGGCGGCGGCACGCGTTCGGAAACGAACTCGAACTTGGTCTCGTACATCATCACCGGCGCCGCGGCGGCCGGCGCCGGCGCGGCGATGCGCTCGGGCTCGGCTTCCGGCTCGGCTTCGAAATCGAAGCTGGACTCGAACGGCGCCAGTTCCACCGCCGCCTCGGTCACGGGCGCGGCGTCGGGATCGGCGTCGATATCGAACGTCGATTCGAACGGCTTCAGTTCGGTCGGGGCGTCGTCGAACGCGCCTTCGAGCTCGATCTGCGGCAGCTCGGGCATTTCCGGCGGCAATTCCGGCGGCAGCTCCGCGACGTGGTCGTTGGCGACGAAAGACAGGCCGCCGCTGGGAATCTCGGCGGCCACCGGGTCGAAGCCGGCGTAGGCCTCTTCGCGCATCGGCGGAACATAGGGACGATCGGCCTCGGGCGCGAACAGCGCCTGCTCCGCTTCCGGCTCGCGGCCCGGCGGCAGCACGTCGTTATGGCGGTGCAGCTTGGCGCTGAGGTGGCGCACCCATCGCGCCGCGTCCCAGCCTTCGCGGGTGGCGGCGAGCTCGGCTTCCTCGAACAGCACCTCGATCGAGGGATCGACCAGCACGCTTTCGAAACGGTCCAGCGCGTCCTCGGTGACCTGGTCGAGTGCGACCACGACCACCTCCGGAGCGACCGCACTGAGCTCGGCCGGCTGCAACCGGGTCGGATCGGCTTCCAGTACCAATTGCGCGCCGGCGTCGTTGAGGGCGCCGCGCAGGCGGTCGCGGGCCGCGCCTTCGCGCGCCAGCAACGCCACTCGTCTGCTCGAATCACTCATGGTGTCGCGCGATTCCCAACAATTCGAACACGTTGCGCATCAGTTCCGGCTCCTGGTAAGGCTTGCCCAGGTAGCGTGCCACGCCGATCTCGAGCGCGCGTTGACGATGCTTGTCGCCGGTACGCGAGGTGATCATCACGATGGGCACGTCGCGCAGGCGCGCGTCCGACTTCATCTGCGTGGCCAGCTCGTAACCGTCCATGCGCGGCATTTCGATGTCGAGCAGCATCAGGTCAGGCACGACGTCGGTCATGCGCTCCAGCGCGTCGAGGCCGTCCTTCGCGGTCACGACCTCGAAGTTGTGGCGCTCCAGCACGCGGCCGGTGACCTTGCGCATGGTGACCGAGTCGTCGACCACCATCACCAGCGGCACGCGGCGGGTCTCGATCGGAACCACCGGCGCCGGCACGTGATCGCGCGGCAGCAGCGCGTGACGACGCACCAGCGGAGCGACGTCGAGGATCACGACCACGCGGCCGTCGCCCATGATGGTGCCGCCGAAGATGCCCGGCACCGAGGCGACCTGCGGACCGACCGGCTTGACCACGATTTCGCGGTTGCCGACGACCTGGTCGACGGTGACCGCGGCGCGCAGATCGCCGGAGCGGATCAGCAGCAGCGGCATCTGCAACTGGCCTTCGGCCCTGGCCGGAGCGTGGCCGAGCAGCAGGCCGAGATCGTGCACGGCGTAGTCTTCGCCGCCGTAACGGTAGTTCGCGCCTTCGGCTTCGAGGCCCTCGCGCGCGATCCGGCCGACGCCGCGCACCGAGGCGATCGGCACCGCGAACGTGGTGTCGCCGATGCGCACGAACACCGCCTGGGTGACCGCGAGCGTCTGCGGCAGGCGCAGGGTGAAGGTGACGCCGTGGCCCGGACGCGACTGGATATCGAGCGTGCCGCCGAGCTGACGTACTTCGCTGGCGACCACGTCCATACCGACGCCGCGGCCGGCCAATCGGCTGACCTCGTCGGCGGTGGAGAAGCCCGGTTCCAGAATCAGCGCGTCGAGATCGCTGTCGGCCAGCACCGCTTCGCTGCGAACCAGGCCGCGTTCTTCGCCGCGGCGACGGATCGCGGCGCGGTTCAGGCCGGCGCCGTCGTCTGCCACTTCCAGCACGACTTCGGAACCTTCGCGGCGTACCGCGATACGGACCGTGCCCTCTTCCGGCTTGCCGGCCTTCTTGCGTTGCGCGGGCGTTTCCAGACCGTGCGCGACGGCGTTGCGGAGCATGTGCTCCAGCGGCGCGGTCATGCGCTCGAGCACGTTGCGATCGAGTTCGCCCTGAGTGCCGTCGAGCTTGAGCTGGACCTGCTTGCCCAGTTCGCCCGAGGCCTGGCGCACGACGCGGCGCAAGCGCGGCAGCAACGCATCGAACGGCACCATGCGCGTGCGCATGAGGCCTTCCTGCAGGTCCGAGCTGACTCGCGACTGTTGCAGCAGCAGGGTTTCGTACTGGCGCGTGAGGTCGTCGAGCGTGGTCTGCAGGCTGCCCTGGTCGGCCGCGGACTCCGACAGCGCTCGCGAGAGCTGCTGCAGGTTGGAGAAGCGGTCGAGTTCGAGCGGATCGAAGGACTGGTCGCTGACGTCGCCCTCGCGCTGGTAGCGCGCGATGATCTGGGCTTCGGTTTCGATTTCCAGACGACGCAGCTGGTCGCGCATACGCGTGTTGGTCTGCGCCATTTCCGCGATCGCGCCGCGGAACGCACCCAGCTGCTGCTCCAGGCGGGCGCGGTAGATCGCGACTTCGCCGGCGTAGTTGACCAGGCGGTCGAGCAGGTCGGCGCGGATACGCACCTGTTCCTGCGGCGCGCGCACGCCGATATCCTCGTCGTCGCCAGCGTCCATTTCGACCAATGGCGCCGACAGCGGCTTGAGTTCGACCTTGGGCGCGGTCGCCGGGACGATGGTGCCGTCGTCGGTGACGGTCGGGGCGGTGTAGATCTCGCCGCGAGCGCGGGCATCGAATTCGGAGATCAGCGCCTCGGGCATGGCGATCGCACGGCGTGCGCCGACCCGGGTGATCATCGCGTGCAGACGGTCGAAACCGCGCTCGAGCAAGGGCACGCCGTCGCGGCCGAGCTCGCTGCGCTGGTCGACCACCGCTTCGAGCAGCGACTCCATGGCGTGACCGAGTTCGCCCACGGCCATGATGCCGGCCATGCGCGCACTGCCCTTGAGCGTGTGCAGATTGCGCTGCAGGCCCACGAGCGGTTCGCGCTCGTTCGGCATCTCGCGCAGGCGGACCACGTGACCGTCGGACTCGTCGAGCAGGTCGCCGGCTTCTTCGACGAAGATGTCGACCAGTTCCGGATCGAGCTCGCTGAGGTCCAGCGCTTCGTCCGGATCGGGGTTGGCGTCGAGAATGCGTGCCAGGGTTTCCGGCAGCGGCTCGGCCTCGGCCGTTTCGACGGTTTCGGCGACTGCCGGCTCGGCAGCCTCGTCGTTCGCGGCGGGCTGAGGCGCCAGGGCATCGGCACCCGGCGCGACGGCAGCGGCGATCGCGGCTTCGGCGGCCGCCTGCTGTTCGCGGGCGGCGCGTTCGGCTTCGGCGTATTCGGCTTCCAGGCGCGCGTACTCGCGCTCCTCTTCGGCGATGCGCTCGGCTTCCGCCTGTTCCGCAGCGAGGCGCTCGGCTTCGAGACGTTCGGCTTCGGCCTGTTCGGCAGCGATGCGTTCGGCTTCGAGACGTTCGCCTTCGGCCTGTTCGGCAGCGATGCGTTCGGCTTCGAGACGTTCGGCTTCGGCCTGCTCGGCGGCGAGGCGTTCGGCTTCGAGACGTTCGGCTTCGGCCTGCTCAGCGGCAAGACGCTCGGCTTCGGCGCGTTCGGCTTCTGCCTGCTCAGCGGCAAGACGCTCGGCTTCGGCGCGCTCGGCTTCTGCCTGCTCGGCGGCAAGACGCTCGGCTTCGGCGCGTTCGGCTTCGGCCTGCTCGGCGGCAAGGCGCTCGGCTTCGGCGCGTTCGGCTTCGGCCTGTTCCGCGGCAAGACGCTCGGCTTCGACGCGCTCGGCTTCGGCCTGCTCCGCAGCGATGCGCTCGGCTTCGACGCGCTCGGCTTCGGCCTGCTCCGCAGCGATGCGCTCGGCTTCGATGCGTTCTGCTTCGGCGCGCTCCGCGGCGATGCGTTCGGCTTCGATACGCTCGGCTTCGGCCTGTTCGGCGGCGGCGCGTTCGGCTTCAGCGGCTGCAGCCAGGGCATCGTCGTCCGAGCTGACCGACGCGATGGCGCCGGCGATCACGCCGACGAACTCGGCGCCCACGGACGCTTCCTGCTCCGGCGCATCCAGATCGACCGCGCTTTGGCCGCGTACCAGGCCGGCTGGAGCGACGTCGTCGTCGAGCTGGCCGTACTCGCTCAGGTCGAGCGCGGTGAGTTCGCTGTCCAGGCTGGCGTCGGCGAACGGCGACTCGACCGATTCCACCGTTTCCAGATGCGGCTCTTCGAACTGCTGGTTCGAGCGCGCATCGGGCAGGCTGTCGCGCAGCGCGAGCATGCGCTCGGCCAAACCGGGGAACACCGGCACGCTCTGCGGTTCGGACTTGAGGCTGGCCAGGGTGCGTTCGATCGCGACCGCGACCGCGCCGATGGCGGCGACGCCTTCGTCGCTGGCCGGGCTGCCCGCAGCCAGCAGACGCTTGACGTAAACCTCGGTCGGGGCGATCACGTCGGTGATGACCGGTACTTCGGTCATCGCGAACGCGCCGTTGAGAGTATGGATCGCGCGCTGCAGACCATCGTCTGCTGGCGACGGCGCGGCCTGGGCGGCGGCGAGCCAACGCTGGATCGTGACCAGATGGCCGGTGACCTCGGTGTCGAGGATCTCCAGCAGCACCGCATCGACCGAAGCGGGCACGCCGCCCGGCTCGGCAGCGGCGACCGGGGTCGCGGCTTCGACGATCTCCGCTTCCACAGCGGGTGCCGCTTCGGGCTCGATGTCGAGCACGAAGCTTTCGGGTTCGACCGCAACCGGAACTTCGACGACGGCTTCCGGCGCGGGCTCGGCCGGAATTTCCACGGCAGGCACGACCGGCGCGACCAGGTGCATCGGCCGGTAGAAGGCTTCCTCGCCGGTGGCGAGCAGATCGGCGTGGGCCTCGATGCCGGCCAGATCGGCGGTGATCGGGCCTTCGTTGCGCAGTGCCGAATACAGCTGCGGCAAGGCGCGGTGAGCGTGACCCACCAGGTCGATCAGCTCGGGGCTGACCGTACGGCCGTGGTCGCGCACGCGGTTGAGCAGGCTTTCGATCTTCCAGCTGAACTCGCCCAGGGTCTTGGCGCCGACCAGGCGGCCGCTGCCCTTGAGGGTGTGGAAGACGCGGCGGATCGGATACAGGCGCTCCAGGTCCTCGGGCGCTTCGCGCCAGGCCGGGAGCAACTCGTCGAGGTTGCCGATCTCTTCCTGGAACTCTTCCAGGAAGATGTCGCGGATTTCATCGTCGATGTCGTCGCTGTGCGCGAAACCGCCGGTGGCCGCGGACTGGCGCGGAAGTTCGGCGACCGCGGGCACGGGCTCCGCTTGCGGCGCGGGCGCGACCGGCGCGGCGGCCTGGATCTCCGGTGCGACGTATTCCAGGTGCGAGCGACCGGCGACCATGGCGTCGATCTCGGACGCTTCCGGCAGTTCGATACGGCCCGCGGCGGGCGTGGCTTCGACCGTGGCGACGGAGGGATCGGGCTCGCGCACGATCTCCGGCAGCGGCCAGTAACGCAGCGCTTCCAGGCTCTGGCGCGCGATGTCGAGTATGTCGTCGCGGTTCGGTCGCTGCTCGCGCAGCGCTTCGAGGTAGTACTCCAGGCTCGCGAGCGCGTCGGCGAGCGTGTCGAGCTGCTGGCCGTTGGGCACACGGTGGCGGCCGATCAGCTCGACCTCGGTGTAGCGCTTGACGCCGGTCAGGTAATCGGCCGGCAGCGGCAGTTCCAGCATGCGCAACGCGCCGGCGACTTCGTCCAGCACGCGCGGCACTTCGACCAGCTCGGCGTGATCCCAGTTGGTTTCGACGAAGGCGACGAAGGATTGGCGCGCGTCGCCGAAGTTGGCGATGGCTTCGCGCACGACCACGTCCAGCACTTTGCGCGATTCGCCGGCCAGCAGGTCTTCGTCGGCCTTGGCCTCGGGCAGGCCCAGGCGCGAAACCTGGTCGTCCAGGGAGGCGTCGACGTAGAGCAGCGCGCCGGCGACATCGAGCAGCGCGCCCTCGTCGGCCGGGCGCTTGCCTTCGGCGATTTCGATCATCGCGTCGCGCTGCTGCAGCACCACGGTGCGGGCGACGCCCAGCCCCATCATGCCCAGCGTGTCGCTGACGCGGGCCAGCGCTTCGACCTGCGGTCGCAGCTGGCCGGCATCGGTCTGGTTGGTGCGCAGGTGCAGGTCGAGCGCGTCCTTGACCCGCAGCAGGTCTTCCTTGATCGCCGCCGACACGGTGTCCAGCAGCGCGCGGTTGCGGCCGCTGAGGCTGCCGCGGGCGTGTTCGAGTTCGGATTCGCTGGGCAGGTGCGAGTCGAGCTCGAAGGTCTGACGCAGGTCGTCCAGGGCCGGATGGCGGCCGTCGCTGTGGGCGACGTGATACAGCAGCTGACGGGTCGGCTCGGCCGCGGGTTCGCCGCGCGGAGCGGCGAAGCCGTCGTCGGCGAGCATCTGCCGGGCTTCGCGTTCGACGCCGCCGAAGGCCTGGCGCAGCGCGCGCGTGGCCGGCAGGGCGCCGTCGCGCAGCGCGCCGGCGACCGAGGAGGCCACCCACAGCATGCGCCGCACCGGTTCCAGCACGACATCGGCGAGCAGGCCGTCGACGGCCTGGGCGAGCTTGCCGGCATCGGCCGGCGCGCCGTCTTCCGGCCACGTCGCGAGGGCGTCGCGCAGGGCCGACAGATGCAGATTGGTGTTGCCGCGCGCGGCCGAGCTCGGCGGCGGCGGCGCGAGGTGCGCAGGCAGCGGACGGTCGAGGTCGGGCGCGAACAGCACGCTTTCGTTGAGGCCGGGCTCGCCGCGCGAGGCGCGCAGTTCGTTGAGCAGCGGCAGCAGCACGATCGGAATGTCGCGGTGACCGCCCTGCAGGCGTTCCAGGTAGTCGGGCAGCAGCACGACGCCGCGCATCAGCGCCGCGCAGGCTTCGTCGCGATCGCCGACCTGGCCCTGCTGCAGCGCCAGCGCCAGGCGCTCCATTTCCTCGGCGACCATGGCCGGAGCGTACAGCTCGACCATGCGCAGGGTGCCGTGCACCTGGTGCAGGTGGCTGGCGCAGAAACGCATGCGGCTGGTGTCGGTGGGATCTTCGGCGTAGGCCTCGATCTCCTGACGCGCCTGGCGCAGGGTTTCGTCCAGCTCCGGCTTGATCCAGCCCAGCGTGGTGGTATCGATCGCTTCTCGCAGTGCGGTCATGCCGCACCCCGCCCGTAAGCGAGGCCTCGGCGCGTTCGCCGGTCCTGGAGAAGCCTTGCGGCTGGGATCTTCATCCTGATTGCGACCTCGTCGTCCTGGGCTTAGGCCGGCAGCTTGAAGTCGGCGACCGAGCGGCGCAGGTCGGCGGCCAACTGCGCCAGGTTACCGATCGACTCGGCGGTCTGGTTGGCGCCCTGAGAGGTCTGCGAGGTGATTTGCTGAATCGTGTTCATGGTTTGAGTGATGTTCGAGGCCGCGCTGGACTGCTGCTGCGCCGCGCTGGAAATGCCTTGAATGAGGTTGGACAAGTCGGACGACACCTTTTCGATCTCGCCCAGCGCGGTACCCGCGTCCTCGGCCAGTCGGGCGCCGGCGACCACTTCCGAGGTCGTCTGCTCCATGGAGCTCACAGCTTCGTTGGTGTCGGACTGAATTGTCTGGACCAGCGTCTCGATTCGCTTCGTCGCGTTGGACGCGCGTTCTGCGAGTCGCTGCACTTCGTCGGCCACGACCGCGAACCCGCGGCCCGCTTCACCGGCCGAGGCGGCCTGAATTGCGGCGTTCAGCGCCAGGATGTTGGTCTGTTCCGAGATGTCGTTGATCAGTTCGACGATCGAGCCGATTTCCTGCGAGCTTTCGCCCAGGCGCTTGATTCGCTTCGAGGTTTCCTGGATCTGGTCGCGGATCGAGTCCATGCCCTGAATCGTCTGCCGCACCACGCCCGCGCCCTTGGTCGCGATCTGCACCGAGCGCTGCGCCACGTCCGCCGATTCGGCCGAGTTCTTCGAGACCTGGTCGATCGAGGCCGCGATTTCGCTGATGCGGTCGGAGGCCGAGTTGATTTCCTGCGCCTGGTGTTCCGCGGCTTCGGCCAGATGCATGGCGGTGGCCTGTGTTTCCTGGGCCGAGGACGCCACCTGCACCGAGGTGTCGGTAATCGTCTGCACCAGGCTGCGCAGCTGTTCGACGGCGAAGTTGATCGAGTCCGCGATCGCGCCGGTCATGTCTTCGGTGACCGTGGCTTTAACCGTGAGATCGCCTTCTGCCAGCGAACCCATTTCGTCCAGCAGGCGCATGATCGCCTCTTGGTTACGGTCGTTGAGTTCCTTGGTGGTCTGGTAGCGCTTCTGCTGGGCGCGGTTCAAGGAGAACAGCAAGCCGGCGATCGCGATCAGCGCGACGATACCGGAGATGATCGAGACCAGGATGTGGCCGAGCGGATTGGTGCTGCGCACCGAGCCGAACGAGGTGAAGGCGCTGAACAGGTTTTCGCTGTCGCTCAGCAGCTTTTCCGAACCGCTGGTGATCGACTCGGCCGCGGTCTGCGCGGCGAACAGCTTGGGCGAGCTGGCCGAGATCGCGTCGAGGTCCTTCTTCATCTCCGTCCACAGCGCTTCGGCCTGGCCGAGCGCGGCCAGGGCGCCGCCGTTGCTCAGCGGCAAGACGCCGCTGGAGGTGTCGCCGCCCTTGCGCAGGCCGTTGAGGACGTTGCCGAACACCGCCGCGTCGCGGCCCAGCGCTTCACCGGCGAGCGAGGCGCCGCTGCCGCCGGCGCGGATTTCGGTGATGCGGCGGGCCATGTTGCCAGCCAGCAGGACCTGGCGCAGGGCGATGTAGACCTGCGAGGACGGCGAGCCGGAGGCCGACATCGCGCGGACCAGTTCGTCCAGGCGTGCCTGCAGCTGCGGCACGCGGCCGGAGAAGCTGTCGAAGTTACCGGCCAGGTCGAGGACCTGCTTTTCCGAGGTCAACACCTGGTCTGCGTTCTTGCCGAGCAGGCCCCAGGTGTTGCTGACGGTCTCGATCGGTCCGGACACCTCGAAGGTGCCGCCGTAGTTGCTGTTGAGCTCTTGGATGTCGGTGTCGATCTGGGTCTTGGTCGCCTTGAACGCCGCGAAGGCTTCCCTGGCGCCGCCGACCGCTTCTCGCCCCTGCACCGCGAGCTTCTGCGAGTTCACCTGCAGCTTGGAGGCCGCGGTGCTCGCGCCGCCCAGGCGCGCCGCCTTCCAGGTCGCATAGCCTGTGTTCAAACCGAACACCGTCACCGAGATGCCCAGGATGATCAGCCAGGTGTTGACGCCCAGGTTGCGGCCCTTGCCGGCCACGTTGTCCATCACAGTGCTCATGTTCGACCTCAGAAAGTGTTGCTTATGCGGATTTGATGGTTGGGCGGGGGATGGTTTTGCGGTGCTTCAGTGGTGCAAGGGCGTTGCGGCGTTGCGTAGCGACAGCTAATAGCGGACCGGACCGAGGCCCGTCAGGCGGCGGCCTGACGGAATTCGGGCGTGCGGGCCAGCCGTTCCAGGCTGAAGATCCCCCACGGGTGATCGGCCAGGCGGTAGGCCCGGTCGATGAAATTGGCGTAGCGGCCCTCGGACATGCGCTCCAGCGCGATCTCGTCGTCGGCGACCAGCTGCTGGTCGTTGAAGCTGCGCTGGCCGTAAAGCTCGTCGATCAGCACCGCGACGTCGCCGCCGGGCTGGCGCACCAGCAGCACGCGCTGGCTTTCGTGCAGCACGGTGCGGGTGCCTTCGAGAAACTGCTTGAGATCGACCACCGGCAACAGGTTGCCGCGCACGTTGGCCAGACCGAGCATCCACGGCTGCGAGCCGGGCACCGCGGTGACCTGGGGCAGCGGCAGGATTTCCACCACCTCGTCGAAACCCGAGGCCAGGCGGCGATCGCCGATGCGGTAACCGACGCCGCGCCAGAGGCCCGGGGCATCGAGCTGCTCGGGCAAGCCGACCACATGCGCCAAGCTGCGGCGCTCGTAATCGGCCAGCACATCGAACGGCGACTGCGTGTTCATAGACCGTACCTGATGGCGTCAGCCGCCGAGCAACGCGCTGATGCGCGCGATGAGCTCGTCTTCGCGCGGCGGCTTGACGATGTAGTCCTTGGCGCCCTGGCGCATGCCCCAGGCCTTGTCTGTGTCCATGCCCTTGGTGCTCACGATGAGTACCGGGATGGCGCTGGTCGCAGCGTCGCGCGACAACGCGCGGGTCGCCTGGAACCCGTTCATGCCCGGCAGTACCACGTCCATCAGCACCAGATCCGGCAACTCGCGCTTGCACGCTTCGATGCCGTCCTCGGCGCTGCCGGACGTGAACACCTGGTGTCCGTTACGTTCCAGCAGCTGGGTCAGGACCGCCGTATCGGTCGGCGAGTCCTCGATCAGAAGAATGCGTGCCATTGAATGCCTTACCCCCCGGTCAGGCGTGTACGTGCTTGCGGATCGCGTCGAGGAGTTCCTCGCGCGTGAACGGCTTGGTGAGGTACTGCTCCGAACCGACGATGCGTCCTCTCGCCTTGTCGAACAGACCGTCCTTCGAGGACAGCATGATCACCGGCGTGCTCTTGAACAACTGGTTGTTCTTGATGAGCGCGCAGGTCTGATAGCCGTCCAATCGCGGCATCATGATATCCACGAAGATGATTTGTGGATGCTGGTCGGCGATCTTCGCCAGTGCTTCGAATCCGTCCGTGGCCGTGACCACCTCACAACCTTCGCGTTTTAACAGCGTCTCGGCGGTTCGACGGATGGTCTTGGAATCATCGATCACCATGACCTTCAGACCGTCGAGGCTGCCGTTACGAGCCTCATCGAGCATTCTTTGTATCCCCCGGAGCGAAACGCCGCGCAATCCCCGGCGCGTCGCGAAGATGCCTTTATTCCAAGCCGCACGCATGCTGTCAAGCACACTTTTTCCAGCAGCAAGCTGAACGCGTGAACCACAGCGCCCACCGACCCTGTTGCGGGTTGCAGTTGGCATCGCGGTCCGTTCGCGTTCGGGCATGCGCACGAATTGGGTCGGTCCCGTCGGAATCCGGCAAAGGCGACCCGACGGGTCAGAAATGGGCCCGGCAGGGACCATAGCTGACGCTACATGATGGCAGATATCGATGACCCGCCTGCTACCATCGCGCACATTTCCAGGTACGAACCGCCAATGCCGCTCGACATCGTCGTCGTCATGGACCCGATCGGGTCGATCAAGATCGCCAAGGACTCCACCTTCGCGATGCTGCTGGAAGCGCAGCGCCGCGGCCATCGGCTGCACTATGTGCGGCCCGGTGCGCTGAATTTGCGCGACGGCCGGGCCCAGGCCACGGTCGCCGCGCTGAGCGTGCGCGAGGACGCCAAGGGCTGGTACGAACTGGGCCCCTGGTCACAACTCGTGCTGGGGGCCGGCCACGTGATCCTGATGCGCAAGGACCCGCCGGTCGACGCCAACTACCTGCACGACACCCAGATCCTGAGCATGGCCCAGAACGCCGGCGCCCTGGTCGTGAACGACCCCCAGGGCCTGCGCGACTACAACGAGAAGCTGGCGGCGCTGCTGTTCCCGCAGTGCTGCCCGCCGACCGTGGTCAGCCGCGACCCAGCCGAACTCAAGGCCTTCGTGCAGGAGCACGGCGAGGCGGTGCTCAAGCCGCTGGACGGCATGGGCGGGCGCTCGATCTTCCGCGCCCGCGCCGGCGAGGCCAACCTCAACGTGATCCTGGAGACGCTGACCGGCGACCACGGCCTGGCCCTGGCCCAGCGCTACCTGCCGGAGATCGCCCAGGGCGACAAGCGCATCCTGCTGGTCGACGGCGTGGCGGTGGACTACTGCCTGGCGCGGATCCCCCAGGGCGACGAATTCCGCGGCAACCTGGCCGCCGGCGGCCGCGGCGAAGGCCGCCCGCTGAGCGAGCGCGACCGCTGGATCGCCGCCCAGATCGGCCCGGAGATGAAGCGCCGCGGCATGCTGTTCGTGGGCCTGGACGTGATCGGCGACTACCTGACCGAGGTCAACGTCACCAGCCCGACCTGCATCCGCGAGCTCGACGCCCAGTTCGGCCTGAACATCGCCGCCGGCCTGTTCGACGCCATCGAAGCCCGGGCGGCGAGCGCCGCATGAGCGCGGCCGCGGCTCCCGCACCCGGCGCCGCCGGCCTGAACGGCGAAGGCCGTTTCAGCGCGACCATGGTGCTGTCGCTGCTGGTGCACGGGGTGTTCCTGCTCGGCGTCGGCTACGCCCTGGAGAGCGCCGCGCCGGTGATGCCGACCCTGGACGTGATCCTGACCCAGACCCAGACCGCGCTGACGCCCAAGCAGGCCGATTTCATGGCCCAGGCCAGCAACCAGGGCGGCGGCGAGCACGACAAGAGCAGCCGTCCGCGCGAAAACCAGTCCGGCCCGGCCCCGCAGCCGGAGCCCGGGGTCGCCGCGCGCGCCCTGCAGGCGCAGTCGCCCGCCCCCGCCCCGCCGCCGCAGGCACGGGTGATCAGTTCCAGCCGCGGCGAGACCGTGACCGCGCGCGCCCTGGCCACCACTCCGCCCGCCGAACGACCGCTGCCGGTAGGGCCGGAGAAGATCGAGCGCGACATCCGCATGGCGCGCCTGGCGGCCGAGATCCACCTGCGCTCGGAGCGCTACGCCAAGCGCCCCAAGCGCAAGTTCGTTTCCGCCAGCACCCAGGAATACGCCTGGGCCGGCTACCTGCGCAGCTGGGTCGACCGGGTCGAGCGGGTCGGCAACCTCAACTACCCCGACGAGGCGCGCCGGCGCCGGCTGCAGGGCCAGGTCGTGATCAGCGTGGCGGTGCGCCGCGACGGCAGCGTCGAGCGCGCCGACATCGTCCAATCCAGCGGCATTCCGCTGCTCGACGCCTCGGCCCTGCGCATCGCCCGCCTGGCCGAGCCTTACCCGCCGCTGCCGCGCACCGACGAGAACCCCGACATCCTGCACGTGACGCGGACCTGGCAGTTCCTGCCGGACGGGGCGCTGGTCGACGAGTAAGCCGGCCCGAAAACGGCCCGCCGCGGCGGCCGGAAGCGCCCGACCCGATCCGGCGCCATGGACAGCCGGCCGAACGTCAGGCCCTGGAAGGGTTCGCCGGGGAACAGGTCCAGCTCCAGCCACGCCTGCGGCGGCCGGATCCCGTTCGCGGTATCGGATGCAAGCGCCGTCGCGCCGCCGATTCGATCAACGACCGGCGCGCAGCGCCTGCTGTTCGGCGATGGTCAGGGCGACGTTGTTGCGCAGGTAAGCTGGCTCGACGCGTTCCGGCGCCAGGGCTTCGCCGCGTGCGTAGGCCGCGACCGCGAGCTTGGCCAGATCGGCGGCATGCGGAAGAGCGCTCGCGTCGATGGCGGCGAAACGGGCGCCGCAACGCCGCGCCAGGGCGCCGTCTGCGGCGCCGAAGCCGGTGCCCACGCCGAGCCAGCCGTCGCGTTGGTCGGGCAAGGCCACGGCGTCGGGCGCGCGCACGGCCTCGTGGTCGAGCGCGAACGCGTCGCCGTCGCGCAGTTCGAACGCGCCGCTGTAGACCTCGCCCATGCGAGCGTCGATGCAGGCGAGCACGCGGGAAGCCGCCCTGTCGTCGGCAGCGGCATCGCGGCTCGCGCCGCTCCCACCGGAAGCGGCGGACGCCAGGGCATGGGCGCGCATCGCCAAGGTCGCCAGCGTCGACACCGCCACGATCGGCCGGTCCAGCGCCAGCGCGATGCCCTGCCCCAGCGCGATCGCCAGGCGCACGCCGGTGAACGCACCCGGGCCGCGGCCCAGGGCGATCGCGTCCAGCTGCGACTTGCGGATGCCGGCCTCGGCGAGCAACTGCTCGGCCCAAGGCAAGGAAAGCTCGGCGTGGCGGCGCGGCGCGAGTTCGTGGCGCTCGCGCACTTCGCCGTCGATCCACAGCGCGACCGAACAAGCTTCGGTCGCGGTTTCGAAGGCGAGCAGTTTCATGCGGCGAAGGATTTTGCGTGGTTCATGCGGGATCAGGCGGGCGGCGCGGTCGACGCATCGTCGGGCGCCGGTTGCCACAGTTCGATCAGGGCGCCTTCCGGGTCGACCACGTAGCCGAACTTGCCCTGCTCGCTTTCCTCGTAACGGTCCAGCACCTGGCAGCCTTCGGCGCGCAGCGCGGCCAGGGTGCCGGCGAGGTCGTCGACGCGGTAGTTGAGCATGTAGGGCTTGTCGCTGGGCTTGAAGTACTCGGTATCGGCCTTGAACGGCGACCACACCGTGCAGGCGCTTTCGCCGGTGTCGGCACGGTTCCAGAACATCAGCGCGCCGCCCCAGTCCTGGGCGTCGATGCCGAGGTGGCGCGCGTACCACTGCGACAGCGCGGCCGGGTCCCGGGCCTTGAAGAACACGCCGCCCAGTCCGTGCACGCGCGGTTTGCGGCCTTGATCGGTGTCAGTCACGGTCCTGCTCCTCGCTGCGGTCCGAACCGGATTCTAGCGATTCGGACCGCGCGGCATCGGCGCCCGGGGCGAAGAACCCCGCCACGTCGGCGATCTCGCGGGTCCGCGGCAGCGGCGGCAGCGAATCCAGGAACACCCGGCCGTAGCTTTTGGACAGCAGGCGCGGGTCGCACAGCACCAGCACGCCGCGGTCGGTCTCGGTGCGGATCAAACGGCCGGCCCCCTGCTTGAGCGCGATCACCGCCTGCGGCAGCTGTTCGTCGCGGAACGGATTGCCGCCGCCGCGGCGGATCGCGTCCAGGCGCGCCTCGAACACCGGATCGTCGGGCGCGGCGAACGGCAGCTTGTCGATCACCACCACGCTCAGCGCCTCGCCGGCCACGTCCACGCCCTCGCGGAAACTCGCCGCGCCCAGCAGCACGCCGTTGCCGGAGGCGCGGAAGCGCTCCAGCAGCACCGGTCGCGGCGCTTCGCCCTGCACGAACAGCGGCCAGGGCCCGCCGCGCAGCAGTTCGGCGGCCTCGCGCAGGGCGCGGTGCGAGGCGAACAGGACGAAGGCGCGGCCGCCAGAGGCCTCCAGCACCGGCCGCAGCTTGTCGACCAGACTCTCGTTGTAGTGACGCACCATCGGATCGGGCAGGCCGCGGGGCAGGTAGCACAGCGCCTGGCGCGGCCAGTCGAACGGGCTCGGCGCGAGCAGGGTCTTGGGTTCGACCAGGCCGAGCTTGTGCGCGTAATGCTGGAACTGGCCGCCGACCGCGAGCGTGGCCGAGGTGAACACCCAGGCCGCGCGCGAACGTTCGCGGTGCTCGGCCAGGGGTCCGGCGACGTCCAGCGGCGTGCGGCTGAGGCGGAAGCCGCGCGCGGTCAGTTCGTACCAGAGCACGCTGGCGTCGGCCTGCGGCGGCGGCGGTTCCTTGCCGGCATCTTCCTCGCCGAAGCCGTCGGCGTCGCCGCTCGGCAGCGGCACGCGCACTTCGAAGGGGTCGCCTTCCTGGTCGACGATGTCGTCGGCGTCGCCGTGGCTGCGCGGTTCGCCGCGCCAGCGGCGCAGGCGCGCTTCGAATTCCTTGGCCCGCGCGTGGCAGCCGTCGAAGCCGGGCGCGGCCTCGCGCAGCGGCGCCAGCGCGGTCTGGATCTGCTGCAGCGCCGCGGCCAGCACGTCGAAGGCGTACTCGACCTCGGGCAGCTCGGCCGCGCGCTTGCGGGTCGCGCGCACCGGCAACTCGTCCATGGCCGCGCGCAGTCCGCGCACCGCCTGTTCGAGATCGCGCGCCGGCCCCTGCATCACCGCCAGCGAACCCGGCGAGTTCTTGCATTCGGCCAGGGCATCGCGCGCCAGCTCGACCAGCGGCCGCGCGCTCAGGGCCTCGCCGAAGAACTGCGCGGCCAGGTCGGGCAACTGGTGCGCCTCGTCGACCACGAAGGCCTGCGCGCCGGGCAGGATTTCGCCGAAGCCTTCCTGCTTCAGGGCCAGGTCGGCCAGCAGCAGGTGGTGGTTGACCACCACCACGTCGGCGGCCTGGGCGCGCTGGCGCGCCTGGACCACGAAGCAGTCGCCGAAGAACGGGCATTCGCTGCCCAGGCAGTTCTCGGCGGTCGAGGTCACCATCGGCAGCAGCGGCGAATCCTCGGGCAGCGCCTCCAGCTCGGCCAGGTCGCCCATGCGGGTGCGCCCGGACCAGGACACGATGCGTTGGAACTGCGCCGCCAGTTCGCGGCTGCCGAAGCGCGGCTCGCCTTGGGCCTGCTTCAGGCGGTAGTGGCACAGATAGTTCGCGCGCCCCTTCAGCAGGGCGGTCTTGAGGCCGATCCCGAGCGCATCGCGGACCCGCGGCAGATCGCGGTGGTAGAGCTGGTCCTGGAGCGCGCGGGTGCCGGTGGAAACGATGGTCTTCAGGCCCGACAGCAGCGCCGGCACCAGATAGGCATAGGTCTTGCCGGTGCCGGTGCCGGCCTCGGCCAGCAGGGTGCCGCGCGCCTCGAAGGCGTCGGCGATCGCGACCGAGAGGTCCTGCTGCGCCGGCCGCGGCGCGAACGCGGACAGGCTGCGCGCGAGATCGCCGCCCTCGCTCAATGCGGCGCGGCTGGCTACGCCGAGGCGGCCAGGCTCCATTACAGCGACCTCATCGACGTCAGTACCGCGGCGGCGCGGTAACGGTGCAGGCGTCGACCTGGGCGCGCGCGGCGGCCACGTCCTTGCCGGTCTGGGCGATGTTCGCGCTGGCGGCGGCCATGTCTTCCTTGTAGACCGGCGTGGTCTTCAGCACGTCCAGGCGGTGCTGGCGCACGGCCGCGATCGTCGACCAGTGCCGGCGGCACAGCGGGCCGACCTTGGAACCGCCGTCGAAGGCCTGCTTGGCGTAGCGCTCGGCGTCGTCGAGCTTGCGCAGCAGCAGCGCCGCCTCGGCGCGCTCCTGCAGCAGCGCCGGATCGCCGGCGTTGATCGCCAGGGCCTGGTCGAGCGCGGCGGCGGACTCGGCGTACTTGCGCTGTTTTTCCAGCGCCGTCGCGCTCTGGCGCAGGTCCTCGACGCGGTTGTCGCGCAGCGGCTGCACGTCGAGCTCGCGCACGCCGGCCGCAGAACGGCGGATCGCCACGACCGCGGTCTCGGCGTCGTAGGCCGGCTCCGGCGCGGGCGGCGCGGTGACGCAGGCCGCGCACAGGGCGCTCAGCGCCAGCGGCGCGGCGAAACGGAACCTCATACGCACTTCACTGCTCCTGCTGCGGCGGCGGGGTTTCGGCCGGAGCCTGCTGCTCGTCGTCGTCACGTTTGCCGATACCGAACCAGTCGCGCCAGCCGCCGCTTTCCTGCTCCGGCTCGGCCTGCGGCATCGGGCACGGCGCGTAGTCGGGGGCGAAACCGGCGACGAAGGCGAAGCGGCGCGCGCTGGCGCAGCCCGGGTCGGTGGTGTTCTGGTTGACGATGAACTGCCAGTCGATGCCCTTGTCGCCGACCTGCAGCGGCGCGCTGGGCAGGCGCGAGAAGATCGCCGACCACACCCGCATCGCACCGGTGGCGCCGTACAGGCCGGTGGTCTGGTTCTGGTCGTTGCCGACCCAGATCACCGCGAGGTGGTCGCCGGTCCAGCCTGCGAACCAGCTGTCGCGGCCGTCGTTGCTGGTGCCGGTCTTGCCGGCCGGCGACAGGCGGCCGAGGCCGTCGTTGACCAGCTGGCGGCCGGTGCCGCTGGACACCGCCTGCTGCAGGGCGATGGTGATCAGGCGCGCCGCGATCGCGTCGCCTTCCTGGGCCGGCGCCGGTTCCTTGTCGTAACGGTTGACCGCCTTGCCGTTGGCGTCGAGCACGCCGCGCACCGCGTGCAGCGGCTGGATCTCGCCGCCGGAGGCGAGGAACTGGTACAGCTGCGCCATCGCGTACGGGCTCTGGTCGACCGCGCCCAGGATCAGCGAGGGATTCGGGTCGGTCTCGATGCCGGCCAGGGTCTTGATCAGACCGGCCACGCGCTCGGGCGCGACCTGCATGCCGACCCGCACCGTGGCCTGGTTGTAGGACTGCGCCAGGGCATCGACGAGGCGCACCGTGCCGTGGCTGCGCCCGTCGGAGTTGCCGGGACTCCAGCGCCTGCCCTTGCCCAGGGTCACGGTGACCGGCGAATCGTCGACGTAGCTGGCCAGCGAGTACTTGCCCGGCTGCGCCAGCGCGAGCAGATACACGAAGGGTTTGAGCAGCGAACCCACCGGCCGCTGCGCTTCGACCGCGCGATTGAAACCGTGCTGGGCGGCCTCGCGGCTGCCGACCACGGCCACCACTTCGCCGTTGTGCACGTCGGTGACCACCAGGCCGGCCTGCAGCGGCGGGCGACGCTTGTTGTCCAGGCTCTTGAGGGTGCGCGCGACCGCGCCCTCGGCCTGGGCCTGGGCCGACGGCGCCATGCCGCTCATCACGCTTAGGCCGGCGCCGGCCAGCGCATCGGCCGGATAGTCGCGCGCCAGCTGGCGGCGGACCAGATCGACGTACGCCGGGAACCGGTTGGCGGAGGTGCTGCCCGGCGTCTTGGTGATGCCCAGCGGCGTCTTCAGCGCGCGCTGGTATTCGGCATCGTCGATCAGCTGGGTCTCGTGCATTTCGCCGAGCACGAAGTTGCGCCGTTCCAGCGCGCGTTCGGGATTGCGGCGCGGGTCGTAGTACGACGGCCCCTTGACGATGCCGATCAGCAGCGCGAGCTGCTCGGTGCTGAGGTCGCGCAGGTCGCGGCCGAACCAGAACTCGGCGCCGGCGGCGACGCCGTGGATCGCCTGCGAACCGCGCTGGCCCAGGTAGACCTGGTTGAAATAGGCCTCGAGGATGGTGCGCTTGTCGTAGCGCGCCTCGATCAGCAGCGCGTACAGGATTTCCTTGGCCTTGCGGGTCGGGGTCTGCTCCTGGCCGATGCCGAGCAGGCCGCTGCGCGCGAGCTGCTGGGTCAGGGTGCTGGCGCCCTGGCGGGAGCCGGTCGCGGTCTTGAACGCCGCGCGGATCATGCCGGAGATATCGATGCCGAAATGGCTGTTGAAGTCCCGATCCTCGACCGCCTGCAGGCCGGTGACCAGCAGTTCGGGCACGTCCTCGATCCGCACCAGCCGACGCTCTTCCTGCTTCTGCCCGTACAGGGTGGCGATGCGCGCCGGGTCCAGGCGCGCGACCTTGAGCGATTTCTTGGTGCCGGCTTCGCGCAGGCTGGCGACGCGGCTGCCGGACAGCACCACTTCGATCCGGCGCGCGGCGACCGCGCCGTCGACGTCGTTGTAGCCGCGGCTGGAGATGATCCAGCGACCGCCCTCGCGGGCATAGGTGCCGGTGCGCGCGCCGCTGCCGTCGTCGCGGTAGGCCGAAGCGTCGAGCTCGGTCTTGAGCGTGCCCGCGTCCAGGGTTAAGCCGGGAGTCAGTTCCAGCGGCCGCGCGTAGACACGCGTGGGGATCTGCCAGCGCAACTGGCCGAAGCGTTGTCCGACTTCGTGATTGAGGTAGAGCGTATACGGGATCAGGAAACCCAGCCCCAGGCCGATCGCGGCCAGGATCCAGGTGACCAGGCGCCGTTTCCAGGTCGGGGCGCCGCCGTCGTGCGACCGGGAGTCGTCGGAGGTGTCGTCTTCGTCGTAATCGATTCGGGCCACGGCATGGGACAATGACAGGGCTGCGCCCTCGTAGCCTTCGAGTCTAACGCAGCCGGCCGGCGCCGCCGCGCGGCGGGCCCGGCCCCCGACCCCGTAGTAAGGATTCCCTTCAGCATGACGAGCGATCGATGGCGATGAGTTGGACCGATCTTCGGTTTTTGCTGGACCGGGGAACGGGCCTGGCGCGGCGCGGCCTGATCAGCCTGCGGACCCGCGGTCTGAGCGCCTCCTGGCAGCGCGTCCTGCGCCAGTTCCATCGCCTGCCCGACGCTCAGCGTGCGGCCCTGTGGCTGCCGCAGGCCGAACCGTTCGCGCCGTTCGCGCTGCCGACCTCGGACACGCCGCGCGCCAGCATCGTGATCCCGGTCTACAACCAGTTCGCCCATACCCTGACCTGCCTGCGCGCGCTCGCCGCGCGCCCCGCCGAGGCCGCGTTCGAAGTGATCGTGGTCGACGACGGCAGCTCCGACGCCACCGAAGCCTCGCTGCGCCAGATCGAGGGCCTGCGCTACCACCGCCGCAGCCAGAACGGCGGATTCATCGCCGCCTGCAACGACGGCGCGGCGCTGGCGCGCGGCGAATACGTGGTCTTCCTCAACAACGACACCATCCCGCAGCCGGGCTGGCTGGACGTGCTGCTGGCGACGTTCGGCGAGCACGCCGATGTCGGCCTGGTCGGCGCGCAGCTGGTCTATCCCGACGGCCGCCTGCAGGAAGCCGGCGGCATCGTGTTCGCCGATGCCAGCGGCTGGAACTACGGCCGCTTCGACGCGCCCGATCATCCGCGCTACGCGTTCCTGCGCGACGCCGACTACTGCTCGGGCGCGGCGATCGCGCTGCCGACCGCGCTGTTCGAGCGCCTCGGCCGTTTCGACACGCGCTACGCGCCGGCTTACTACGAAGACACCGATCTCGCCTTCGCGGTGCGCGCGGCCGGGCTGCGCGTGGTCTATCAGCCCAAGTCGCGGGTCGTGCATTGCGAGGGCATCACCGCCGGCACCGATACCGGTTCGGGCGTCAAGGCCTATCAGGTGCGCAACCGCGGCGTGTTCGCCGACAAATGGCGCGATGCCTTGACCGCGCAGTGGACGCCGGATACGCCGGCCGATCGCGCCGCGTTCGCGCGCGGTCGCCGCAGCGTGCTGATCGTCGACGCGCTGGTGCCGCAGCCGGACCGCGATTCCGGCTCGCTGCGCCTGGTCAATCTGATGCGGCTGTTGCTGGAGGAAGGCGCGCACGTGGTGTTCGTGCCGGCCTACCTCGCCCACACCGATGCCTCGGTCGAGGCGATGCAGCGCATGGGCGTGGAAGTGTGGACCGCACCGCAACTAGGTCGCCTGCCGGCCTGGCTGCACGAGCACGGCCAGCGCTTCGACACCGTCATGGTCTGCCGCCACTACGTGCTGCGCGAACTGCTGCCGCTGCTGCGCAAATACGCGCCGCAGGCGCGGTTGGTGTTCGACACCGTCGACCTGCATTACCTGCGCGAACGCCGCGGCGCCGAAGTCGCCGGCGACGCTGCCCTGGCGCGCGCGGCCGAAGCCACGCGCAAGCTGGAGCTGGACATCATCGCGCGCGCCGACGCGACCTTCGTGGTCAGCGAGGTGGAGCGCAGCCTGCTCGCACAGGACGCGCCGCAGGCGCAGGTCGACATCCTGTCCAATCTGCATCGCGTCGCCGGACCGGGGCGCGCGTTCGAACAGCGCCGCGACCTGGTCTTCGTCGGCGGCTTCCGCCATCCGCCGAACGTGGATGCGGTGCGCTGGTTCGCCACCGAGGTGTTCCCGCTGATCCGCGCCGAACTGCCGGAGCTGCGCTTCCACTGCATCGGCGCCGACGCGCCGCCGGAGATCGCCGCGCTCGCCGAACAGCCCGGCATCGAGATCCACGGTCACGTGCCCGATCTCGATCCGTACATGGACGGCGCGCGCATCGCCGTGGCCCCGCTGCGCTACGGCGCCGGCGTCAAGGGTAAGGTCAACCTGAGCATGGCTCACGGCCAACCGGTCGTGGCCACGGCCTGCGCGGTCGAGGGCATGCACCTGCGCGACGGCGAAGACGCGTTGGTGGCGGACAACGCCGCCGACTATGCGCAGGCCGTGCTGCGGCTGTACCGCGATCCGGCGCTGTGGCAGCGCTTGGCGGAGAACGGTTTGCGCAATGTGGAGACGCACTTCTCTTTGGATGCGGCTCGCGAGGTGGTACGGCGGGTGTTGTTGCATGGGAAGGCTTGAAGCCGATCCTTCCATGAGGACGTAACCGCAGACTGCGGCGACGAGCGCAGCATTCAGCCACTGCCGAAGAGCTGCCGGGCTCCGGCCTCAGTTCACCCCGGCCGTCGCCACCCGTACCCGGTTGGCGAAATCCTCCAGGCCCGCCGCGCCCGCGTCCAAGGCGCGCGCCGCATTCAGCGCCGCCTGCGCCGCGCGCAATTCCCCGGCTCCCAGGCGCTCATCGCCGACCGCGATCCAACGCTGCGCCAGACGCCGGCGCGCATCCACCAGCGCCGCGCCCTCGCCTTCCAAGGCACGCCGCGCATCCAGGCATTCGCCGGCGCGGCTGAGCCGATTGCCGCGCAGCTCGTTTTCGAAACAGCGCCGCGCCGCCGGCAACAGGCGGGCGGCGGCGGCGCGCACTTTGGGGTCCTGCGGCGCGATCGCCTGCGCCGCGCGCAGCTTGTCGTAGGCGCTGTCGCCGGGCGGCGCCAGCAGTTCGCCGCGCGCTTCGGCGGCGGCGGCTTCGGCCAGCAGCGTGCGCAGGCGCTGCTGGCGCTGGGCGATCGGCAGTTCGCCGCCCAGACGCTTGCGCGACTGGCGCGCGCGTTCCAGGTGCTGGCGCGCTTCGACCACGGCCGCGGTGGCGGGCGCGATCGCGTCGGCCGCGCGCAAGGCCGCGGCGGCCTCGTCGAAGCGGAAATCGGCGGCCAGGCGTTCGCTGCGCTGCGCGTAGGCGCTCGCAACCGCGCCCAGGCCGCGCTGCGCTGCCGGGTCCTCGGGCAACGCCGCCAGGATGTCGCGATAGCCCTCGGCGGCTTCGGACAGGCGGCCGCGACGCAATTCGCGCTCGGCCTCGCCGCGACGGGCGTCGGCGCGGCGTGCGAGTTCGGCCAAAGCATCAGGCAGTTCGCCATGGCCGGCATCGGCGGCCTGGACACGGCGGATGCGCGCGGCGCCCGCGAGCAGATCGCCATGGGCCAGGGCCTGGCGCGCCTGCTGCAACAGATCGGCGAGGGTGTCCTCGCGGCCCTCCAGGGCTTCGACGCGGTCGGGCTGCAAGGCCAGTACCCGCTGGTACAGGGGCAGCGCCGCGTTCTCGCCGTCGTCGAGATGACCGGCCGCACGCGCTTGCGCGGCCTGCTTCAGCACCCGGTCGAGGCCGGCGTCGGCGGCTTCGCGCGCGCGCAAGCGCCGCTCCAAGGCGTCGGCCTGGGCGCGCGGCACCGCCAGTTCGGCGGCCAGAGCGAGGGCGGCATGGGCGTCGGCATAACGGCGTTGCACGATCGCCTGCTCGGCCCGGACCAGCGCGGCCTGGCCGACCCGGGTCAGGCCGCTGCGGGCTTCGTCGCGGTCCGGATCCAGGGCCAGCGCGGCCTCGTAGAGTTCACGCGCGCCGCGCCCGTCGGGCGACGTCAGCCGGCCCTCGCGCAGGGCCGCAGCGGCATCGCTGCGCAACTGCTGCAGACGCGAATCGGGCCACAGGCGGTCCGCCAGCGGCTGGCGCAGCAGCACCAGCGCCAGCAGCACCAGCATTACCGCAGCGGCCGCGCCCCAGCCGAACCAGTGCGGCGTCGGCTCCCGCCGCGGCGGTCGGCTACGTTGGTCGAAACGAAGGCTGGTCCAGCGCCCGAATTCGGGTTCGATGCGGGTCGGCGCGGTGGTCGGCGCCGTGGCCGGCGTGCGGCCGCCGGGCGGTTCCTTGCGATCGTGGCTGGGCGGCGGTTCGGACGTCACCGCGAAAGCATAGCCCCGTAAGCACCGCACCAGAGTGACGGCGCGGATCGCGGCTCAGCAGCGCTGCGCCTGCTCCACGCCGGGCAGCGAGGACAGCTTGCCGAGCAGGGTCGACAACTGGCCGTAGTCGGCCACGCGCAAGCGCAGGCGCAGGCGCACGCGCGCGCCAGCGCGCTCGACGTCGCTGCGGATGCTGACCACGTGGGCGTTGCCCTGGGCGATCAGGTTGGTGACTTCCTTGAGCAGCCACTTGCGGTCCAGCGCCAGCACTTCGATGTCGGTTTCGTAGCCGCTGCCCTTGCGCCCCCATTCCACCGGCAATACGCGCTGCGGCTGGGTCGCGGCGAGCCGTTCGAACGCCGCGCAGCCGGGACGGTGCACGCTGACGCCGCGGCCGCGGGTGAGATAGCCGACGATGGGCTCGCCCGGCAGCGGCTGGCAGCAGCGCGCCAGCTGCACCAGCAGGTTGCCGACGCCTTCGACGGTGAAATCGGCGCTCTTGCTCGGGCGCCGCCGCGGCACCGGCGCCAGGGTGGTGGTGCCGGTCGTGGGCGGCGGCGGCGCGGCGGCGGCGCGCTCGTGTTCGAGCAGGGCGCGTCCGACCTGATGCGGGCCGAGGTCGCCGAGCGCGACCTGCACGTACAGGTCGCCGTCGTTGGCCAGATTGAAGCGCTCGCGCGCCGGCGCCAGATCGGCGCCGAGCAGGCCGAGCCGGCGCAGTTCCTTGTCCAGCAGCTCGCGCCCGGCCTGTTCGTTGCGGGCGCGGTCGAGCTTATGGAACCAGGCCCGGACCTTGTCGCGCGAACGCCCGCTGGCGAGGAAGCCGTTGGCCGCGACCAGCCAGTCGCGGCGCGGTTCGCCGGTCTTGGCGGTGAGGATCTCGACCCGGTCGCCGCTGCGCAGCTTGTGGTCCAGCGGGACGATGCGACCGTCGATCTTGGCGCCGCGGCAGCGGTGTCCGACTTCGGTGTGGACGTGGTACGCGAAGTCCAGCGGCGTCGCCCCGGTCGGCAGGTCGATCACCTCGCCCTTGGGCGTGAGCACGTAGACCCGGTCCTCGACCAGCTCGGTGTCGAGCTCGCCGGCCAGGGTCGCGTCGCCGCCGTCGCGGCCGCTCTCGCCGTGGGCGTCGAGCAGTTTGCGCATCCAGGCGATCTTGCGGTCGAACGAGGCGTCGGCGGCCTGGCTGCCGGCTTCCTTGTACTTCCAATGTGCGGCCACGCCGAGTTCGGCCTGGCTGTGCATCTCGTAAGTGCGGATCTGCACTTCCAGGGTCTTGCCTTCCGGCCCGACCACGGCGGTGTGCAGCGAGCGGTAATCGTTGCGCTTGGGCCGGGCGATGTAGTCGTCGAACTCGCTCGGAATCGGCGTCCACTGCGCATGGACCACGCCCAGCGCGGCGTAGCACGCCGCCAGGTCCTCGACCATGACCCGCACCGCGCGCAGGTCGTAAAGCTCGCCGATCGGCACGTCCTTGCGCTGCATCTTCTTCCAGATGCTGTAGATGTGCTTGGGCCGGCCGGCGACGTCGGCGCCCTGCAGCCCCGCCGCGGCCAAGGCCCCGCGCAGGGTGCGCTTGACCTGCTCGATATAGCGCTCGCGGTCGCCGCGCTTCTCGTCGAGCAGGCGCGCGATCTTCTGATAGGTCTGCGGTTCCAGGTAACGGAACGCCAGGTCCTCCAACTCCCACTTCAGCTGCCAGATGCCGAGCCGGTTGGCGAGCGGCGCGTGGATGTCGCGGGTCAGCGCGGCCAGTTCGCGGCGCGCGTCCGGCGCCAGCGCCTCGGCGTTGCGCATGCGCGCGAGCTGGCGCGCGAGCAGGATCGGCACCACCCGCAGATCGCGCACGATCGCCAGCAGCAACCGCCGCAGCCCTTCATGGCCGGAGCGCGCGCCGTGCTCGGCATGCAGGGTCCAGACCTGGGCCGCGGCGCGCTGACCGTCGAGCAAGGCCGCGACCGCCGGGAACTGCTTGTCCAGGACCGGGCCCAGCGCCGCCGCCAGGCCCGGATAGGCATGCAGCAATGCGGCCGCGACGGTGTCGCCGTCGGCGCCGAGCAGGCCCAGCGCGTCCAGGGTGGCCGCGACCACCGGCGGCGCGTCCAGGGCGTCGCGCGCGGCGGCCGGGTCGGCCGCGGCCTCGTCCAGGCGCTGCCGCAACGGACCGGCGATCGCCGCCGCCGAAGCGTGCGCGAGCGCGGTCTGGACCGGAGCGGGGGTGGCGGGCGATGCGTTCATCGCGGATTGCGTATCGGGATCGAAGCGCTATGGGGGAGCGTCTACACTAGCGGCCAACCGACCCGAGGAACAGCACATGCTCCGCACCCGCCCGCTGATCGTCGCCACCCTGCTCGCGCTGGCTCCACTGACGGTGTTCGCGCAGTCGCAGCCGCCGATCGAACAGCAGATGACGCCCGAACAGTTCAAGGCCGCCGGCCTGGACAAGCTCGACGCGGCGGAGCTGGGCCGTCTCAACGACTGGCTCAACCGCAAGATCGGCGACGAGAGCGCCAAGGCCGCCAAGAGCACCAAGGAGCTGATCGAAACCGAGCATCGCGGCTTCTTCAACTTCGGCGGCTCCAGCGACCCGATCGTCGCGCACATCAGCGGCGAGTTCCGCGGCTTCGGTCGCGGCCGCCAGTACGTGCTCGACAACGGCCAGGTCTGGCAGCAGTCCGACGACGCCTCGCTGGCGGGCGTCAAGCTCAGCAACCCGGAAGTGAAGATCAACCCGGGCCTGATCGGCAATGTCTGGTATCTGTCGGTGCAGGGCTACAACGCCCGCGCCAAGGTGCAGCGCACCAAGTAAGTACCCGGGTCGCGTCCGCGCACGGACGCGGTCGTCTTGGAACGCCGTCCCCGCACAGGCGGGGATGCGCGAACGCATTCTCCCCAGCCAGTCCGGCCAGCAGGCGTGCCCTGCCGGCATTCGGCCGCGCATGAACCCACGGTTCGTCAGCGCGCGGCTCATCCTTTGCGGGAGCTAGCGCGCAACGCGGGCCCGGCGCGCGGAAACGCAGGAGCGGAGTCTTGCGATCAGCGGTTGCTATGCACGGCGCTGCGCCGCCCTGCGCCGCCCTGGCGACGTCAAGAAAATGTCATACCTCCGCAATATTCTGGGCGAACCAGCGAGCGCCGCCTGCGATCCGTGCCGGAATCCGGCGTCGGCGCCCGCCCTCCGATCCCGTCGCCAGGCTCCCCCATGCATCGATTCCACCGCACCGTCCTGCTGCTCGCGCTCGCCCTGCTGCCTAGTCTGGCCGGCGCGCAGACGCCCTACCGCGAAGTCGAGCGCCGCCTGACGCCCGAGCAGTTGCGCGAGACCGGCCTGGATGCGCTGAGCCCGGCGCAGCTGGCCCTGCTCAATCGCCTGTTGCGCGAGGACGACGAACGCGAAGCCGCGGCCGCTCCGCAGGCTCCGGCCGCCGCTACCGCCACCGCTATGGCGCCGGGCCGCGACGACGCCGGCCTGCTGGAAGGCGCCAGCGACGGTCCGATCCGCAGCCGCCTGGTCGGCGATGTCGCCGAATGGGCGCCGGGCACAGTGTTCGCGCTCGAGAACGGCCAACAGTGGCGCGTACTCAAGGGCAGCCTGAAGCTGCACAAGCCGATGCAGGCGCCAGCGATCGTGGTGGTGCCGGGCGTCAGCGGACGCTGGTTCCTGCAGGTCGATGAGGATCTGCCCAAGGCGCGGGTGCAGCGGATCAAGTGAGGTTTCGGCCCATGCGCGCAGCGCGTGGCTTTGCCGATCGACGAAAAAGCCGTCTAGTTAACGCCACGCTCTAATTCCGCAGCTGCGCCAACCTGTTGGCCAACTTCTTCGGCGACACCCCGCCGCGCACGCCCAGTTCCTGCGCAAACAACGACACGCGCAGTTCTTCCAGATCCCAGCGCAGGGCCTGCCAGCCCGGCGTGGCGGCGTCGCCGGCCGCGGTCGCGGCGGCGAGCGCGTCCGCGAACGGTTTGAGTTCGAGCATGCGCGCCTGATCGCGCACCGGGTCGCGCAAGGCGCGCTCCCCGCGCAGGGCCAGCGCCTTGAGGTAGCGCGGGTACTCGCGCAAGGCCTCGGCCGGCACCTCGCGCAGGAAACCCGGCGGGGTCAACGTCGCCAGTTGCGCGCGCATGTCGTCGAGGTTGCCGCTGGCCCAGCCCATCAGCGGCGATTCCAGCTTGGCGCGCGCCTCGGCGACCGCGGTCAGGATGGTTTCGGCCTGGCGCAAACGCTCCATCGCCTCCGGGAACAGCTTGCGCGCGGCCTCTTCGCGCCGCGCTTCGAACGCGGCCGCGTCCCGCACCTGCTGCAAGGCGTCGTCGTCGCCCAGCAGCGAGCGCAGGGCGCCGCCGACCAGGTCGTCGCGCAGTCGATCGCTGTCGCGCGGGCCGTCGGGGCGCGGCGCCGCCGATTCGATCGCCGCGTACAGCAGCCCGGTCTTGGGCGACACCGGCAGTTGCTTGCGCGCCTGCTTGAGTTTGTCCGCCAGCGCGATCGCCAGCAGCCGGCGCACGCCGCCCGGATGCGCGCGCAGCGCGGCCTCGCGCTCGGCGTGCACGCGCAGCGACACCGTGTCGCCGTCGTCGTGCAGGGCCGGGAACGCCGGCACGCCGGCGGCGCCGGGCACCGAGGTCGGAATCGGCTGCTCGGGGAACGCGGTCAGGCCGCGCTGGCCCAGACCGTCGGCGGCGCGGGCCGCGAACGCGCGCGCGGCGAGCTCACCGTAGCGCGCGCGCAGTTGTTCGAGGTCGCGCGATTCGGCCAGCACCGCCGGCTCGGCCTTGCGGCCGCCCTTGTCTTCGCCGGCATCGAGCAGGCGCAGGTTCATGCGCAGATGCGGCTCGATCGAAGCCGCATCGAAATCGGTCGCCGCGACCTCCACGCCGGTCAGCTTGCGCAGGAAGCGCGCAAGCGCGCCGACCAGATCGTCGGCCTCGGGCTTGGCGTGCGCTTCCTGGAACGCTTTGGCGAAATCCGGCGCCGGAACGAAGTTGCGGCGCAGAGTCTTGGGCAGCGACCTGATCAGCGCGGTGGCCTTGTCGGCGACGAAACCCGGCGCCAGCCACGACAGCTGCGCCGGATCCAGCGCGTTGAGCAGGTGCAGGGGCACCGCCAGGGTCATGCCGTCGTCGATCGCGCCGGGCTCGAAGCGGTAACGCACGGCCAGGCGCGCGTTGCCCAGTTGCAGATAGGGCGGGAAACGCGCGGCCTCGCTTTCGCCGCCGACCATCAGATCGGCGCTGGACCATTCCAGCGCGGCCTTCTCGTTGGCCGGCAATTTGGCGTACCACGCGTCCAGCGCCTGGACGTTGTGCACCTGCGGCGGCAATCGGTCCAGGTACCACTGCGCCATCCATTCCTCGTCGACCACCAGGCCGGCGCGGCGCTGCTTGGCTTCCTCGTCGCGCGCCTTGGCCAGGCTGGCGAGGTTGCGCTGCAGGAACGCGGCGCGGGTGTTGATCTCGCCGGTGACCAGGGCGTCGCGGGCGAAGATCGCGCGGCTTTCCTCCGGGTACAGCGCGCCGTAGTGCACCGGCCGCTTCGGCGCCAGCACCAGGCCGAACAGGCTGATCTGCTCGCTGCCGACCACCCGCCCCTGCGAACGCGCCCAGCGCGGATCGTGATGACGGCGCGCGAGCAGATGCGGCAGCTCCTGGATCGCCCAATCCGGCTCTATCGTGGCATTGGTCATCGACCACACCCGCTCGGTGTCGAGCAGGGTCGCGGCCAGCACCCACGGCGGCGGCTTCCTGGCCAGCGGCGAGCCGGGGAACAGCTGGAACTTGCGTCCGCGCGGACCGTCGTAGAAGCCCTTGTCCCCGCGCAGGCCGATCTGGGTCGGCAGGCCGGCCAGCAGGGCGCGATGCAGGGTGGCGTAGGCGCCGGAATCGATCTCGCCGGGCAGGGTCTTGATCGCCCAACCCAACTCCTCGCACAGCAGTTTCAGCTGGCGATGCAGCTCGCGCCATTCGCGCATGCGCAGGAAGCCGAGGAAGTGCTTCTCGCACCAGCCGCGCAACTTGGACTGGGTCAGCTCCTCGTGCGCGTTCTGGTAGGCGTCCCACAGCTTGAGGATGCCGACGAATTCCGAGCGCGGATCGGCGAACTCGGCGTGGGCGTTGTCGGCCGCGGCGCGCTGATCGGCCGGGCGCTCGCGCGGGTCCTGGATGCCGAGGAAGGCCGCGATCGCGACCATTTCGCGCAGGCAGCCGTGGTCGTTGGCGGCCACCAGCATGCGCGCCAGTTTCACGTCGACCGGCAACCGCGCCATGCTGCGGCCGATCGCGGTGAGCTTGCGCTGCTCGTCCACCGCACCCAGTTCGGTCAGCTGCTGCCAGCCGTCGGCGATCGCACGGCCGTCGGGCGGCTCCAGAAACGGGAAGGCCTCTATGTCGCCCAGGCCCAGCGACAGCATGCGCAGGATCACCCCGGCCAAGGCGGCGCGGCGGATCTCCGGATCGGTGTAGCGCGGCCGCGATTCGAAATCGGCCTCGCTGTAGAGCCGGTAACAAGTGCCTTCGCTGATGCGGCCGCAGCGGCCCTTGCGCTGATCGGCGCTGGCCTGCGACACCGGTTCGATGTGCAGCCGGTCGAGTTTGCCGCGCGGGCTGTAGCGCTTCACCCGGGCCAGGCCCGGGTCGACCACGTAGCGGATGCGCGGCACGGTCAGCGAGGTCTCGGCGACGTTGGTGGCCAGCACGATGCGGCGCTTGGGGCCGGGATTGAACACCCGGTCCTGGTCGCGCACCGACAATCGCGCGTACAGCGGCAGCACTTCGGTCTCGCGGTACTTGCGCCGTTCCAGCGACTGGTGGGCGTCGCGGATCTCGCGCTCGCCGGACAGGAAGATCAGCACGTCGCCGCGCGGATCCTCGCGGGTGATCTCGTCGCAGGCGGCGACGATGCCGTCGTTGACGCTGCGCTCGCCCTGGCGCGCCTCGCGCATGCGGCCGTCGCTTTCGGATTCGCCCTCGCCTTCCAGCGGCCGATAGCGCACGTTGACCGGATAGCCGCGGCCCTCGACGCTGACCACCGGCGCGCCGTCGAAATGCGCGGCGAAACGTTCGGTGTCGATGGTCGCCGAGGTCACGATGACCTTGAGGTCGTGACGCTTCTTCAGCAGCTGCTTCAGATAGCCGAGCAGGAAGTCGATGTTGAGGCTGCGTTCGTGGGCCTCGTCGATCAGGATGGTGTCGTAGGCCGACAGCCAGCGGTCGGACTGGATCTCCGCCAGCAGGATGCCGTCGGTCATGAACTTGATCGCGGTGCGCTCGCCGACGTTCTCGTTGAAGCGCACCTGGTAGCCGACCGCGCCGCCCAGCGGGGTATTCAGCTCTTCGGCCACGCGCCGCGCCACCGCGCGCGCCGCGATCCGGCGCGGCTGGGTGCAGCCGATCATGCCGGCGGCGCCGCGCCCGGCGGCCAGGCACAGCTTGGGCAGCTGGGTGGTCTTGCCCGAGCCGGTTTCGCCGGCGATCACCACCACCGGGTGTTCACGGATCAAGGCCACAATGCGCTCGGCCTCGCCCGCGATCGGCAGCGAGGCTTCGACCGGGGCCTGAGGCAACGCCGCCGCGCGCGACTCGCGCTGCGAAACCGATGCCGCCAGCGCCTGCGCGAACGCATCGCGCGCGGCCGTGTCGCCGGGCTTGCCGCTCCAGCGCGACCACAAGCCGTGCAGGCGGCCGCGGTCGCGGCTCAGCGCGCCGTCGATGGCGCGCCGGGCCTGGCGTAACGCATTGCTAGCAGGAGCGTCTATAGACTTCATCATTCGATAGCTTTTGCGGATCGCTCCGCAAGAAACAAAATATTTCACTTCGCGGGCGGCAGCGCCTATTGTCGCCGCAACACTCGAAAAGGGAGCAACACGTGGCCAAGACCAAACCCAGCAAGCCCAACAAGGGCAAGACCGGCAAGACCGCCTCGCTCAGTCCGGCCGCATCGCCGGCGGCGTCCAACAAGGCGCCTTCGATCGATATCGGGATCGGCACCGGCGATCGCAAGAAGATCGCCGAGGGCCTGTCGCGCTTCCTGGCCGACAGCTACACCCTGTACCTGAAGACCCACAACTTCCATTGGAACGTGACCGGGCCGATGTTCAACGCCCTGCACACCATGTTCGAGACCCAGTACACCGAGCAGTGGACCGCGCTGGACGATATCGCCGAGCGCATCCGCGCCCTGGGCTTCAACGCCCCCGGTTCCTACGCCGAGTTCGTGCGCCTGACCTCGATCCCCGAGGAGCCGGGCCTGACCGAAGCCGCGGACTGGCGCGAGATGGTACGCCAGCTGGTGGTCGGCAACGAAGCCGTCTGCCGCACCGCGCGCGCCGTGCTGGACCAGGCCGACGACGCCGACGACGCCCCGACCGAGGACCTGCTGACCCAGCGCCTGCAGACCCACGAGAAGTACGCCTGGATGCTGCGCTCGCTGCTGCAGTAAGCGCTTAGGCCTTTGCTCCCTGTGGGAGCGACGTAAGTCGCGATCCGGACGCCCGCGCTGCAGCGGTCCCGGGGCGATCGCGGCTTACGCCGCTCCCACAGGGGTGGTTTTTGCGGGTCGGCTAGCCTCGTCGACCCTGTCCGGCTGCCGTCGCAGCGCGTCGCGCCGGAGAGCGCCCCGCCGCCGGCTGCGGCGACTTCCTACAGCGCGCCGCGCCTCCCGCTTAGCGGCCATAACGCCGGCGCTCGTTACACTAGCGCCATGCCAGACCACGCCCTCGACCTGCTGCGCCGGACTTTCGGCCATCCCGACTTCCGCGGCGAGCAGGCGCAGATCGTCCAGCACGTGAGCGACGGCGGCGACGCCCTGGTGCTGATGCCCACCGGCGGCGGCAAATCGCTGTGCTATCAGCTGCCCTCGCTGCTGCGCGACGGCTGCGGCATCGTGGTCTCGCCGCTGATCGCGCTGATGCAGGACCAGGTCGAAGCCCTGCGCCAGCTCGGCGTGCAGGCGGCCTTCCTCAATTCCACCCTGGACGCCGCGGCCGCGGCCGAAGTCGAGCGCCAGCTGCTGGCCGGCGAGCTCGACCTGCTCTACATCGCCCCCGAGCGCCTGCTGACCGGACGCTGCCTGGCCCTGCTCGACCGCGCCCCGATCGCCCTGTTCGCGATCGACGAGGCCCACTGCGTCTCGCAATGGGGCCACGACTTCCGGCCGGAGTACCGCGAACTCACGATCCTGCACGAGCGCTGGCCCGACATCCCGCGCATCGCCCTGACCGCGACCGCCGATGCCCCGACCCAGCGCGAGATCGCCGAGCGCCTGAAGCTGGAGGACGCGCGCCGCTTCGTCAGCTCCTTCGACCGCCCCAACCTGCGCTACCGCGTGGTCCACAAGGACAACGGCACCCGCCAGCTGCTGGACTTCCTGTCCGCCCACCGCGGCGACAGCGGCATCGTCTACGCCTTCTCGCGCCGGCGCGTGGACGCGGTGGCCGCGCAGCTGGTCGAAGCCGGCATCCGCGCCCTGCCCTATCACGCCGGCATGGACGCGGCCACGCGCGCCGCCAACCAGCGCCGCTTCCTGCAGGAGGACGGCGTGGTGATGGTCGCCACCATCGCCTTCGGCATGGGCATCGACAAACCCGACGTGCGCTTCGTCGCCCACATCGACCTGCCCAAGTCGATCGAGGGCTACTACCAGGAAACCGGCCGCGCCGGCCGCGACGGCGAACCCGCCGAGGCCTGGCTCTGCTACGGCCTGGGCGATGTGGTCAACCTGCGCCAGCTGATCCAGCAGGGCGAGGCCGGCGAGGAGCGCAAGCGTCTGGAGCTGCGCAAGCTCGACGCCCTGCTCGGCTACTGCGAATCCACCCAGTGCCGGCGCCAGTCGCTGCTGGGCTGGTTCGGCGAACCGCATCCGGGCGCCTGCGGCAATTGCGACAACTGCCTGGATCCGCCGCAAAGCTGGGACGGCACCCAGGCCGCGCGCAAGGCCCTGTCCTGCGTCTACCGCACCGGCCAGCGCTTCGGCGCCGGCCACGTGATCGACGTGCTGCGCGGCGTCGAAACCGAGAAGGCGCTCAAGTTCGGCCACGACCGCCTCAGCACCTGGGGCATCGGCGCCGACCTGGACGCGCGCCAGTGGAGCAGCGTGTTCCGGCAACTGGTCGCCGGCGGCCTGCTCGAAGCCGACATCGAACGCCATGGCGCACTGCGCCTGACCGCCGACAGCGGCCCGGTGCTGCGCGGCGAGCGCGATCTGCGTTTCCGCACCGAACAGCCCAAGACCGCGCGCAGCCGCAAGACCCGCGGCGGCGCCGCCGCGGCGCCGATGATCGATCTCGATCCGGCCTCGCTGGCGCGCTTCAATGCGCTGCGCGAATGGCGCTCGACGACCGCGCGCGAACAGAACGTGCCGGCCTACGTGATCTTCCACGACGCCACCCTGCGCGCGATCGCCGAAGCCGCCCCGGACGACCTCGACGACCTGTCGGGCATCCCCGGCATCGGCGCCAGCAAGCTCGACCGCTACGGCGAGGCGGTGCTGCAGCATCTGCTCGACCACGCCTGAACCGCGATCCTGCCTCAGGTGAGCGACACAATCCGCAACCCCGCTTCAGACAGGAACAACCCAAGCCCCGCCCCCGCTTTGGGGTAGGAGCGGCGTAAGCCGCGATAGCGCCAACTCGCGAACCAGCACAAGCCCACCTCAGTCGCTGCCGCCGAACAGCCGCAGGGCCGATGACACCCCAACCGACGCTGGCTAGGGATGCGGTCGCAGCGATACGAGGCAACGCGATCGCGGCTTACGCCGCTCCCACAGGAAGCCGGCCAGCGTCAGGTCGCCGCCCTGCGCCGCCATCGAACACGCTCGCGCGGCCATCGCCATCGCGATTACCGCCCCACCGCCTCCCTATCGTGCCCGCCATCGCCTCGCCGTATGCTTGCGCAAACCTCACGGAACGCGGCCCATGCGCGAGCTATACCCCGAGATCGAGCCCTACCGCACGCAACGCCTGGCGATCGACGATCTGCACGAACTGCATATCGAGGAATGCGGCAATCCCGACGGGCTGCCGGTGATCTTCCTGCACGGCGGTCCCGGCGCCGGCGTCTCGCCCTACCACCGCCGTTTCTTCGATCCGGCGCGTTATCGCATCGTGCTGTTCGACCAGCGCGGCGCCGGCAAGTCCACGCCGCATGCGGAACTGCGCGACAACACCACCTGGCACCTGGTCGCCGACATCGAGACGATCCGCGAGCATTTCGGCATCGATCGCTGGGTGGTGTTCGGCGGTTCCTGGGGCTCGACCCTGGCCCTGGCCTACGCCCAGACCCATCCCGAACGCGTGCTCGGCCTGGTGTTGCGCGGGATCTTCCTGGGCCGTCCGCACGAACTGCGCTGGTTCAACGAACTCGACGGCGGTGCGCGCTGGATCTTCCCCGAGCGCTGGGAGCGCTATCTCGACCACATCCCGCGCGACGAGCACGACAATCTGACCGAGGCCTACTGGCGCCGGCTCGACAGCGACGATCCGGCCGTGCGCCAGGCCGCGGCCGAGGCCTGGGGCTACTGGGAAGGCGGCAGCACCACCTTGATCCACGACCCCTACGAAGCCGGCAATTTCGACGAACCGCGGGTCGCGATCAGCGTCGCCCGCGCCGAGGCGCACTACTTCCGCAAGGACGTGTTCCTGGAGCCGGATCAGCTGCTGCGCGACATCGGCCGCATTCGCCATATCCCGGCGACCATCGTGCATGGGCGCTACGACATCATCTGCCCGGCCAAGAACGCCTACGACCTGTCCCAGGCTTGGCCGGAAGCCGAACTGCGCATCGTCCTGGCCGGCCACAGCGCGGCCGATCCGGCGATCGTCGACGTGCTGGTGTCGGCGACCGACGCGCTGGCCGACCGCTTCGGCTGAACGCGACAGCGCGGCCGCATTCCCCGGACCTTCGCTCGCAAGGAGCACGCATGCGCATTCCCCTGGCAACGCTGGTAACGCTGGACGAGGACGAACTGTCCGAGGCCTTGATCTGGATCGACTGGCGTTCGTTCGAGTCCGAGGTCGTCAGCGGTTTCTCGGACGAGCTAGACGAGGCCGATGCGATCGGCATGCTCGACGAGGACGATCCGCGGGAGCTGGTCCACCGCGGCCAGACCTACCTGATCCCGCTGACCGAAAGCGGCCGCGACCGCTACGTCATGATCGCCTCCATCGCCGAGATCCTCAAAGACCGCTACACCGTGTTCGTGCACAGCGATTCCTATGGCGGCGCGGACACCCACGGTTTCCTGGTGCTGACCAACGCGGAAGCCGCGCAGGCCCGGCAGCATCATTCCGATTGGCTGGAGCGGAGCTTCGAACCGCTGCCGCTGGCCATCGACGGCTTCAGCGGCAAGGCCATTCCCTACTTCGGCTTCGTGCCGCCGCCCGAGTCGAACGACGCACCCGCGGACAAGAAGCCGTTCTGGAAATTCTGGTGAATCGCCGGACGGGCCGCGTCGACGCCGCAGGCTCGTAACGGCCACATTCTCATAAGACCGACTGCGCACGAAGCGACGCGCCGGCGGCGCGCCGCGACGCATGCCTTCACTCCTGCGCGGGAGCGAACTTCACCGTTTCGTACAGCTTGGCCATGCCGGCGCTTGCGGCGCTTTCGTTCGCGGCCACGGTCTGTGCGTAAAGCAGGCAGACCCAGCCTTCGCCGCAGGGCTTGAGCGCGTACAGGTCGACGCGCTTCGCATACGGCGAGTCGGCGCCGAACACGTTGTGGTTGTAGCGCGAGACCAGCGCCGGGAAACGGCCGCCCAACTTGTAGTCGGCGTGCTTGGGCTGGCTGTAGTTCTTGGAGCCGTCGATCTGGCGCTCGACCAGGAATTCGGCCGCGCCCTGCAGCGAAGGCGCGATGTCCTCGGGATAGACCTGGAGCGTGATGTCCAGCCCCAGGGTCTCGAAGTCGGGCTTGTCGGCCTCGATCCCCAGCGCGCGCCCGCCGCCTTCGTCCATGGCGGTGTTCTCGGTGACCGTCCAGTTGCCCGGCAGCGAAACGCTGATGCCGTCCTGGGCGTACTTCTTGGCATGGGCGACATCCGGCGCGGCGATGGCGGGCGTGGCGATTTTCTCCGCGCGCACCGGCATGACGGTCGCGGCAGCGGCGAACAGCAGAAGACTGAGCGAAGTACGGAGCATGGGAATCCTTTCGACGGGGGATGAACGCCGTATTCGGCGCACGCCAAGATAGTGGCTGGCAAGACCGGCGACAATCCACCCAACGCGATTCGCGCGTATCGCGAGTTTCGGACGCACCCGCATCGGCATGCATGGCGACGGCGGCGTGGGCGCGAAAACCGGGCCCTGCCCGGCGCGCGTCCGCATCCGGTGCGCGGATCCCTACGCACTACCGAAGCATGCCGAACGGCCCAGGCCTTGCCGCCGCTGCCTGCGCCACAATGCCGCTCCCGCTTACCGGCGCCCGAACCGCATGACCGACATCGTCCTGCCCGTACTCGGACTGGCCGTCGTGGACAGCGTCAATCCTTCCGCCCTGGCCGTCGCGCTGTGGTGGATGGCGCGCCCCGGCGCGGCGCCGCGCCTGCTGGCCTACATCGCCGGCATCGCCCTGACTTACGCGGCCTTGGGCATCGCGCTGATGCTGGGCCTGGGCGTCGCGGTCGAGCGCTACGGCAAGGCCTTCGATCATCCGCTGGTGCTCGCGCTGCAACTCGCGCTCGGCCTGGGCATGCTCGGCTACGCCATCTTCGCCCCCAAGCAGTCGAAAACCGTGCCGGAACAGCCGCAGCCGCGCGTCGGCGGTCTGCTCGGCATGGCCCTGCTCGGGGCGACGGTCACCGCGATCGAGCTGGTCACCGCGCTGCCGTACTTCGCCGCCGTGGCGCTGATGACCTCGGCCAAGCTCGCGCTATGGCAATGGCTGCCGCTGCTGCTGGTCTACAACGCGATCTTCGTCGCACCGCCCTTGCTGCTGCTGGGCCTGTACCTGTTCGCGGGCCGGCGCCTGCAAGGCCGGTTCGAGCGTTGGCGCGAGTCGCTGCAACGCGGCGCGCGCGAAACCCTGCTGTGGATCGTGGCGATCGCCGGATTGGCCCTGGCCGGCGATGCGGCCGGGCGTTTCATGGGCAAGCGCGCCGACCTCGCGGACATCTTCGACGACCCGTCGTCGGCTGCGGCGCCTCATGCCGAGCGCGGCGACTAGCCGCTGCGACGCCTCTGCGGGCCTACGCGCAGTGAAATGCGCCTCTGCGCACGAAGTCTCCGTCGACAGCCCGAACCGATGGGCGAGGCCCTGGAAGCTCACGCCCGCTCAAGCGCAGCGTCGGACAGGCAATAAAAAACGCCTGGGAGCGATCCCAGGCGTCGTATTTGGTGGGCCGTGTAGGATTCGAACCTACGACCAAAAGATTAAAAGTCTTCTGCTCTACCGACTGAGCTAACGGCCCGGAACATCGCCGGCAGCGCGCCGGAGTCGGACATTCTAACAAGCCGTCCGCGCCGAGTCAGGCCCCCGCTGAGCGGGGCCGGACGCGGCGGTTCAGACGTAGCGCGTCGGATCGGCCACGCCGGCGGCGGCGAAGCCCTCGGCACGCAGGCGGCAGGCGTCGCAGTGGCGGCAGGCACGGCCTTCGTCGTCGGCCTGATAGCAGGACACGGTTTCGGCGAAATCCACGCCCAGGCGCATGCCCTCGCGCACGATGTCGGCCTTGCTCAGGTACTGCAGCGGCGCGCGCACCCGCAGGCCCGCGCCCTCGACGCCGGCCTTGGTGGCCAGGTTGGCCAGGCGCTCGAAGGCCTCGACGAACTCCGGGCGGCAGTCGGGATAGCCCGAATAGTCGACCGCGTTGACGCCGCAGTAGATGTCGGCGGCGCCCAGCACTTCGGCCCAGCCCAGCGCCACCGACAGCATGATGGTGTTGCGCGCCGGGACGTAGGTGACCGGGATGTCGTCCTTGGCCGCGTCCACGCCGACCGGATGATGGTCGGTGTCCAGCGGCACGGAGATCGTTTCGTCGGTCAGCGCCGAGCCGCCGATGCTGCGCAGGTCGACGTTGACGGTCTTGTGCGCGACCGCCCCCAGCGAGCGCGCCACGTGCGCGGCGGCATCGAGCTCGGAAGTATGGCGCTGGCCGTAACGCACGCTCAGCGCATGCACGGCATAGCCCTGCTCGCGCGCGATGGCGATGACGACGGCGGAGTCCATGCCACCGGAAACGAGGACGACGGCTTTTTTCATGGCGATTCGGGATTCGGGATTGGGAATGGGTTAGAGCGGGCGACGGGAAGCGCGCAGGATCCGGCGGGGTCGGAAGCCGCTGTCGCGAATCCCGAATTTCCGATCCCGAATCCCGGCCGTCAACGCCCGGGCTCGTCGTTCCAGAGGATCTTGTGCAACTGCAGCTGGAATCGCACCGGCAGGCGGTCGGCGACGATCCAGTCGGCCAGGTCGCTGGGTTTGATCTGGCCGAAGCTGGGCGAGAACAGCACGTCGCAGACCTCGGTCAGGCGGTGCTCGGCGACCACGGCCTTGGCCCAGTCGTAGTCCTCGCGGCTGCAGATCACCAGCTTGACTTGGTCGCGCGCGGTCAGCAGGGCCAGATTGCTCCACAGGTTGCGATGCGCTTCCTTGGAATCCGGAGTCTTGATGTCGAGCACGCGCGACACGCGCGGATCGACCTCGGCGATGTCGATCGCGCCGGAAGTTTCCAGCGAGACCTCGTAGCCGGCGTCGCACAGCCGGCTCAGCAAGCCGATGCAGCGCTTCTGCGCCAGCGGCTCGCCGCCGGTGACGCAGACGTGGCGCGCGCCGTGGCTGGCGACCTGCGCCAGGATGTCGTCGATCTGCCACCACTCGCCGCCGTGGAAGGCGTAGGCGGTGTCGCAGTACTGGCAGCGCAGCGGGCAGCCGGTCAGGCGCACGAACACGGTCGGCCAGCCGATGCTGCGGGCTTCGCCCTGCAGGGACAGGAAGATTTCGGTCAGCCGCAGGCGTTCGGGCGACGCCAGGGCCGCGTCGGTCGAGACGGCATTCATAGGCATAGTTTATCGGAGCCGGCCGGCATGGGCTGGAACGGGGCTGGAATGCAGCGGTGCGCGGGCCCGCCTGCGGGCAGGCCCGGGGTCGACGGGGATCGGGGCGACGAAAACCGGCTTGGCGTGGTCGCGGCTTGCGCCGGCCCTACGGGGAGCGGCTTAGCGCAGGCGGCCGAGCTGCAGCGCGTTGAGGCGGTCGGACGCGGCGCGGGCGGCGTCGGTGCCCGGAAAACGCGAGACCACTTCGCCCAGGGTGCGCTCGGCCGCGTCGACCTGGCGCAGGCCCTGCTGGGACAGGCCCATCTTGAGCAGCGCGCCCGGGGCCTTGTCGTGGGTCGGGTAACGCTCGTACAGGGCCTGGAACTGGACCAGGGCGAGCTGGTAGTTCTGGGTCACGTAATAGCTTTCGCCCAGCCAATACAGCGCGTTGGGGGTGTAGGTGCCGTTCGGGTAGGTCTCGATGAAGGCCTGGAACATGCGCGCCGAGTCGGCATACAGACCGGCCTTGAGCGCGTTGAAGGCGACATCGTAGGCGCTGCGCTCGTCGGCGCTCTGGGCCACGGTGCCGGCGTCGCCGTAGACCGTCGGGGGACGGTCCTGGGCGGCGGCATGCGGCGGCGGCGCGGCGGCGGGCTTGGGCGCAGCGGCGGCCGGAGCCGGCGCGGCGGCAGGCGCGCTGCCTTCGAGCTGGTTCAGGCGCCCGTCCAGATCCAAGTACTGGTTCTTGCTCGACTGCTGCAGCTGCTGATTCTGCTGCTGCAATTCCTCGACCTGCGAACGCAGCGCCTGGACTTCCGACTTGAGCTGGGTGACCTGGTTGAGCAGGTCGACGTTGGCCTGATTGTTGGCCGCGCGCTGCTCCAGCACCGCGACGCGGTCGGCCAGGCTGGCGCGCTGGGCGTACGCGGGGGCGGGGGCCGCGAGGGCCGCCGCTCCGCAGACGATCGAAGCCGCTAGGGTCTTTGCGAACGTGCGCATCGATCGTGGGTCCGATTACTTGGAGGTGTACACGATCTCGACGCGACGGTTCTTGGCCCAGCAGTCCTCGTTGGAGTCGGTGCAGACCGGGCGCTCTTCGCCGTAGGAGGTCACGGTGATCTGGCTGCCCGAACCGCCGTTGGCCTGGATCGCCGAGGACACCGCATTGCCGCGGCGCTCGCCGAGGCCGAGGTTGTACTCGCGGCTGCCGCGCTCATCGGCGTTGCCTTCCAGGGTCATGCGCGAGGACGGACGGTCGCGCAGGTACTTGGCGTGGCAGCCGACGATGGCCTGGAATTCCGGCTTCAGGCTGTCCTGGTCCAGATCGAAGTAGACCACGCGCTGACGCAGGCAGGCGTCGGTGTCCAGATCGTTCGGACCGTAGGCGCCCGAGGCGGTCGGACCCATGTCGGTCGACGGCTGAGTGGTGCCGACGTTGCTGCCGGTGTCGGTCGGCGGAACTTCCTTGACCTTCTTCGAGCAGGCGACGGCGACGGTGCAAAGCAGTGCGGCGAGCACGACCTTGCCGACGGTGGCAGGAGCGATCTTGTTCATGGTTTTTCCTCGTCAGTGGAACGTGGGGGCAGGACTAGCGGGACAGCCGGTGCCGGGGGATGCGGATACGTGATGCGGGATTGGCCTGGACGCGCGATCAACGCGGCGTGCGGTACGGACCCCATGCCGGTTCGCGTACGTCGCCGTCGTCCAGGACCACGCGCTCGCGCACGCGGGCGTCGGCGGAGACCGAATACAGCACGCCCCGGCGGCCTTCGCGCGCAGCATAAATGATCATCGCGCCGTTCGGAGCGAAGGTCGGGGACTCGTCCAGCGAACCCGGCGACAGGGTGCTCCAGCGCGGCGAACCCAGGCTGGAGTCCATCATGGCGATGCGATACGTGTTGCCGGCGCCCTGGGCGACCGCGATCTTCTTGCCGTCCGGGGACACGCTGGGGGTGGCGTTGTAGCTGCCCTGGAAGGTGACGCGGGTGGCGCCGCCGCCGCTGGAGGAGACCTGGTAGATCTGCGGGCGGCCGCCGCGGTCGGAGGTGAAGTAGATCTTGCTGCCGTCGGCGCTCCAGGTCGGCTCGGTGTCGATGCCGAAATGGTTGGTCAGCTGGGTCAGCGCGCGGCTGCCCAGGTCCATGGTGTAGATCTCGGGGTTGCCGCTGCGCGACAGGGTCAGGGCCAGGCGGCGGCCGTCCGGCGAGAACGAGGGCGCGCCGTTGATGCCGCGGAACTTGGCCACCAGCTCGCGGCTGCCGGAGCTGATGTTCTGGATGTAGATCGAGGAATTGCCGCCTTCGAAGCTGACGTAGGCCAGGCGGTTGCCGTCGGGGCTCCAGGACGGCGACAGCAGCGGCTCGGGCGAGCGCACCACCGGCTGCGGGTTGAAGCCGTCGGAGTCGGCGATCTTGAGCACATAGTCGGCGCTGCGGCCGGTGCCGTTGGCGGTGACGTAGGCGATACGGGTGAAGAACGCGCCGCGCACACCGAGGATGCGCTCGTAGATCTTGTCGGCGATCTGGTGGGCGGCGTCGCGCACGGCGTTGGTGCGCGCGGTGTAGGCGAAGCCGTCCAGACGCTGCTGCTTGGCGACGTCGAACAGTTCGTATTCGATGCGGTAGCTGCCGGCGCCGCCGTCGAGGACGCGGCCGACCACGATGTAGTCCTGGTTGATCGCGCGCCAGGTCGGGTAGTTGATCTCGCTGCCGCGGCTGGGCTTGTCGGCGATCTGCTCGACCGGCAGGCCGCGGAACTGGCCGGAGCGGTTGAGGTCGTCGCGGATCACCTTGGCGATGTCGGTCTGCGGCGCCGAGCCGGAGCCCTGGTACGGCATCGGCACCACCACGATCGGCAGGGCTGCGGCCTTGCCGCCGACGATATCGACTTCCAGCCCCTGGGCGGCGGCGGAGAACGGAAGCAGCAGCGCGAGCAGCGCGGCCAGCCAGGACAGGGGTCGGTTCATCGGCACTCCATTACGGGTGAAAACGGGCACAGGTACGGCACGGACACTGTTCAGCTTGCGATTCTTAACAGTTTGGAGGTGAACGCCGCCTCAAAGCTGAACGAATTCAGGCTGAAGCGGCATTCCTGCACCCGGTCACTGATCCTGGGCGGTGAAATTGAAGTTGAGCTGGCGGTTGAAGACCTTCTCGAAGCCGGCGTAGGGCAAGGGCTGGGCCTTGAGCACGGCGGCCTCGATCGAGCGCCGCGCCTGCTCGTCGTAGGAGCACGGCGACGATACCTGTACGTCGATGACGGTGCCGCCTTGGAGCTGGCGGATGACCAGTCGGCATTTGGCGCCCAGCGGCACGCTCTCGGGCCGGGTCCACTTGGCCAGGATCGCGGCCTGCAACGCGGCCTGGTAGGCCGCCATCAGGCCTGGATCGCCCTGGCCGCCGGCGCCCGGGGTCGGTTGGGCGGCGTTGGCGTCGGCCTGGCTGCTCGAGGCGCTGCGGGCCTGGGCGTCGGCCAGCTGCTTGAGCTTCTGTTCGGCCAGGCTGGCCTCGCGCGCCGCGGCGGCGCGCTTGCGGCGGATGTCTTCGAGTTGCTTCTGGCGCTCCAGTTCCATCGCGGTCAGGCGCTGCTGGCGCTGGGCCTCGTCCTGGCGCTCCTGCTCGGTCAGGTCGACCTGTTCCTGGCGCTGCTTGGCTTCCTGCAGCTTCTTTTCGTCGGCGGGGTTCGGGGTCGGCGTATCGACCACCTGCTCCTGGCTGCGGTCGTCCGGGACCGGGATGAAATCCTGCGGCGCCTGCTGCACCGGCGTCGGCGAATCCTGCGGCCGCGGCTCGGGCTCGGGCTGCGGCAATGGCAGGCTGTCCTCTATTTCCGGCTCGGGCTGAGGCAGCGGTTCGGAGATCGGCTCGGGCCGGTTGCGCAGCGTGCGCTGCATCGCCGCCGACAGGTCGGACACGTCGGTCAATTCCGACGCCATCGGCGAACCGCCGCCGGCCGGCGCGCCTTCGAACTTCCACAGCGCGCCGAGCAGGATCGCCAGGATCAGCAGCCCGTGCAGCAGCAGGGCCAGACCGACGGCTTGCGCGGTGTCGGCGCTGGTTTCCCTCATCGGGCCGCGCCCTTCTGCGGCTGGCTCATCAGACCGACCTTCTCGACCCCGGCGCCCTGCAGGATCTCCATCGCCTCCATCACCGGCTGATAGTTGGAGCGGCCGTCGCCGGCGATGTAGACCTGCAGTTTTTCCTTGCCGTTCTGCGCGACCAGGGCGGTCATGCGGGCGCGCAGCATGTCGCGGGTCACCGCTTCGTTGCTGCCGGCCTTGACCGCGAGGAAGTAGTTGCCCTTGGCGTCGATCTGGACCACGACCGGATCGTTCTTGGTCTCGATCGACTTGGCGTTGGACCTGGGCAGGTCGACGTCGACGCCCAGGGTCAGCAGGGGCGCCGTGACCATGAAGATGATCAGCAGCACCAGCATCACGTCGATGTAGGGCACGACGTTGATCTCGGCCTTGAGTTTGCGCTTGCGATGGCGGCGCGCGGTTATGCCGGACATGGCCTTCCTCTCAATTCTTTACGACGCCTTCCGCCGCGGCGGAAGGCATAGGAGCGCGCTGGCGCTCGGATGCGGACGCGTGCGAGTGGCTCGCATCAGCCTTCGTCGAGGTGGGACTGCCGCTGCAGGATCGAGGAGAACTCCTCGGAGAACGCGTCGTAGCGCACCGACAGGCGCTCCACGCCGGTGGCGAAACGGTTGTAGGCCCAGACCGCCGGGATCGCCACGAACAGGCCCATCGCGGTCGCCAGCAGCGCTTCGGAAATGCCCGGCGCGACATCGGCGATGCCGACCTGCTTGGTGGTCGAGATCAGCGAATGCATGGTGACCATGATGCCGAACACGGTGCCGACCAGGCCGATGTAGGGCGAGGTCGAGCCGATGTTGGCGAGCAGTTCGAGGTTGTGCTCCAGGCCGTCGAGTTCGCGCGAACCGGTCGCGCGCATCGCGCGCTGGGCGCCTTCGAGCTGGGCGCGGGCATCGACGCCGCGACGCTGGCGGATGCGGTTGAACTCGCGGAAGCCGGCTTCGAAGATCGCCTCCAGGCCGCCGACGCCGCGGCCGCGTTCGGTGGTGCCGGCGTAGAGCTTGCTCAGCTCGGCGCCGGACCAGAAGCGTTCCTCGAAGTGGTCGGCCTCGTTCCTGGCGCGCCGGATCACCTTCCATTTGCGGAAGATGATGATCCAGGACGTGACCGACGCCAGTACCAGCAGGGCCATGATCAACTGCACCGGGATACTGGCCTTGAGCACCAGGTCCAGCAGGCTGAAGTCGGCGCTCGCGGCGGCCTGCGTCACCGCGCTGGCGGCCTCTTCCGGCAGGGCTTCCACGGTCGTGGCCAGAAGCGCGATCAACGATGACGTCATGCTTGTTTCTCCGTAGCCCGCAGCACGGGCCTGATGGTTACGTTGGTTCTTGCGGCGCCGGGGTCACCAGCGCTTTCAGCGGCTCGTACAGCGCCGCCGGAATCGGGCGCGGGCGGAAGTCCTGCGGGTCCAGCGCGGCCAAGCGCACCGTCGCCGTGAACAGACGCTCGTCGCCACGGTGGATGGCCTGCGCGAACACCAGGCTGGCGCGGCGGCACTCGCGCAGCTCCGCCGACACCGACAAGGCGTCGTCGAGGCGCGCGGGCTTGAGGAAGTCGATCTGCATCGCGCGGACCGCGAACACCAGCTCGAACTCCAGCCGCAGCCGCTCCTGGCCGTAACCCTGGGCACGCACCCATTCGCTGCGCGCGCGTTCCAGGAACGCCAGGTATTGCGCGTGGTAGACCACGCCACCGGCGTCGGTATCTTCCCAATAGACGCGTGTCGGCCAACTGAACGCCGGTGCAATCACTCGTTCAACCCTCTTCGAAAAGCCCGCTGGCATTGGCTTTCGGCTTCAGGCCGATGTGCCGGTAGGCCTTGGCGGTGGCCATGCGGCCACGCGCGCTGCGGACCAGGTAGCCCTGCTGGATCAGGAAGGGCTCGATCACGTCCTCGAGCGTGCCGCGCTCCTCGCTGAGCGCGGCGGCCAGCGATTCGACCCCGACCGGGCCGCCGTCGAAGGACTCGATGATGGTCTGCAGCAGGCGCCGGTCGAGCTCGTCGAAGCCCTGCGGATCGACCTTGAGCATGGCCATGGCCGCGTCCGCGGTCTGGCTGTCGATGCGGCCGCCGGCGCGGACCTGAGCGTAGTCGCGCACCCGGCGCAGCAGGCGATTGGCGATGCGTGGGGTGCCGCGCGAGCGCTTGGCGATCTCGGCCGCGCCCTCGGGCACGCAATCGATTCCCAGGATCTGGGCCGAGCGGCGCACGATCTTGGTCAGTTCCTCGGCGCTGTAGAACTCCAGGCGCTGGACGATGCCGAAGCGATCGCGCAGCGGTGCGGTCAGCAGGCCGGCGCGGGTGGTGGCGCCGATCAGGGTGAACGGCGGCAGGTCGAGCTTGATCGAGCGCGCCGCGGGGCCCTCGCCGATCATGATGTCGATCTGGTAGTCCTCCATCGCCGGGTACAGCACTTCCTCGACCACGGGCGAGAGGCGGTGGATCTCGTCGACGAACAGCACGTCGTGCGGTTGCAGGTTGGTCAGCAGCGCGGCCAGGTCGCCGGCCTTCTCGATCACCGGGCCGGAGGTCTGGCGCAGGTTGACGCCCAGCTCGTTGGCGATCACGTGGCTCAGGGTGGTCTTGCCCAGGCCGGGCGGCCCGAAGATCAGGACGTGATCCAGTGCCTCGCCGCGGCCCTTGGCGGCCTCGATGTAGATCTTGAGCTGCTCGCGAACCGGCTGCTGGCCCAGGTATTCGTCCAGGCGCTTGGGCCGGATCGAAGCCTCCAGGGCCTCGTCCTCGCGGTTCGCGCCGGGGGCGATGATGCGGTTTTCGGTCATGCGGCTATGTTCGCATGGGCGGGGGCGGCTCTGGGGCGACACCGGTGGCGGTTGGCGCCGGGAAGGCGGCTGGCTGCGGCGGATGGATGCGGCTGGGTCCTCTTCTTCTCGCGCTTGCGGCGCCCGAAGGGTGCGCAAGGCTGAGAAGGTGCCCGCAGGGCGGATGAGGGCGTACGGAACGCGGCTGACGGCGCGAGACCGTGACCTCGTGTGCCCTCACCCCAGCCCTCTCCCGCTTGCGGGAGAGGGACTGAAGCCGGATCAGATTTCGACCTGCGCGCCCAGCTCGACCAAGCGGTTGCCGGGGATGCGGAAGAAGCCGGTCGCCGGCGCGGCGTTGCGGTGCATGAAGGCGAACAGGCGATCGCGCCAGATCGGCATGCCGCGGTGGCGGCTGGCGACCACGGTCTCGCGGCTGGCGAAATAAGTGGTGTCCATCGGATCGAAATAGATGCCGCCGGCGTCGCAGGAACGCATCAGCGCCAGCGGCACGTCGGGCATTTCCATGAAGCCGAAGCGGATCAGCACGCGGTAGAAATCGTCGCCGATGGCTTCGATCTTGAGCCGCTTCTCGCGCGGCGCATGCGGCACGTTCAGGGTTTCCACGGTCAGGAACACGTTGCGCTCGTGCAGCACTTTGTTGTGCTTGAGGTTGTGCAGCAGCGCATGCGGGACCACGCCCTTGTCGGCGGTCATGAACACCGCGGTGCCCGGCACCCGGATCGGCGGCGCCAGCATCAGGCCGGGCAGGAAGCTGTCGAGCTGGATGCCCTCCTTGCGCACCTCGTCGTGCAGCAGCTCGCGGCCGCGGCGCCAGGTGCGCATCACCGTGAACACGGTCAGGCCCAGCACCACCGGGAACCAGGCGCCGTCGAAGAACTTGGCGCCGTTGGCGACCACGAAACCGACGTCGACGATGAAGAACACCACGCACAGCGGCAGCACCCAGGTGCGCCAGCGCGGCCACAGCGCGCGCGCGACCAGCGCCAGCAGCAGGGTGTCGATCAGCATCGTCGCCGACACCGAGATGCCGTAGGCCGTGGCCAGTGCGGTCGAGCTGCGGAAGGCCAGCACCACCGTGATCACCGCGATCGCCAGGATCCAGTTGATATAGGGCACGTAGATCTGGCCGATGGTGTCGTGCGAGGTGTGCTTGATCTGCATGCGCGGGATGTAGCCCAGCTGCATGGCCTGGCGCGCGATCGAATAGGCGCCGGTGATGACCGCCTGCGAGGCGATCACCGCGGCCATCGTAGCCAGCACGATCATCGGGTACAGCGCCCACGCCGGCACCGCCTCGAAGAACGGGTTGCGCACCGCGGCCGGGTGTTCGAGCACGAGCGCGCCCTGGCCCAGGTAATTCAGCATCAGGCAGGGCAGCACCATGATGTACCAGGCGTAGCGGATCGGGCGGGCGCCGAAGTGGCCCATGTCGGCGTACAAGGCTTCGCCGCCGGTCACCGCCAGCACCACCACGCCCAGGATCAGCACCGAGTGCAGGCCGTGGTCGATGAAGAAGCGCGCGCCCCACATCGGGTTCAACGCCTTGAGCACTTCCGGGGCGTCGACGATGTTGTGCACGCCGATCGCGGCCAGGGCCAGGAACCACAGCACGGTGATCGGGCCGAACACGCGGCCGACCTTCTCGGTGCCGAAGCGCTGGGCCAGGAACACCATCACCAGGATCACCACCGTGATCGGGACGATGAACCGGTGCAGGCCGGGCGCGGCCACTTCCAGGCCCTCGACCGCGCCGAGCACCGAGATCGCCGGGGTGATCACGCTGTCGCCGAAGAACAACGAAGCGCCGAAGATGCCGAGGATGCCGACGACGTACGCCGAGCGCCCGCCCTTGGCCAGGGTGCGCTGGGCCAGGGTCATGAGCGCCATGATGCCGCCCTCGCCTTCGTTGTCGGCGCGCATGATGATGGTCACGTACTTGATGGTGACCACGATCATCAGCGCCCAGAACACCAGCGACAGGATGCCCAGCACGGTGTCGTGGAACGCCGCCGGAGTGATGTGCGGCCCGATCAGTCCGAAGTGCGGCGAAAACGCCTCTTTCAGCGTGTACAGCGGGCTGGTGCCGATGTCGCCGAAGACGACGCCGATCGCACCGACGACCAGCCCGGCCAGGCCCTTGCCGCCATGGCCGTGACCATGGCCCTGGGCGTCGTGGGCGTTCTTGCGCGGCTGCGCGTCGACAGAAGGAACGGTGGAAGCCATGGTGCGTGTGCTCCGGGCGGGTACGCCGCCGTGGGCTCAGCGAAGCGCGGACTTTAGCGCTTTGCGGATGATGGCGGCGGCGTCGTCGCCGGCGGCGGTGGCATCGCGCGCCATGCGCGCGGCCTCGACGGGTTTGTAACCCAGTTGCTGCAGGGCGACGGTGGCCTCGCTCTGCGGATCGGCGGGCACGCCGTTGCCGCCGAGGACGGCGCCGGAGCCGACGAAATCCGCGGCGCGGTCGCGCAGCTCGACCACCATGCGTTCGGCGGTCTTCTTGCCGATGCCGGGGATGCGGGTCAGCGCGGTCACGTCGCCGGCCTGGACCAGGCGCGCGAACTCTTCGACCGGCACGCCCGACAGCACCGCCAGGGCGATCTTGGCGCCGATGCCGCTGACTTTCTGGACGTCGCGGAACAGGCGCCGCTCGGTCTCGCGCAGGAAGCCGTACAGCGAAACGCTGTCTTCCTTCTGCGCGTAATGGGTGAACAGCGCGACCTCGCGCCCCAGTTCGGGCAGGTCGTAGAAGGTGCTCATCGGCGCCTCCAGCTCGTAGCCGACGCCGTTGACGTCCACTACCAGCCAGGGAGGCTGCTTGTGCACGATGATGCCTTTGAGACGTCCGATCACGGACCCGCTCCCTTGGGATGACGAAGCGGCGCGCTCATGCGCCGCGCCTGCGCAATTGCGCCGTGGTCAGGCCGATGCGCGCGCTGGTCGCACTCATATGCGCATGCGTCAGGGCGACCGCAAGGGCATCGGCGGCGTCGGCCTGCAGCTTCATTTCCGGCAGATTCAGCAACAGCCGCACCATGTGCTGGACCTGCTGCTTGTCGGCCGCACCGCGGCCCACCAGCGATTGCTTGATCACCCGCGGCGCGTACTCGCTGATCGGAATGCGCCGCCGCACGACGGTCGCCAGCGCGGCGCCGCGGGCGTGGCCCAGCTTCAGCGCCGAGGTCGCGGACTTGTCCATGAACACGGTCTCGATCGCGACCTGCTGCGGCTGCCATTGGTCCAGCGCCGCTTCCAGGCCTTCGCACAGCAGCCCGAGCCGCGACGGGAAATCCTCGGCGTCGAGCAGCTTGAGCGCCTGCGCGTGCACATAGGTGCAACGGCCGTCGGCCGCAACGTCGATGACGCCCAGGCCGGTCCGTTGCGAACCGGGGTCGATGCCGAGGATGCGGATCACGCAGGCAGTCTACGCGTAGGCGTCGGCGCCGAGATCGGCGTTGGAGTAGACGTTCTGGACGTCGTCCAGGTCTTCGAGCCAGTTGAGCATCTTCACCACCTGCTGCGCGGTCTCGCCGCTGACGGCGATTTCGTTCTCGGCGCGGTAGGTGATCTCGGCCTGGCTCGGGGCCAGACCGGCCGCTTCCATCGCGGCCTTGACCGACGCGAACGCGTCCGGCGCGGTCAGCACGTCGATCGAGCCGTCGTCCGGGTAGACCACGACATCGTCGGCGCCGGCTTCGATGGCGGCTTCGGTGACCTGGTCTTCGTCGGTGCCGGCGGGAAACCACAGCACGCCGCGCTTCTGGAACAGGAATGCGACCGAACCGTCGGTGCCGAGGTTGCCGCCGAACTTGCCGAAGGCATGACGCACGTCGGCGACGGTGCGGACCTTGTTGTCGGTCAGGCAGTCGACGATCACCGCGACTCCGCCCGGGGCGTAACCCTCGTAGCGGATTTCCTCGTATTCCACGCCTTCCAGCGCGCCGGTGGCCTTCTTGACCGCGCGTTCGATCACGTCCTTGGACATGTTGGCCGAAAGCCCTTTGTCGATCGCCGTGCGCAGGCTGGGATTGCCGCCAGGATCGCCGCCGCCGCGGCGCGCGGCCACGCTGATCTCGCGGATGATCTTGGTGAAGATCTTGCCGCGACGCGCATCTTCGGCGTTCTTGCGCGCTTCGATCGACGGACCTCTACCCATGGCGTTACCGGCTCAATCTGTGAACAAGCCGGCGATTTTACTCGATCGGGCGCCGCCGCCGGGGCCGGACCGTCACAACCCGGCCCTCACCGCCCGCCCGGCCTGGTCTCAGGCGCGCAGGCGCCCGTGGCGGAAGAAGGCGGCGGCCATCTGGGCCGCCTGCGCCGAAAACAGCAGGCCGCTGTGACTGGCGGGGATCACCGCATGGTCGCGCAGGCCGTCCAGGCGGGTCTCGGCGACCGCCACGGTGCCGTCGCTGTCCTGGCCGAGATCGCCGAAATAGCGCCCCAGCCCGTGCGGGGTCGAACCGGCGATCACCGCCACCTCGGCCCGGCCACGCCAGGGTGGGCAGCCGTGCAGCAGCAGCTCGGCGCTGCGGCCCAGCGCGGCCGCGGTCCAGGCGTGCCGGGCCAGCCCACCGGCGGCGGCGCTGCCGCACAGCGGCGAGCCCAGGCAGACCACCCGGGACACCGGCAGTTCGGGCTGGGCGGCCAAGGCGCTCAGGGCGATCAGGCCGCCCAGGCTGTGGGCCAGGATGTGGGTCGGTTCGGCCAGGCGTTCGAGCAGCCCCGGCAGGGCCGCGTCCGGCCCGCCGCCGGCGCCGGCGTAGGCATAGGTGCTGCTTTCGTAGCCGGCCTCGGCCAGGCGCGCGCCCAGCCAGCGCATCGACAGCGCCGGCATCCAGATGCCGTGGACCATCAGGACTCTGCGCGTCGCATCCGCCGTCGTCGCTCGCTCCATCGCCGCTCCGTCGTTCGCCATGAATGCGATATCGGGCCTGGGGCGATGCTAACCAAGTCTCCGTCCGGTATAGGGGCGGGCCTGAGCCGCGACCGCGCCACTCGGGCCTGCACAGGTTCGTGAGCAGAGCGTTCGCGGCTCACGGCGCGCCCTAAGCCGAAAGACACACGAAAGATGCAAAGCGCGTGGAACAAGCGTGACCCCGCTAGCGGAACCGTTGTCCCACCCACGGGACACGCCGGATTGTGATGCCGCGCCCCTCCCGGCCCTGCGCGCAGCGTCCACCATCGCCGCGCCCCCACTCACGGAGTTCACATGGACCTGCGACCCGTAGCACCCGCCGCCCTCGCCGTCGCGATCGCGCTGACCGCTCTGCTCGCGCCCGCGCGCGCCGGCGAACTGCTCCCCGCCCAAAGCAACGACGACCTGTCCAACCCGCACCGCGGCTTCCTGCTCTGGGGCACCACGGTCGGCGCCGACGGCGGCCTGCCCGACAACTATTACGGCGCCTCGATCTACCAGATCTACCTGCCCTGGCGCGAAGTCGAGACCGCCGACGAGCAGTACGACTGGGCCGGCTTCGAACAACGCCACCTCGCGCCGATCCTGGCCGAGGATCCGAACGCGACCTTCGTGCTGCGCCCGGTCGCCGACTACCCCGACAGCGTCGGCAACAACATTCATTACTACTACGACGGCGAGCAGCCCGAGCGCGACTATCCCAAGTTCCTCGGCCAGGCCCCACTCAACATCCCCGGCCATGCCTACAGCAACTGCGGCGGCGACGGCCCCGGCGTGGCGCCGGACTACAACACGCCGGCGATGCGCGAGCAGTTGCAGCAGTTCGTGCGCGCGTTCGCGCGCCGCTACGACGGCGACCCGCGCATCACCGCCGTGCATGTCGGCCTGCTCGGCTTCTGGGGCGAGTGGCACACCTCCGGCTGCCCCAGTTACGAGCCCGATGCGACCACCCGCGCCTTGGTGCGCGACGCCTACACCAACAACTTCGCGCAGACGCCGGTGCACACGCGCTACGCGCGCGCCAGCGATGTCGGCGGTGCCGGCTTCGGCTTCAGCGAAGACTTCTTCCCGTCCTACACCGCGATGTGCAACGCCTATTCGCCCATGCTCAAGCGCTGCGACGACACCGGTTGGTGGAACCTGGAATGGGGCTATCGCAACGAAGTGCCGGCCGCGCGCCAGAACTGGCAGCTCAATCCGATCGGCGGCGAAAGCCCGTACGCGGACCAGAAGAAGTTGTGGACCGACCGCCCCGCCGACATCGTCAAGCTGGTGCGCGACTACCACTTCACCTGGCTGGGCCCGGCCGGCCAGCACGAGAACACCGGCACCGCGGCGTTTCGGGCCAAGGTGCTGAGCATCAAGCGCGCGCTGGGCTACGAGTTCACCGTGCGGCGCGCGGCCTGGGCCGATCAGGTCGCGGCCGGTGCGAGCCTGCCGCTGAGCCTGAGCATCGAGAACACCGGCGTAGCGCCGCTGTACCAGGTCTATCAGGCCGAACTGCATTGGCTGGACGCGGGCGGCGTGGTGCGGGCCAAGTCGGCGCTCGACTATCCGCTCACCGGCCTGCTGCCGGGATCGCCGCAGAGCCGCGAGCTACAGGCCAGCGTACCGGCAGCGCTGGCTCCGGGGCGCTACACGCTCAAGCTCGCGCTCGCCGACAGCTGGCCGGGCCGCCGCGGCATCGCGCCGCAGAATGCCGGGCGCGACGGCACGGGGCGCCTGACCTTGGGTGCGGTGGACGTGGTAGCGGCGCGCTGAGCCACGGACCGCGGCGTATCTACTGTGGGAGCGGCGTAAGCCGCGATGGGCGAGGTTCGGCTACCGGCGCAAGCCCCGACTCACGCGATCGCGACTCACGTCGCTCCCACAGAAAGCGGCAACGCGGCAAGCCTCGCAGCACCCGCCTCGGGGTAGGAGCGGCGTGAGCCGCGACCGCACCGCCACCGCCACCGGCGCAACAACCCTCGCGCGTGGCACAACACGGCGTTGTGGGAGCGGCGTAAGCCGCGATGCGCCATGCGAGCAGCGACGCAAGCCCCGACTCACGCGATCGCGACTCACGTCGCTCCCACAGAAAGCGGCAAGCTTCGCAGCACCCGCCTTGGGGTAGGAGCGGCGTGAGCCGCGACCGCACCGCCACCGCCACCACCACCGGCGCAACAAACCCTCGCGCGTGCCACAACACGGCGTTGTGGGAGCGGCGTAAGCCGCGATGCGCCATGCGAGCAGCGACGCAAGCCCCGGCTCACGCGATCGCGACTCACGTCGCTCCCACAGAAAGCGGCAGCGCGGCAAGCCTCGCAGCACCCGCCTTGGGGTAGGAGCGGCGTGAGCCGCGACCGCACCGCCACCGCCACCGGCGCAACAACCCTCGCGCGTGCCACAACACGGTGTTGTGGAAGCGGCGTAAGCCGCGATGCGCCATGCGAGCAGCGACGCAAGCCCCGACTCACGCGATCGCGACTCACGTCGCTCCCACAGGAAGCGGCAACGCGGCAAGCCTCGCAGCACCCGCCTCGGGGTAGGAGCGGCGTGAGCCGCGACCGCACGGTGGGAGCGGCGCCTACCTGGCTCAGGCCGCCGCGCGGCGCAGGATGTATTCGTGGTCGCGGGTCTGGCCCACGACGAACTCGTAATCGCCGACGTGGACGAAGCCATGGCGCGCGTAGAAGCGCTGCGCCCCGTGGTTTTCCGACCACACCCCGATCCACAGCGTGCGCGGGCCGTCGCGCAGCAGCCAGTCCATCACCGTCTGAAACAAACGGCCGCCCCAGCCGCCGTTCTGCGCCTCGCGCAGCACGTACAAACGCTTGAGCTCGCCATCGCCCGAGGCCACCTCCGCATGCGGCAGACCGCAAGGCCCAGCGGCCGCGTGGCCAATCGCCGTGCCGTCGCGTTCGAGCAGCCAGACCGCATAGTCCGGATGGGCGAGGATGACGGCTTGCTTCTCGACCGCGTAAGCGTCGGCCAGGAAGGCCTGTAGATCGTCCGGCGGATACAGGTGCCCGAAGGTCTCGATGAAGGTGCGCGCGGCCAGATCGGACAACAACGCCGCGTCGGCGACGGTGGCGCGGCGGATGCGGTAGTCGTCGCTCATGGTCCAGCCTGCCCTCTCGCTTTCTGCTTCGTGTAGGAGCGGCGTCAGCCGCGACCGCGCCACCGCGCTTGCCGGCGTTCAACGATCACCAGGCGCAAAACGTCCGCCCGCGCGATCGCTGCGGCGCCGCCGGCCGCTGGAGCGTTCGCGGCTTGCGCCGCGCCTACCCCAGCCCCGGATCCAACGCTCAGGCCGGATCCTTCGGCCGCACCATCACGTGCACTTCGGCCAGCTGCGCGTCCGGAATCGGCGACGGCGCACCGGTCATCAGGCACTGCGCGGTGGTGGTCTTGGGGAAGGCGATCACGTCGCGGATCGACTCGGTGCCGGCCATCAGAGCGGCGATGCGGTCGATGCCGAAGGCGATGCCGCCGTGCGGCGGCGCGCCGTACTTGAGCGCGTCGAGCAGGAAGCCGAACTTGGCTTCGGCCTCTTCCGCACCGATGCCGAGCAGATCGAACACCGCCGACTGCATCTGCGGGCGATGGATGCGGATCGAACCGCCGCCGATTTCGTTGCCGTTGAGGACCATGTCGTAGCCGCGCGACACCGCGGTCTTGGCGTTGGCGCGCAGATCGGCGATGTCGTCCACCGCGGGAGCGGTGAAGGGGTGATGCAGGGCGACGTAGCGCTGCGCTTCCTCGTCCCACTCGAACATCGGGAAATCGGTGACCCACAGCGGCTTCCAGCCTTCGCCGACCAGGCCCAGGTCCTTGCCCAGCTTCAGGCGCAGCGCGCCCATGAAGTCGCTGGCGGTCTTGTAATCGGCGGCGCCGAAGAAGATTGCGTCGCCGCTGGTAGCGCCCGAGGCTTCGATAATCTTGGCCAGGGTCGCGTCGTCGAAGAACTTGGCGATCGGCGAGTTGATGCCTTCGCGGCCCTTGGACGCGTCCTCGACCTTCATCCAGGCCAGGCCCTTGGCGCCGTACTTGGCCGCGTGGGCACCGGCCTCGTCGATCTGCTTGCGCGACCAGCCCGCGGCGCCCGGCGCGCGCAGCGCGATCACGCGGCCGTCGGCGTGGTTGGCCCAATCGGTGAATACCTTGAATTCGCAGTGCTTGACCAGCTCGGCGATGTCGACGAATTCCAGGTCGATGCGCAGGTCGGGCTTGTCCGAACCGTAGCGGCGCATCGCCTCGGCGTAGGTCATGCGCGGGAACTGCGCGTCCAGCTCGACGTCGATGGACTCCTTGAACACGACGCGGATCATGTCCTCGACCGTGTCCTGCACGTCGCGCTCGGAGACCCAGGCGAACTCCATGTCGAGCTGGGTGAACTCGAGCTGGCGGTCCGCGCGCAGGGCTTCGTCGCGGAAGCAGCGCGCGATCTGGTAGTAGCGGTCGAAGCCGGCCACCATCAGGATCTGCTTGAACAGCTGCGGCGACTGCGGCAATGCGTAGAACTCGCCCGGGTGCATGCGCGCCGGGACCAGGAAGTCGCGCGCGCCTTCGGGCGTGGCCTTGGTCAGGATCGGGGTTTCGATGTCCTGGAAGCCGCGCGCGTCCAGCCAGCGGCGCAGCGACTGCACCAGGCGGATGCGAGTGCGCATCATCTTCTGCATCTCGGGACGGCGCAGGTCGAGGTAACGATAGGTCAGGCGGGTTTCCTCGCCGGCGTTCTCGTGGGCGTGAAACGGCAGCGGCTCGGCCTTGTTCAGCACCTCGATGGTCGCGGCCAGGATCTCGACCTTGCCGCTGCGGATCTTGTCGTTGGCGGCCTGGCGCGCGCGCACCGTGCCGGTCACGCGCACGCAGCTCTCCACGCTCAGGTCGCCGGCGGTCTTGAACAGCTCGACCATGTCGGAATCGACCACGATCTGGACCACGCCCTCGTGATCGCGCAAATCGGTGAACACCACGTGGCTCTGGACGCGGTTGGTGTTGACCCAGCCGCACAAGGTGACGGTCTGGCCGATCAGCGCCTCGTCGACGAGGCCGCAGAAGTGGGTACGCATGGAAACTCCGGGATCGAAACGGCGGCCGGCGGCAGGGCCGGCACGGTGGGGGCGCCGGGCGGGCCGGCGCGCGTCCGGGCCTGGGCCAGGAACACGCTATCTTAACGGCTCCGGCCGGTTACTTGTCCGGCCGCGCAGCCTGCGGCTGGATTTCATCTACCTCCGATCCACATCCGCTCCACCCGGATTGCCCTGCACCACCGGCCGCGGCCCGGTCTGCCGCGTGTCCCACCCGGCTAGGGGAATGGCCATGCTGAAACTGCTCAAACCGCTGTCGCTGGCGCTGTGCCTGGCGGCCCTGGCCGCTCCCGTCCTGGTCCAGGCCCAGCCGCAGACGCGCGCCTACGCGCCTGAAAACCTGCGCAGCCTGTCCTACAACGACCAGGTACGGGTGATCAGCCTGGAATACTCCGAGCAGTCCAACGGCCGGCGCATCCCGGACGACCAGCTGCGCTTCTATATCGACCAGGTCAACCGCTCCAACTGGACCTTCAGCCGGATCAAGGCCGACATCTCCCAGTCCCTGGCCGGCGGCGGCGGAGTCGGTCCGCAACCCGGCGGCACGATCCGCTGCGAAAGCAACGACGGCCGCGTGCGCACCTGCCGCACCGGCTGGCCCGGCTATTCGCGCCTGATCAAGCAACTGTCCAAGACGCCCTGCACCGAAGGCAGCACCTGGCAGTCCCGCGACGGCAATATCTACGTCAGCGGCGGCTGCCGCGGCGAGTTCGGCCCCGGCCCGGGCCCGCAGCCCCCGGTCGGCCAGACCGTGCGCTGCGAAAGCACCGACAATCGTCCGCAGACCTGTTCGGTGCCCTGGTACGGGCGCACCCGGCTGTCGCGCCAGCTGTCCAGCTCGGCCTGCATCGAGGGCCGCACCTGGCAATCGCAGAACGGCCAGGTCTGGGTCACCCAGGGCTGCCGCGCCGATTTCATCGGCGACGCCCAGGTGCAGCCGCCGCCGCAGCCGGGCCGTCGGGTCACTTGCTCCAGCGTCGACAACCGGACCACGACCTGCGCCCTGCCGGTCGGCAACGCCATGCCGCGCCTGCTGCGGCAGATCTCCAAGCAGCCCTGCATCCAGGGCCGCACCTGGGGCATCGAGTCGCGCAATGCGATCTGGGTCAACCAGGGCTGCCGCGGCGAGTTCGGCAACTGACCGCCGTCGCGACGGGCGCCGCTACGGCGCTCGTCGCGAGGCGCCCGTCTAGATCGGCCCTGCGATCGCAGGTCCGGCGCCCAGGATCGGGCGCCCGGGATCAATCGCCGGAAGCGGCGGTTTTGGCGGCCGGCTTGGGCTCGCTCTTGGCCGGCTCGGCCTTGGGCGCGGCCGGCTTGGCCGCCCCCGAATCGCCGGCCCCGCTCGAACCGCCGGCATCGGCCAGGTTGCGCTTCTTGTCGCCGTCCTTCTTGAAGTCGGTCTCGTACCAGCCGCCGCCGGCCAGGCGGAACTGCGGCGCGGTGAGCTGACGGCTCACCGCCTCCGCGCCGCAGGACGGGCAGACGCTGGGATCGGCGTCGGACAGCTTTTGCAAACGGTCGAAGGTATGCCCGCAGGCGCTGCACTGGAAGGCGTAGATAGGCATGGAAATGCAGGGTTCTTGACGACGTAGGCAGACAGTGTGGGGCCGGACGCCGCCGATGCAAGCGCCGGACCGGCAGGCCCGATACCGCCGGCGCGGCTGGACCGAGTTGGCTAGAATCGGGCTCGCCCCAAGGCCCCGCTGCGCGCGCGGCCGTCGCAACCAGGAACCGCATGACCCGAAATCTCTGGCTGGGGCTGGTTGTCGCCCTCACCGCCGCCGCCTTGGCCGCCACTTTCGTGTTCGAACCCGGCATCCCGCGCAAACCCGCCGGGCCGCAGGCCACGCCGCTGGGCTGGGCTGGGCAATTGCAGCTGCGCGCCGGCGACGGCGTGCTCGGCTTGCGCGACGGCCTTGCGGCGCAGGCGCGTTTCGCCGACCCCTACGGCCTGGCCCTGGGCCGCGACGGCACCCTGTACGTGGCCGACGCTGGCGACAGCAACCGCATCCGCGCGATCCGCGCCGACGGCCGCGTGGTCAGCCTGGCCGGATCGAGCGAGGGCTTCCGCGACGGCATCGGCGCCGCCGCGGCCTTCAATACGCCCTCGGGCGTGGCCCTGGACGCGGCGGGCAATCTCTACATCGCCGACACCGGCAATCACGCGATCCGCAAGCTCAGCCCACAGGGCGTGGTCAGCACCCTGGCCGGCGACGGCAGCGCCGGCTACCTCGACGGTCCCGCCGCGCAGGCCCGCTTCAACGGCCCCACTGGCGTGGCCGTGGATGCGCAGGGTCGGGTCTACGTCGCCGACACCTACAACGACCGCATCCGCGTGATCGGCAACGACGGCCAGGTGCGCACGCTCGCCGGCGGCGAGCGGCCCGGTTACCAGGACGGTCCCGCCGCGCTGGCGCGCTTCGACACGCCGACCGCGCTGGCGCTGGACCGGCACGGCCGCGTGCTGGTCGCCGACTTGCGCAACAACGCGATCCGCCGGATCGGGCTCGACGGCGCGGTCAGCACCGTGCTGCGGGGCTTGCAGGAGGACCCGCCGGACGCGATGCGGCGGCCGCTGAGCCTGGCAGTCACCCACGACGGCGTGATCTACGTCGGCGAGATGGCGCGCGGCCGCGTGCTCCAGATCGGCCTGGATCGCAGTCTGCGCACCATCACCGGCGCGACCACCGAACAGCGCCTCGCGCGCCCGTCCGCGCTGGCACTGGCGCCCGACGGCGCGCTCTACGTCGCCGATGCGCAGGGCTATCGCGTGCACCGGATCGCGCCGGTCGCGGCCGGCAGCGCGGCGACGCTCGCCGCGGTCGGACCCTCGCCGCAGAATCCGCTGCCGCGCAGCGAAGGCCGTTGGCCGCTGGCGCCGCAGGACGGCTGGCACGAAGTGGTCGGCACAATGGCCGAAGTGCGCGGCGACGGCAACGGCGAGGCCCGCCACCATCTGCACGACGGCCTCGACATCGCCGGCGACGTCGGCCAGCGCGTGCTCGCGATCGCCGACGCCAAGCTCAGCAGCCCCAACGGAACCTGGGGCATGGGCGCGCTCGGCGAAGGCATGTCCCTCGACACGCTGAGCTACATCCACATGCGCGTCGGCCGCGATCCGCAAGGCAATTCGCTCGACCCCAGCCGCTTCCATCCGGTCCTCGGCGACGACGGCAAACCCGAGCGCATCCGCGTTCTGCGCGGCACCCGCTTCCGCGTCGGCGACGCGCTGGGCACGATCAATCCGATGGCGCACGTGCACCTGGTGGTCGGCGCCAGCGGCTACCAGCGCAACGCGATCACCCTGGGCTTCGTCGGCTACACCGACAAGCACGCGCCGCAGATCGAGCGCGTGGCCCTGCTCGACGACGCGGCCCAGCCGCTGGAGCAGCGCGAGCAGAACCGCGTGCTGGTGTCGCGCGGATTGCCGGGGGTGCAGATCGTGGTCGATGCCTGGGACCAGGTCGATCGCAATCAGGCGCGACGCCGGCTCGGCCTGTATTCGCTGGGCTACCAATGGCTGGACGCGGCCGGCGCCCCGCTGCCGGGCTACGAAAGCCCACGCACCAACCTGCAGTTCGACCGCATGCCGTCGGAAGACGAAGCGGTCCAGGTCGTCTACGCCGACGGCAGCGGCGTCACCGTGCACGGCAGCGCGATCACGCGCTTCCGCTATGTGCTGACCAACACCGCGCGCGACGGCAGGCTCGTGCCCGGCCTGTGGACGCCGACCGACCTGCCGCCGGGCGACTACACCTTGCGCATTACCGCGAAGGATTACAGCGGCAATGTCGCGGCGGCGAAGCGCGATCTGGATGTGCGGCTGCAGTGATGGAGCCGGTCGAGGCCGGCTGCTCGCTGCTCGCTGCTCGCTGCTCGCTGCTCGCTGCTCGCTGCTCGCTGCTCGCTGCTCGCTGCTCGCGCCGATTGTTGAGTAGCGCATCGCGGCTTACGCCGCTCCTACAGGAAGCGGCGGCGCTGAGGCTGTCTGTGGGAGCGGCGTGAGCCGCGATCGGACTGGCGCGCGCTGGCGAAACTCAAGCCGCGTCGTACAGCGCCAGCCACTCCGCCTCAGCCTGGGCCAGTTCCGCCGCCACCGCGTCGCGCTTGCGCGCTAGTTCGGCCGCGTTGTCGCCGCCGCCGGCGTACTTGGTCGGGTCGGCCAGATCCATGTCCAGGGTATGCAGCTTGGATTCCAACTCGGCCACGCGCGCTTCGGCCTGGGCCAGCTTGTGCGGATTGACCTTGGCGCGCGGCTTGGTCGGCGCCGCGGCCGGCACCACGGTCGATGCGGCGGCGGCGATGGCCTTGGCCGCGGCCTTGCCGTCGTTGCTGCTGTCGCGGGTGCGCAGCCATACCGCATAGGCGTCGAGGTCGCCGTCGAAAGGCTGGGCGACCCCGTCGGCGACACGCCAGAAGGTTTCGCAGACCAGGCCGATCAGGTGGCGGTCGTGCGAGACCAGCACGATCGCGCCGGCGAAGTCGCTGAGCGCCTCGGCCAGGGCCTCGCGCATGTCCAGGTCCAAGTGGTTGGTCGGTTCGTCCAGCAACAGCACGTTCGGCCGGCGCCAGGCGATCATCGCCAGGGCCAGGCGCGCGCGTTCGCCGCCGGAGAACGAATCGACCTTTTCGAACGCGCGGTCGCCGGGGAAATTCCACTTGCCGAGGAAATCGCGCAGCTGCTGGGTGGCGACGCCGGGCGCGATATCGGCCAAGTGGTCGATCGCGGTGGTGCCCTCGCGCAGCGATTCGACCGTGTGCTGGGCGAAGTAGCCGATGCGCAGGTCCGGGTGGCCGCCGCGCTCGCCGCTGAGCAGCTCCAGTTCGCCGACCAGGGACTTGACCAGGGTCGACTTGCCGGCGCCGTTCGGGCCCAGCAACGCGACCCGGTCGCCGGCTTCGAGGATGAAGCCGACCTGGTTGAGCACGGTATGCGAGCCGTAGCCGCAGTCGGCGTGCATCAGGCGCAGCAGCGCGTGCGGCAGCTTCACCGGCTCGGGGAAATCGATGCGCAGCGCGCGTTCGGCGCGCACCGCCTCGGTGCCGGCCATCTTGGCCAGACGCTTGACCCGCGACTGCGCCTGCTTGGCCTTGGCCGCGCTGGCGCTGAAGCGGTCGATGAAGCTCTGCAGGTGGGCGCGCTCGGCCTGGGCCTTCTCGTGGGTGATCTGCTGCAGGCGCAGGTGCTCGGCGCGCTGGCGCTCGAACGCGGTGTAGTCGCCGGTGTAGAGCTTGGCCTTGCCGTCGTGCAGATGCAGGGTGTGGGTGGTGACCTCGTCCAGGAACTCGCGGTCGTGCGAGATCAGCATCAAGGTGCCCGGGTACTTGAGCAGCCACTGTTCCAGCCACAGCACCGCGTCGAGATCGAGATGGTTGGTAGGTTCGTCCAGCAGCAGCAGGTCCGACGGCGTCATCAGCGCGCGCGCCAGGTTCAGGCGCACGCGCCAGCCGCCGGAGAATTCCTTGACCGCGCGTTCGTGGGTGTCGGGCGAAAAGCCCAGGCCGTGCAGCAGCTTGCCGGCGCGCGCGGTGGCGTCGTAGCCGTTGAGCTCTTCCAGGCGATGGTGGGCCTCGGCCACGGCTTCCCAGTCCTCGCGCTCGACCGCGGCGCGCTCGGCCATCAGCACCGAATACACGGTGGCGTCGCCGGACAGGACGAAGTCCAGCGCCGGGTCGTCCAGGGCCGGGGTTTCCTGGGCCACGCTGGCCATGCGCACGCGGCTGGGCATGTCGAGGTTGCCCAGGTCGGACTCCAACTCGCCCTGGATCGCCGCGAACAGCGAGGACTTGCCGGTGCCGTTACGGCCGATCACGCCGATCCGCCACGCCGCTTGCAGGGTCAGGTCGACTTTGGACAGGAGCAGGCGTTCGCCGCGCCGAAGGGCGAAATCACGGAAGGCAATCATGCGCATAGTGTAGCGGGCCGAAGGCCGGAGCCGCCCGCGCGATCTGCGTCGATGCCGCCACGGGCGCCAATTCCGACCGATTCGGGCCGCTCCGGGCAGCGGATTCGGCGACCGCCCACCGCCTCCGCCAGGGCCGCAGCGCGGCATGCGCCCCGGTTCCGGCGCCTTGACGACGGCCGGCCGGATCGGCGCCGCAGCCGGAAATCGGCCGTTTTCATCGGCTTCGCGGCCACATTCGGCAGGATTGCGGCGACCCGCGCGGCTTGCATCCGGGGGTAGCGGCCCACATCCTTAAAAGCCGACACGACAGGAGACCCGATGCATCACACCTCCCTGATCGCGATCCTCGTAGCCGGTTTCGTCCTGGCTTTCATCTTCGGCGCGCTGGCGCAACGCCTGCGTTTGTCGCCGCTGGTGGGCTATCTGATCGCAGGCATCGTCGCCGGCCCCTTCACACCCGGCTTCGTCGGCGACCAGACCCTGGCGCCGCAGCTGGCCGAGATCGGCGTGATCCTGCTGATGTTCGGCGTCGGCCTGCACTTCTCGATGCGCGACCTGCTCGCGGTGAAGGCGATCGCCCTGCCCGGCGCGGTGGTCCAGATCGCGGTCGCCGCCGCGATGGGCTGGGGCCTGGCGCGGTTCCTGGGCTGGTCGCACGGCGCCGGCATCGTGTTCGGCCTGGCCCTGTCGGTCGCCAGTACCGTGGTGCTGCTGCGCGCGCTGGAAGAACGGCGCCTGGTCGAGACCGTCAAGGGCCGGATCGCGGTCGGCTGGCTGATCGTCGAGGACCTGGCGATGGTGCTGGCGCTGGTGCTGCTGCCGGCCCTGGCCGGGGTGATCAAGGGCGAGGCCGGCGACGCCGTCGAAGTCTGGACCGCGCTGTTCAAGACCTTCGCCAAGGTCGGCGCCTTCGTCGCGGTGATGCTGATCGTCGGCCGCCGCGTCATCCCCTGGATCCTGGAACGCGTCGCCGGCACCGGCTCGCGCGAACTGTTCACGCTGTGCGTACTGGCGATCGCGCTCGGCGTCGCGTTCGGTTCGGCCGAACTGTTCGGGGTCTCGTTCGCGCTGGGCGCGTTCTTCGCCGGCATGCTGCTCAACGAATCCGAGTTCAGCCACCAGGCCGCCAACGAGACGCTGCCGATGCGCGACGCGTTCGCGGTGCTGTTCTTCGTCTCGGTCGGCATGCTGTTCAACCCGATGATCCTGGTCGAAAAGCCGCTGCCGGTGCTGGCAACCTTCGCCATCATCGTGCTCGGCAAGTCGATCGCCGCCTATGCGATCGTGCGCGCATTCGGCAAAACCGCTCCCACCGCCTTGATGATCTCGGCCAGCCTGGCCCAGATCGGCGAGTTCTCCTTCATCCTCGCCGGCCTCGGCCTGCAATTGGGGATCCTGCCGCAGGAAGGCCAGGACCTGATCCTGGCCGGCGCCCTGCTGTCGATCGTGGTCAACCCGCTGCTGTTCGCCTGGCTGGATCGCAAGCAGGCGCGCGAAGCCGCGGCGCTGCAGGAGGCCGCGGTCGACCCGGTGGTGCCGCCGGTGCCGCCGGACATCGCCGACCACGTGATCCTGATCGGCTACGGCCGGGTCGGCAGCGAACTGGCGCGACTGCTGACCGAGCACGGCATCCCGCTGGTGGTCATCGACGGCGAGGACAGCCACATCGCCAAGGCCCGCGCCGCCGGGCTGGCGGCGATCCTGGGCAACGCGGTCAACGAGCGCGTGCTGCGCGAAGCGGTGCCCGAGCGCGCGACCACGGTGATGCTGGCGATTCCGCAAGCCCTGGAAGCCGGCGAAATCATCGCCAAGCTGCGCGCGATCAAGCCCGACCTGACCATCGTCGCCCGCGCCCACAGCGACAACGAAGTCCGGCACCTGATCGAACACGGCGCCGACGGCGCGGTGATGGCCGAACGCGAACTCGCCCACAGCCTGGCCGAGATGGTGATGGCCGCGCCGATCTACCGCGGCGCGCGCCATCTGCCGCCGTCCTCCACGCTCGTCTGAGCGCATTCCCGAAACCACAGCGAGCGACCATGAGCGAGATCGACAGCTCCACCCCTACCGCGGAAGCCGGCGCCGCCGACGATGCGCCCGCGCCGCTGCTCAACTCGGTCGAGGCGCGCATCATCGGCTGCCTGATCGAGAAGGAAGCCACCACGCCCGACGTCTACCCGCTCACGCTCAACGCCGTGGTCGTCGCCTGCAACCAGAAGACCGCCCGCGAGCCGACGATGCAGTTGGAACAGGGCGAAGTCGGCAACGTGCTGCGCCGGCTGGAACCGCGCGGCTGGGTGAAGTCGCAGCACACCGGCCGCTCCGAGCGCTACTCGCATCGCGCCGGCACCCTGCTCGACCTGACCCGGCCGCAGACTGCGCTGTTGGCGCTGCTGATGCTGCGCGGCCCGCAGACCCTGAACGAACTGCTGACGCGCAGCGAGCGCATGGCCAAGTTCGAATCGACCGGCGACGTGCAGTACGCGCTGGAACGGCTGGCGCAGCATGCGCCGCCGCTGGTGCGCCTGCTCGGCCGCCAGAGCGGCCAGCGCGAAGACCGCTACGGTCACCTGCTCAGCGGCGAACCGGTCTGGAACGCCGTCGACTCGGGCGGCGACGAAGGCGGCCGCGACGGCGGCGGATCGGCGCTGGCCGAACGCGTGGCCGCCCTGGAAGCGCGGATCGCCGAACTCGAAGCGCGCCTGGACGCCGCAGGCGCCTGAACCTTGACCGCGCCCAGGCCCTGGGCGCGGCTTGCGGCGGCAAGTTGCGGTGCGCGCAGCTCAGTACGACAGCGCCAACGCGACCAGCACCCCTGCCTCCGTGATCTCGGCCAGGGCGCCGCAGGTGTCGCCGGTCATGCCCTGCAGACGCCGCAGGCAGGCCTGGCGCCACAGCAAGAAGATCAACGCCGCCACCGCCAACGCCAGTGCGCCGCGCCAGTCCGCGAGCGCGCACGCGGCGGCGCCGGCGAGCAAGGCGACGATCGCGGCCGCGCGCGGCGCATCGACCAGGGCGCGCCCGATGCCGCCGCTGCGCGCGTACGGCGTGCTCAGGAACGCCAGCGTCAGCGCCGCGCGCGCCAGCAGCGGCGCCAGCAGCAGCGCGATCCAGGCCGGCGCCGGCAAGCTGGCGAGCGCGGCGAACTTCAACAGCAGCACCAACACCAGCGCGACCACACCGGCCGGGCCGCTGCGCGGGTCCTTCATGATCGTGAGCGTGCGCTCGCGGTCGCCCAGACCGCCGATCCAGGCGTCGGCGCTGTCGGCCAGGCCGTCCAGGTGCAGCGCTCCGGTGAGGCACACCCAGGCCACCAGCAGCAGCACCGCCGACAACAGCGGCGGCGCGTGCTGCAGCGGCCATGCGAGCAGGCACAGCAGGCCGCCGACGATCGCGCCGACCAGCGGATACCAGGCCAGCGAACGCGACTGCGCGCGCGCGTCGTCGAACACCGACGCCGGCACCGGCAGCCGGGTCAGGAAACCGATCGCGACCAGCAAGGCGCGCATCAGCCCTGCGCCACGCGGTCGGCGTCGCGGCGCCAGCTCATCGCATGCAGGGAAGCGTGGGCCACGTCGATGCCGGCCATGTCGGCGAAATCGCGGTCTTCGTATACGCAGCGCAGCAAGCGGATCGCGCCGCCGTGGGTCAGCACCAGCACGCGGCGCGCGGGCCAGGCCGCGGCCGCGTCGTCGAGCGCGGCGACCAGGCGCGCACGGAACGCGTCGAAGGCTTCGGCGCCCGGCGGCGGATACGCGGCCGGGTTCGACCAGAACCGTCCCAGCGCCTCGCCCTGCTCTGCGGCCAGGGTTTCGATCGGCACGCCCTGCCAGTCGCCGAAGTCGTACTCGGCCAGGCGCGCGTCGAGCCGCAAAGGCAGGCCGCGTGCCTGCGCCAACTCCCGCGCGAACGCCGCGCAGCGCTGCAGCGGCGACGACACCACCGCATCCCAATCGCGGCCGAGCACGGCCGCGCGCAGCTGACTCCAGCCGATTTCCAGCAACGGATCGTCGAGCCGGCCGCGGTAGCTGCGCTGACCGGTGTCGCCGTGACGCAGCAGTTCGATGGATGCGGCCGGCATCAGCGTTCCGACACGCCCGCCTGAGCGAACGTGGCCATGCCGTTGTGCAGCGCGCAGGCCAGGCGCAGCACCGGCACCGCGACCGCGGCGCCGCTGGCCTCGCCCAGGCGCATGCCCAGGTCGAGCAGCGGCTGTGCGTCCAGCGCCTGCAGCAACAGGCCGTGCCCGCGCTCGTGCGAGCGATGCGCGAACAGCAGCCAATCGCGCACGCCCGGATTGATCCGGGTCGCGGCCAACGCGGCGACGGTCGCGATATATCCATCGACCAGCACCGGCAGGCCGGCCTGGGCCGCGGCGACGAAGGCGCCGCTCAGGGCCGCGATCTCGAAGCCGCCGAGACGCCGCAACTGCTCGCGCGCCTCGGTCGCGTCGGCATGCAGCGCGAGCGCGCGTGCGACCACCGCGGCTTTATGGGCGATACCTGCCGCGTCCAGACCGGTGCCGGCACCCGCCAGTTCTGCCGGCGCGACGCCGAGCAGCGCGCAGGCCAGTGCGGTCGCGGCGGTGGTGTTGGCGATGCCCATCTCGCCGCCGATATAGAGCTGGGCGCCGTCGGCGCGCGCCAGGCGCACGCTGTCCGCGCCGGCATCCAGGGCGGCCTGCAATTGCGCCGCGCTCATCGCCGGCTGCTCGCAGAAATTTGCGCTGCTGGCGGCGACGATCGCGCGGCGCACTCCGGCGATCTCGCCGGGATCGTTGACCGTGCCTAGGTTGACCACGTCCAAGGTCGCGCCCAGCTCGCGCGCGAGCACGCTGATCGCGGCGCCGCCGCCGGCGAAGTTGCGCACCATCTCGCCCGTCACCGCCTGCGGAAACGCCGACACGCCCTCGGCGGCGACGCCATGGTCGGCCGCGAACACGCTGATCCAGACCCGGTCCAGCGCCGGTTGCGGCATGTGCTGCAAGGCGGCCAGCCGCACCGCGGCCGCTTCCAGCGTGCCTAGCGAACCCGGCGGCTTGGTCAGTTGCGCCTGCCGCGCCAGGGCCTGCGCTTCGCAGTCGCGGTCGGTGGCGGCACAGGCATCGAGGGTCCAGTCGCGCACAGCCGACGGGGTCGCAAGCTCGTTCAAGGTAGATCTCCTTTGAGCGCCAGCGGCAGGCCCGCGGCGACGAACAGCACGCGCTCGCAGCGCGTGCCCAGGGTTTGATGCAGACGGCCGGCTTCGTCGACGAAGCGCCGGGTGAGCTCGCCCATCGGCACCACGCCCAGACCGACTTCGTTGCTGACCAGCACGATCTCGCCCGGCAGCGACGGCAGCGTTTGCAGCAGCGCCTCGCGTTCGATGTCGTAGCGCGCCGGATCGCGTTCATCGCCGAGCAGATTGCTCAGCCACAGGGTCAGGCAATCGACCAGCACGCAGCGGCCATCGCGCGCGTGCTCGCGCAGGGCGGTCGCCAGGGCCAGGGGTTCTTCGTGGGTGCGCCAATGCGCGGGGCGACGTTCGCGGTGATGGGCGACGCGCTCGGCCATCTCGCCGTCGCGCGCCTGCGCGGTGGCGATGTAGACCACGTCGGCGCTGCGTGCCGCCAGGCGTTCGGCCAGCGCGCTCTTGCCCGAGCGCGCGCCGCCGAGTATCAGGGTGCGCATGCGGCGGCTTCCGTATCGGTTTTCAGGCCCAGCAATGCAGTCAGGCGTTCGGTGTCCAGATGCGCTTCCACCGCATCGGCCAGGCGCTCGATGGCGGTTTCGCGCAAGGCCTGCATGTCGACGGTCGCGGCGTCGCGCAGCCCGGCCCAACGCAGCAAGGCGGCCAACGCGGCGGGTTCGTCGAACAGGCCGTGCAAGTAGCTCGCGAACACCTGCCCGTCTTCCGAGCAGGCGCCGTCAAGGCGGCCGTCGTCGAGACGCGAGGTCGCACGCGCCAGCGCCGGACCGCTGCTGAGACCGCAATGGATCTCGTAGCCGCGCACCGGCGCATCGTCGAGCACGAGCCTGCCGGCGACGTTGCGCAGCTGCTTGTGCGGCTCCAGGGTGGTGTCCAGCTCCAACCAGCCCAGGCCCAGGCTGCTGCCGGGCGCGCCTTCGATGCCCAGCGGATCGTGCACCGCGCGCCCGAGCATCTGCAGCCCGCCGCAGATGCCGATCAGCTTGCCGCCATAGCGCAGGTGGCGGGCGATGGCTTCCTCCCAGCCGTTCGCGCGCAACCAGGCCAGGTCGGCGCGCGTGGACTTGGAACCCGGCAGCACGATCAGGTCGCAGGCCGGCGGCGTCTCGCCGGGGCCGACATAGTGCAGTTCGACTTGCGGATGCGCGCGCAGCGGATCGAAATCGGTGTGGTTGCTGATCCGCGGCAGCGCCGGCACCGCGACCCGCAAGGCGGCCTGCGCCTTGTGCGTGCGCTCGCGCGGCAACGCGTCCTCGGCGTCCAGGTGCAGACCCTGCAGGTACGGCAGCACGCCCAGCACAGGCTTGCCGGTCTCGCGTTCCAGCCAGTCCAGGCCGGGCTGCAGCAAGGCGATGTCGCCGCGAAAGCGGTTGATCACGAAGCCGGCCACGCGTGCGCGCTCGCTGTCCGACAGCAGCGCCAGGGTGCCGACCAGGTGCGCGAAAACGCCGCCGCGATCGATATCGGCGATCAGCAGGACCGGGCAGTCCACGGCCTCGGCGTAGCCCATGTTGGCGACGTCGCCGGCGCGCAGGTTGATCTCGGCCGGGCTGCCCGCGCCTTCGACGATCACCGCCTCGAAGCCGGCGACCAGACGCGCGTGCGAGGCCAGCACCGCCTGCATCGCGGTGCGCTTGTAGTCGTGGTAGCCGCGCGCATCCATGTTGGCGACCGCGCGGCCGTGCAGGATCACCTGCGCGCCGGTGTCGCTGTTGGGCTTGAGCAGCACCGGGTTGAAATCGGTGTGCGGGGCCAGACCGGCGGCCTGGGCCTGCACGGCCTGGGCGCGGCCGATTTCGCCGCCATCGGCGGTGACCGCGGAGTTCAGCGCCATGTTCTGCGGCTTGAACGGCGCCACCCGCACGCCGCGCCGGTGCAACCAGCGGCACAGTGCGGTGACCAGAGCGCTCTTGCCGGCATCGGAGGTGCAGCCCTGCACCATCAGCACACGTCCGCTCATGCCGGGCTCCGTGCCGGTACGACTTCGGCCAAGGCCGCGCTCAGTCGCGCGTACGCCGCATCGTCGCCGGGCAGGCCGAAACGCAGGCTGTGCGGCGCGTCGAACAAACGGGTGAGGATGCCGCGCTGGGCCAGCGCGTCGTGCAGTTCGGCCGCGTCCTCGCAACGCCGCCACTGGAAAAAAGCGCAGCCGCCGCTGGGGGCGAGTCCGTGCGCGCCCAGCACGTCGGCCAGGCGTGCGCCCTGCGACCGTAGCCGGGCGCGCATGCGCGTCTGCCAGTCGCGGTCGGCCAGGGCCAGTTGCACGACGTGTCGGCTCGGGCCGCTCAGGGTCCACGGACCCAGGCGTTCGCGCAGCGCGCGCAGCAACGCCGGCGCGGCGCAGACGAAACCGACGCGCGCGCCGGCCAGACCGAAAAACTTGCCGACCGAACGCAGCACGATCAGGCCCTCGCGCTCGCTGTCGGCGCAGACGCTGGCCTCGGGAGTCGCGTCCATGAAGGCCTCGTCGATCAGCAGCCAGCCGCCGCGCGCGGCCAGCTGCGCGTGCAGATCCAGCAACGCCGCTCGCGAGTAGCGGTCGCCGCCGGGATTGTTGGGGTGGATCAGCACGATCACGTCGTAGCGCTCGGCCTGCTCGAACAAGGCTGCGCCCGAGCACAACTCGACCGCATGCCCGGCCTGACGCCAGGCGTGCGCATGTTCGGCATAACCGGGCGCGAGCACGCCGACCCGCGAACGCGCGCGCAGCCACGGCAGGGCCTGGATCGCGGCCTGCGAACCGGCGACCGCGAGCAGCTCCGCTGCGCCGTAGTACTCGCGCGCGGCCGCGGCAAGGCCATCGTCGTCCTCGGGCAGCCGATGCCAGGCGCGCGCCGGAATCGCCGGCACCGGCCAGGCCTCGGGATTGATCCCGGTCGACAGGTCCAACCAGTCCGCGGGCGCTATGCCGTAGCGCTGCGCCGCGCGCAACAGACGGCCGCCGTGTTCAAGCATGCTTGCGAACTCCTGCAGGCGGAAACCGCGACATGGCGTCGCGCTCAGAAAATGGAGACATGGCGCACCAGGATCGCAATGACAGTGAGCGCCGCCAGCCACAACCACACGCCGCAACGGACCAGAGCCTGCGCACGCGCGATCGCGTGGGCATCGGGCGCATCGCCCTCGCCCAGCAAGGGACGCTCCTCCCAGATGCCGTGATACGGCGCCGCACCGCCCAGGCGCACGCGCAGCGCCCCGGCACCGGCCGCCATCACCGGGCCGGCGTTGGGACTGTCCCAGGCCGGCGCTTGAAGACGCCAGCAGCGCAGCGCGCTCGCGGCATTGCCGAGCAGGGCGTAGGTCAACGCGGTCAATCGCGCCGGCAGATAGTTGAGCGCATCGTCGATGCGCGCGGCGGCCCAGCCATAGTGTTCGTAACGCGCGGTGCGGTAGCCCCACATCGCATCCAGCGTGTTCGCGAGCCGGTACAGCACCGCGCCGGCCGGACCGAGCACGGCGAACCAGAACAGCGCGCCGAACACCGCGTCGTTGCCGTTCTCCAGCACCGATTCGGTCGCCGCCGCGGCGATGCGTTCGGCGTCCAGGGCCTGGGTGTCGCGGCTGACGATGCGGCCGACCGCGGTGCGTGCAGCGTCGAGGTCGTGCCTGCGCAAGGCCTGCGCGACCGGCGTGGCGTGTTCGTCCAGGCTGCGCAGACCGACGCACAGGTAGAGCACGCCGGCCGCGTAGGCCGTCGCCAGCCAGGGCGAGTACCGCGCGGCAGCGAGCTGCAGGGCCACGGCGAGCGCGGTCAACGGCAGCACCGCAAGCGACCAAGCCAGCACGCCACGGGCGCGGCCGTCGCGGTACAGCGCCCGTTCGATCGCCTGGGCGATGCGGCCGAAGCCGACCAGCGGATGCGCGCGCCGCGGCTCGCCCAGCGCACGATCCATCAGCAGCGCGGCCCACATCGCAGCGACGGCGTGCACGGCGCTCACGGCAGCAACAGGCGCAGCGCCGCCGTCGGGTTCGACGGGAAATAGAAGTGGACGAAGCTCGCGCTCAGACGGCGATCGCGGTACACCGCTTCGCGGCTGGGGCCGCCGTTGGGATTGAACGAATGCGCGATCGGTTGCGCCGCGATCTCGGCGCGCGCGTAGTGGAAGGTATGGCCGCGCAGCTCGCCTTCGGGCAGCGCCACCGATTGCAGGCCCAGCGCGGCCAGGCGCGGCTGCAGTGCCGCGTCGCCGGCCAACAGGCCGGCCATCGGCCGACGGTCGCCGTCCTTGTCGGCGAGCGTGTCGAGCAGGTACAGCAGGCCGCCGCATTCGGCCAGCAGCGGCTTGCCGGCGTCGCGGTGCGCATGCAGGTCGCGGCGTAAACCGTCGCTGCCCGACAAGGCCGGCAGATGCAGTTCCGGATAGCCGCCAGGCAACCAGGCCGCATCGCAGTCGGGCAGGCGCTCGCCGGCCAGCGGCGAGAAGTACACGAGTTCGGCGCCGGCTTCGCTCAACAGCTCGAGGTTGGCCGGATACAGGAAGCAGAACGCGGCATCGCGCGCGATCGCGATGCGGCGGCCGCGCAGCAGCGGCGGCACCGATGCGCGCGCGGCCGGCGCGAACGCGACCGGCGGCGGCAGCGAGGCGTCGGCATGTGCGGCCCAGGCGTCGGCGAGCGCATCCAGGCGCGCATCGAGATCGCCCAGTTCGCCTGCGGACACGAGACCGAGATGACGTTCGGGCAAGGCCAATGCGGGATCGCGCGGCAAGGCGCCCAGCCATTGCAGCGGCGCCGGCAGGCTCTCGCGCAGCAATTGCGCGTGATAGGCGCTGCCGACCCGGTTGGCGGCGACGCCGTGCACCTGCAGCCCGTCGCGGTAGCGCGCCAACCCGAGGGCGAGCGCGCCGAAGGTCTGCGCCATCGCCGAGCCGTCGATGGTCGCCAGCACCGGCAGGCCCAGGGCGAGCGCGAGATCGGCGCTGGACGGCTGGCCGTCGAACAGGCCCATCACGCCCTCGACCAGGATCAGGTCGGCCTCGCCCGCGGCCTGGTACAGGCGCGCGCGCACGTCGTCTTCGCCGCACATCCACAGGTCGAGCTGGTAGGCCGGCGCGCCGCTGGCGCGTTCGTGCACCATGGGATCGAGGAAGTCCGGTCCGGTCTTGAACACGCGCACGCGCCGGCCCTGGCGCGTATGCCAGCGCGCGAGCGCGGCGGTGACGCTGGTCTTGCCCTGGCCGGATGCCGGCGCGGACACCAGCAGCGCCGGGCAGTGACGCAGATCGTCGCTGGAATGGCTGGCGCTCATGCGTTTACAGCTCGACGCCTTTCTGGGCCTTGATGCCGGCCTGGAACGCATGTTTGACCACGCGCATCTCGGTCACGGTGTCGGCGGCGTCGATCAGGCGGTCTGGCGCGCCGCGGCCGGTGATCACCACGTGCTGCAGCGGCGGACGCGCGGCGACCGCCGCCAGCACCGCGTCGAGTTCGACGTAGCGGTGCGCGAGGGCGATGTTGAGCTCGTCCAGCAGCACGAAGTCGTAGCGCTCGTCGGCCAGCATCGCCGCGGCCTTGGCCCAGGCCGCCTGCGCGGCGGCGATGTCGCGGGCCTTGTCCTGGGTTTCCCAGGTGAAACCCTCGCCCATCACGTGGTAGTCGAGTTGCTCGCCTTCGAAACGGCGGAAGAAAGCTTCCTCGCCGGTCGAGAAGCTGCCCTTGATGAATTGCACCACGCCGCAGCGGAAGCCATGGCCCAGCGAGCGCGCGAGCATGCCGAAGCCGGACGAGCTTTTGCCCTTGCCGTTGCCGGTGTTGACCACCAGCACGCCGCGCTCGATGGTGGCGCGGGCGATCTTGCGGTCGACCAGCTCTTTCTTGCGCTGCATGCGCTCGCGATGGCGGTCTTCCTGGCTGAGAGTCGGATCGTTCATGCGCGGGCTCCGTGTTGGGTGGCGCGGACCGCGCCCAGTGCGCGCAGGCCCGCCCACAGAGCGAACGCGGCGCCGATGTAGCCGGCCAGAGTGCCGAGACTACGTGGATAGTACCGAGCGATGCGGCCGGCGAATCCGGCCAGGGTCGGTTCCGGATAGCGGCCGGAGAAGAAATAGAAGCCGCCGCCTGAGCACGCATAAGCCACGAACGCGGCCAGCGCCAGCACCAGCGCCAGGCGCGGCAGCGTCGACCAGCGATCGAGATGGATGCGGGCGTAGAAATTGCCGGCCAACCACAGCGTCGCGTACGCCGGTGCCAAGGCCCAGTACGCGGGCGACAGGCACCAGTCGCCGATCGTGCCCGAGGCCAGGCTGACGATGTCCAGCAGCGATGCCAGTACGAACAGCAGCGGCAGCATCCACATCGGCCGCAGCATCGCGCCGGCGATGAAGAAGACCGCCCAGGATGCGCTGGGCAACCGGTCGATGCTGGCGAAATGCTGGCCGCGGGTGGCGATCATCAGCGCCGCGAGCGCGACGCCGACGACGATCTGGGCGCGCGGCGAAACCAGCGGCAGGGAATGGGTGGTGCTGGCGGTCATCGGCAGGCTCCCTCGATCAGACTTCGGCGACGCGCGGCGAGGTGCGCGCGCCGGCGGCGCGCGCGATCAATGCGTAGGCGACCAGGCCTACGGCGATGTAGCTCAGGGTGGTGCGCACGAACAGCGGACCCCATTGCCACAACCGCGACAGGTACTGGCCCACATTGGGGTCTTCGTAGCGACCGCCGAGCCAGTAGAAGGCGCCGTTGGAGATCAGAAACGACAGCGAGGCCGCGGCCAGGCCGACGCCGAACGCGCCCGACAGCGCGCGCGGCGTGGCCCGCAGTCGTTCGGCGTACCAGCGGCCGCCGTACCACAGCGCCGCGTACGCCAGCAGCAGGCAGGCGTAGGCCGGGGTCACGCAGTAGTGCTCGAAGAAGCTCTTGCCCTGGGCCTGGATCGCGATCCAGTCGATCGCCACGGCCAGGACCAGGAAGGCGGCGAAGCCCAGGTGCCGGCGCAACCACAGGCCGCCGAGGAAGAACACCGCCATCGATGCATCGGGCAGATGCAAGGCGTCGCCGAAATGATGGAAGCGGGTCGCGACCATCGATGCGGCGAGCGCGGTGAACAGACTGTAGTAGACGGGTCGGGCAGGAACGTTCATCGGCGGCCTCGGTGGCGTGGAGGTGGCGATCAGTTCGCCGGGCGGTAGCGCAGGGTCAGCAGGTAGTTGCGGCCCGGCTGGTTGTAGTAGGACGCGGTTTCGTAGCGCTGGTTGAACGCATTGTTGGCCGCCAACTGCAGGCTCCAGGACTCGTCGAAGCGGAAGCCCATGCGCAGGTCGGTGGTGGCGTAGCTGTCCAGGCGGCGGGTATTGGCCAGGTCGTCGTAACGGCTGCCGGCGACATAGACGCTGCCGCCGAAACTGAAGCGGCCGTAGCGGCGGTCGGCATCGAAACGGGCGCTTTCGCGCGCCCGCCGCGGCAGGATCTTGTCGCGACTGCTGCTCCGGCTGTCGTTGCGCGGATCCAGCCAGGTCGCGCTGGCGCGCAGGTCCCAACCGGCGAGCGTGGTGTCGACGCTAGCCTCGACGCCGCGGATGCGGGCGCGATCGATATTGCCCGGCAAGCCGATCGAAGCGTCGAACGCGATCAGGTCGTCGACCCGGGTCTGGTAGCCGTTGAGCGACCAGCCGCCCCAGGCATGCTCGCCGCGCAGGCCGAGCTCGAAGCTGCGCGATTCCTCGGGCTTGAGATCGGCGTTGCCGAAGCCGGGGAAGTACAGCTCGTTGAAGGTCGGCGCCTTGAACGCGGTGCCGTAGCTCGCGGTCAGGCGCAGCTGTTCGCTGAAGTTCCAGCCCCACAGCGCGCTGCCGATGGTCTGGCCGCCGAACTGGCTGTCGTCGTCGCGGCGCAGGCTGGCCTGCAGCGAATGCACGCCGAAGCCGTACTGGTACTGGCCGAACAGGCCGCGGTTGATGCGGCGGTCGTGGGCGTAGACGGTGCTGCTTTCGACTTCGTCCTGCTGCCAGTCGTAGCCCAGGCTGAGCAGGCCGCCGCCGAGGCCGAAGTCGCCCTGCAGCGAGCCGAGCTTGCGGCGGGTGTTGAAGGTGCTGGAGTAGACGCCGTTCCTGTAGTTGTCGCTGAGGTCGGCGCTGCGGCCCAGGCTCAGGCCCAGCGTCGCGCGCTCGGACGGCGCGTAGCGCAGGCGCGCGCCGGCGACCTGCTGCACGGTGTCGGATTGATTGTTGCTGCTGCCGTCGTACTCGTTGCGGCCCTCGGCGCGGAACAGACGCGCTTCGGCGTCCCAGGCCTCGCTGAAGCGGTAACCGCCTTGGGCGGTCAGCGACAGGTTGCGGTAGCCGTCGCGATCGGGCGAGTTGGTGAAGCAGCCGGCGCCGCCCGGCGAGGGCTTGCCGCGGCAGGCGTTGATGCCGTCGGTGTCTTCGCTGGCGGCGTTGATCGAATACCAGCCGTTCTCGCCCTTGCCGCCCACGCCCAGGCTGCCGCGGCGCGTCCGCCAGCTGCCGATCGAGGCGCTGGCGTGCGGCGCGAACGCGCCCTGCGGACGTCGGGTGAAGATCTGGATCACGCCGCCCAGCGCTTCGGAGCCGTACAGGCTGGAGAACGGGCCGCGCACGATCTCGATGCGTTCGATCTGCTCGACCGGAATGTCCTGCAGCGAGGCGCCGCCGCTGGTCGCCGAGCCGATCTTGATGCCGTCGATCAGGACCAGCACGTGGTCGGATTCGGTGCCGCGCAGGAACAGCGAGGTCGACTTGCCGGGACCGCCGTTGTTGGCTATCGACAGGCCGGGCGTGCCGCGCAGCAGGTCCGGCAGGTCGGCCGGTTGCAGGCGTTCGATGTCCTCGCGGTCGATCACGGTGACCGAGGCCAGGGTCGCGTCCTGGGTCTGCGCGGTGCGGGTGGCGGTGACGACGACCTGGTCGAGGTCGGTGGCGGCATCGGCGGCCACGGCCGGGGCGACGGCGGATAGCAGCGCCGTCGCCAGCGCAGTGCGGCGAAGGACGGAATGACGGAAATTCAAAGCATGCTCCTGGTCCGCGCCTACCCGCGCGGAATCGATGGATCGGAGACACGCAGGAGGGAACGACGAGGCGACGAAGCGCGGACGCAAGGCGGCCCCATGACAGCGCCCACCGCGTGTCGGGTCAGCCTCAGGCCGGTCTCCGGGCTCGCAAGCGAGGGCCTCCAGCCCTCCGATCCGCGCCTTCCCATGCATGCGCACAGTGGCTTCGTTGCGGATCGTTCGTCTTGCTTACCGTTGCGGGGGCAGCTCCGGAATAGCCGTCGCTTCGTTGGAAGGACTGGCGCACCGGATTCCCGTTTCAATCGCCGGCGGGGCCGGCAATCACCTCAAGCCCGCGCATGTTAACAGCCCGGCCGCGGCCGGCCGGCATGACGAAACGGCATGAGCGGGGGGCGACCGCGGAGTTCCAGGCTGCAGGCACCGCTGCGCCCCACTCGTTTGCGGGCCGATCCGGATCCGAACCAGCGCCCGATCCGGACGCCGACGCGGCCCCGACCTTCGATTTGGCAACCGCCGTCACAAACCGCCCGAACCCTATACCAATTGGCTATCGCTTCATGCGGATATCGGTTTGACCGGGTTGTTAGAACCGTGTTAAACCAAAATGACATCGCTACCAATCCCTCCGCCGCAAGGAGCCGCGCACCATGTCCGTTGCTTTCCGCGCCGTCCGTCGTCCGCTCGCACTCGCCCTGCTCGCCGCCCTCGCCGCTCCTGGCTACGCCCAGCAAGCACCCGCTCCGGGCGAACCCGCCTCCGAGGCCCACACCCTGGACCAGGTGATCGTCACCGGCACCCGGGTCAGCGATCGCACCGTCGCCGAGTCCAGCGCGCCGATCGACATCATCACCCCCGAGGCGCTGGAGGCCACCGGCACGGTCGAACTCGCGACCGCGCTGGCGCGCGCCCTGCCCTCGCTGAATTTCCCGCGCCCGGCGATCACCGACGGCACCGACGCCGTGCGCCCCGCGCAGCTGCGCGGCCTGGCGCCGGACCAGGTGCTGGTGCTGGTCAACGGCAAGCGCCGCCACACCACCGCGCTGATCAACCTCAACGGCAGCCAGGGCCGCGGCTCCTCGCCTGTCGACCTCAACGCGATCCCGATCGCCTCGATCGAGCGCGTGGAAGTGCTGCGCGACGGCGCCTCGGCGCAGTACGGTTCCGACGCGATCGCCGGCGTGGTCAACGTGGTGCTCAAGGGCAGCGACCACGGCGGCAGCATCGCCGCGCGCTACGGCCAGTACAGCGCCGGCGACGGCGAGCAGTACCAGCTGTCCGGCGACGCCGGCTTCAAGCTCGGCGAGAACGGCAAGCTGCACCTGGCCGCGCAGGGCGGCCATCAGGACCAGACCAACCGCGCGCGCCCGTTCCAGGGCGTGGTCGAACAGCGCTACGGCGATCCCGACATCGACAGCGGCGCGGTCTCGTACAACGGCGAGTACAGCCCCACCGACTATCTGACCTTCTATTCCTTCGGCAGTTACAGCAAGCGCGACGTGCTCTCCAACGGCTATTTCCGCTTCGCCGGCGACCCGCGCAACATCCCCTCGATCTACCCCAACGGCTTCCTGCCGCAGATCCACAACGTCAGCAAGGACCGCGCCGCGGTGGTCGGCCTGCGCGGCGAAACCGCCGGCGGCACCCAGATCGACTTCAGCTACAACTACGGCCACAACGAGCTCAGCTTCGACATCGAGCACACCCTCAACCGCAGCCTCGGCCCGACTTCGCCGACGGAGTTCTACGCCGGCGCGCTCGAAGTCACCCAGCACGTGCTGAACCTGGACTTCGCCCGCCCGGTGGACTTCGGCTGGCAGTACCCTGTGACCTTCGCCTGGGGCGCGGAGTGGCGCGGCGAGGAATTCTCCCAGCTCGCCGGCGAGCCGCTGTCCTACGCCAACGGCGGCGTGCCGGCCTCGAACGGCCAGATCATCCCGGGCGCGCAGGTGTTCTCCGGCTTCCGCGCCAGCGACGCCGGCGATTTCGACCGCCACAGCTATTCGCTGTACGCCGACGTCGAGGCCGACCTGACCGACAAGTTCTCCGCCGGCATCGCCGCGCGCTTCGAGAGCTACAGCGACTTCGGCGACACCACCTCGGGCAAGCTGTCGGCGCGCTACGCCTTCACCGACAAGGTCGCCCTGCGCGCCACCGCCTCGACCGGCTTCCGCGCGCCGTCCCTGCAGCAGCAGTTCTTCCAGTCGATCGCGACCAACTTCATCAGCGGCGTCCCGTACGAGATCGGCACCTTCCGCGTCGACAACCCCGCCGCGGTCGCGCTGGGTTCGGAGTCGCTGAAGGCCGAAGAGTCCACCAACTACAGCCTGGGCCTGGTGCTGCAGCCCAGCGACGGCCTGTACATCACCATCGATGCGTACCACATCAAGGTCGACGACCGCATCCTGCTGTCGGAAAACCTGACCAGCACCGCGGTGCGCAACTACCTGCAGGCCAATGGCTATCCGGGCATCGGCGGCGGCCGCTACTTCACCAACGCGGTCGACACCAAGACCCAGGGCGTGGACATCGTCGCGACCCAGGCCTTGGATCTGGCATCGGGCAAGTTCAACCTGACCCTGGGCTACAACTACTCCAAGACCGAGATCGAGAAGATCGCGCCCAACCCGGCGCGCCTGGCCGCGATCGATCCGGCCGCGGTACGCATCGGCCGCACCGAGATCGGCCGCATCACCAAGGGCGCGCCCAAGGACAAGTTCTTCCTGGCCGGCGATTGGGACACCGGCAACTGGAGCTTCAACGCCACCGCCACCCGCTACGGCGAATTCACCGAACTGCACGCCACCAATCCGTTGCTGGACCAGACCTTCGGCGCGAAGTGGACGCTGGACCTGGCCGCGACCTACCACCTGGACAGCTGGGACTTCACCGTCGGCGGCGACAACGTGCTCGACGAGTACCCCGACGAGTCCAAGCTGGTGTTGGGCACGCGCAACTACCTGCCCTACAACACCGCCTCGCCGTTCGGCTTCAACGGCGCCTTCGCCTACCTGAAGGTCGGCTACAAGTGGTGATCTGAGCCGCGGATCGCGGCCGCATGCGCTCGCCGACGGCCCGGACTTCCGGGCCGTCGCTTTTGGCGCACCGCCGACGCGACGCATCGCCGCCGGCCCCGGGCTTCGATCTCCGTCGCGCGCGGCACATGCGTCGCGGTGTGGATTCGTTATAAGGAAGACCGACGCCGCGCCCCGCGGCGGCCATGCCCAAGGAGGGCGCCATGCGCTTCGCCGGTCCGTTGCTGTTGTCGCTGGTACTGTCCACCGCCATCGGCGATGCCCTCGCCGCACGCCGCGAACAAGTGGTGCTGATGCAGGGCAACGTCGCCGGCAAGCAGATCGTCGAGACCGCCACCGACGGCTCGATCCAGGTGGAATACCACTTCAGCGACCGCGGTCGCGGCGACCGCAGCAAGACCCGCTGGCGCCTCAATCCCGACGGCACCCTGGCCGACTACTCGGGCAGCGGCAACGACTACCTGCTCAACCCCTTCGAAGAGCGCTACCAGGTCAGCGGCGGCCGCGCGAGCTGGAAGAACCCCAGCGAACAAGGCGAAAAGACCCTGGCCGCGCCCGCGTTCTTCCTGCCGCTGCAGGCCCCGCCGGAAGTCAGCGGCGCCCTCGCTCGCGCGCTGCTGCAGGCGCCCGATCGCAAGCTCGCGATCCTGCCCGCGGGCGAGGCGCGCCTCGAAACCCTGGGCGAGCACGAGGTGATCGGCAAGAACGGCCCGGTCAAACTGAGCCTGCAGCGCATCGTCGGCCTGGATTTCACCCCAGGCTCGCTGTGGCTGCGCAGCGACGGCTCGACCGCCGCCGCGATCTACGCGTCGGGCTGGTTCGTGGTCATCGACACCGAGTTGCAGGACGCGCTGCCCAAATTGCTGGAACTGCAGGAGCGCGCCGATGCGAGCTGGGGCGCCGAGTTCGCGCAGCGGCTCACCCATGCGCCCAAGGGACCGCTGCTGATCCGCAATGCCCGCCTGTACGATCCGCGCGACCTGAGAGCGACGGCGGGCACCAGCGTGCTGATCGAGGGCGAGCGCATCGTACGCGTCGCCCCCGACGCCCAGCTCAAGGCGCCGGCCGGCGCCGAGGTGATCGACGCGAACGGCCGCTTCCTGATGCCGGGCCTGTGGGACGTGCACAAGCATTACGCGTCGATCCAGGACGGCGCGCTCGACATCGCCGCCGGCGTCACCAGCGCGCGCGACGTCGCCAACAACTTCGACACCTTCCCCGAACGCGTGAAGCGCTTCGAGGCCGGCACCGAGATCGGCCCGCGCGTGATAATGGCCGGCTTCATCGACGGCCCCGGTCCCTATGCCGGCCCGACCAAGATGCTGGTCGACACGCCGGAGGAAGCGCTCAAGGCCGTGGACTTCTACGCCGACCGCGGCTACATGCAGATCAAGACCTATTCGTCGCTGAAGCCGGAACTGTTCCCGATCATCGCCGACCGCGCCCACGCGCGCGGCCTGCGCGTGAGCGGGCACGTGCCGGCCTTCATGTCGGCGCGCCAGTTCATCGAGGCCGGCGCCGACGAACTGCAGCACTTCCTGTTCGTCGAACTCAACTTCATGTACCCGCGCGTGCAGGACACCCGCACCAAGGCGCGCCTGACCGAGGTCGGCGAGCACGCCCACGAGTTCCCGCCGGAGAAGGCCGAGGTGCGCGAGTTCGTCGACTTCCTCAAGCGCCACCACACCGTGCTCGACCCGACCATGGCCCTGGCCGAGGATCTGTACGCCGGCGATCCCGACAGCAAGACCCCGCCGGGCTTGCGCGGCGTCGCCGAACGTTTCCCGCCGCAGGCCCAGCGCGGCCTGAGCTGGGGCGCGCTGAAGCCGCCGCACGGCAAGGAAGAGGCCTACAGGCAGGCGTTTCCGACCATGCTGCGCCTGCTCAAGACCGTGCACGACGCCGGCGTGACCATCCTGCCCGGCACCGACGCGCTGGCCGGTTACATGCTGCACGCGGAACTGGAGGTTTATTCGCGCGCCGGCATCGCCAATGCCGAAGTGCTGCGCCTGGCGACACTGACCCCGGCACAGGTGCTGGGCGTGGACAAGGACCGCGGCGTGATCGCGCCGGGCAAGCTCGCCGACCTGGTGCTGATCGACGGCGATCCGCTGCGCGACATGAGCGACATCCGCAAGGTCGACCTGGTGTTCAAGGGCGGCAAGCGCTACGACCCGGCCGAGATCGAGCAGGCGCTGGGCATCGTGCCGCGCAAAGCAGCGGTGGCTGCGAACTGAGACAGCGGCCGCGGGGCGGTACGTCGCGATCGGAGTTCAATCGCGGCTCACGCCGCTCCCACAGTACCGGCGACGCGCCCCTCGCATTCGGACGCCGTTTTCTGTGGGAGCGGCGTAAGCCGCGATTTCCCCAACACTCATGTATTTTCCGCAAACGAAACGGCCCGCATCGCGCGGGCCGTTTCGTAATCCAAGTGTGCAGCGTCGCCCGCATCGCATCCGGACGCCGCCGCCTTCTGTGGGAGCGGCGTGAGCCGCGATCGCCTCAACGCGCACCCAGTTTCCAAATCAGGCTTTGCGGAACACCAGGTGCCCTGCCTCGGCTTCGACCTGGATGGTGTCGCCGCTGACGAACTCGCCGCCCAGGATCTTCTGCGCGAGCGGGTTCTCCAGTTGTTGCTGGACCGCACGCTTGAGCGGACGCGCGCCGTAGACCGGGTCGAAACCGACGTTGCCGATCAGGGCCAAGGCCGCATCCGACAGCGACAGCTTGAGGCCGCGCTCGCCCAGGCGCTTCTCCAGGCCGTGCATCTGGATCTTGGCAATCTCGCGGATCTGGACCTTGTCGAGCGGATGGAACACGACGATGTCGTCGAGACGGTTGATGAACTCCGGCCGGAAGTGCGCCTGGACCACGCCCATCACCGCGGCCTTCATCTGGGTGTAGCTCTCGGCGCTGTCGTCCGAGGCCAGCTCCTGGATCATCTGCGAGCCCAGGTTGCTGGTCATCACGATCACGGTGTTGCGGAAATCCACGGTGCGGCCCTGGCCGTCGGTGAGGCGGCCGTCATCGAGCACCTGCAGCAGGATGTTGAACACGTCCGGGTGCGCCTTCTCGACCTCATCGAGCAGGATCACGCTGTAGGGACGGCGGCGCACGGCCTCGGTCAGGTAACCGCCTTCTTCGTAGCCGACGTAGCCCGGAGGCGCGCCGACCAGGCGGCTGACCGCGTGCTTCTCCATGAACTCGCTCATGTCGATGCGGACCATGGCATCGCTGGAATCGAACAGGAACTCGGCCAGGGCCTTGCACAGCTCGGTCTTGCCGACGCCGGTCGGGCCCAGGAACAGGAACGAACCACTGGGGCGGTCGGGATCGGACAGGCCCGCGCGCGAACGGCGCACGGCATCGGAGACCACGCGGATCGCCTCGTCCTGACCGACCACGCGCTGGTGCAGCGCCTGCTCCATCTTGAGCAGCTTCTCGCGCTCGCCTTCGAGCATCTTCGACACCGGGATGCCGGTCCAGCGCGCGACCACCTCGGCGATCTCCTCGGCGGTGACCTTGTCCTGCAGCAGCCTGAAGCCCTGGGTTTCGGCTTCCTGCGCGGCCTTGAGCTGCTTCTCCAGCTCCGGCAACGCGCCGTACTGGATCTCGCTCATGCGCGCGTAGTCCTGGGTGCGCTGCGCGGCTTCCAGTTCGAGCTTGGCCTGCTCGATCTGCTCCTTGATCTTGGTCGCGCCCTGCAAAGTCGCCTTCTCGGCCTTCCAGATTTCTTCCAGATCGTTGAAGTCGCGCTCCAGGGTCGCGATCTCGGCTTCCAGATCGGCCAGGCGCTGCTTGGACTCGGCGTCCTTCTCCTTCTTCAGCGCCTCGCGCTGGATCTTGAGCTGGATCAGGCGGCGTTCCTTGCGGTCGAGCTCTTCAGGCTTGGAGTCGATCTCCATGCGGATGCGCGAAGCGGCCTCGTCCATCAGGTCGATGGCCTTGTCGGGCAGCTGGCGGTCGGCGATGTAGCGGTGCGACAGGGTCGCGGCGGCGACGATCGCCGGGTCGGTGATCTCGACGCCGTGGTGGACCGCGTAGCGCTCCTTGAGGCCGCGCAGGATCGCGATGGTGTCTTCGACCGAAGGCTCGCCCACGAACACCTTCTGGAAGCGGCGTTCCAATGCGGCGTCCTTCTCGACGTACTTGCGGTACTCGTCCAGCGTGGTCGCGCCGATGCAGTGCAGCTCGCCGCGGGCGAGCGCCGGCTTGAGCATGTTGCCCGCGTCCATAGAACCCTCGGCCTTGCCGGCGCCGACCATGGTGTGCAGTTCGTCGATGAACAGGATCACCTGGCCTTCGTTCTTGGACAGGTCGCTGAGCACGGCCTTCAGGCGCTCCTCGAACTCGCCGCGGAATTTCGCGCCGGCGATCAGGGCCCCCATGTCCAGCGACAGCACGCGCTTGCCGCGCAGGCCTTCGGGCACTTCGTTGTTGATGATGCGCTGGGCCAGGCCTTCGACGATCGCGGTCTTGCCGACGCCGGGTTCGCCGATCAGCACCGGGTTGTTCTTGGTCCGGCGCTGCAGCACCTGAATGGTGCGGCGGATTTCCTCGTCGCGGCCGACCACCGGATCGAGCTTGCCCGATTCGGCGCGCGCGGTGAGGTCGATGCAGTACTTCTCCAGCGCCTGGCGCTGTTCTTCCGCGTTCTCGGATTGCACGCTCTCGCCTCCGCGCAGTTTGTCGATCGCCGGTTCCAGCTTGGCCTTGCTCGCGCCCGCGGCCTTGAGCGCGCGGCCCACGTCGCCGCCGTCTTCGAGCGCGGCCAGCAGGAACAGTTCGCTGGCGATGAAGGCGTCGCCGCGCTGCTGGGCCAGCTTGTCGGTGACATTGAGCAGGCGCGCCAGATCGTTGCCGAGCGAGACGTTGCCGGCCTGGCCGCTGACCTTGGGCAGTTTTTCCAGGGTTTCGCCGAGGCGCTCGCGCAACAGCGGCACGTTGACGCCGGCCTGCGCCAGCAAGGGCCGAGTGCTGCCGCCGCTCTGATCCAGCAACGCGCTGAGCAGGTGCGCGGGTTCGATCACGCTGTGGTCGCGACCGACCGCCAGCGATTGCGCGTCCGCCAGCGCCTGCTGGAAACGCGAGGTGAGCTTGTCCATCCGCATGGAAGGTTCTCCGAAAGGTGTGGCGGCCCGGCGCGAGTGTCGCGCGTAAGCCGCGAATGTCCTGTTAATGCGGGCTTTGGCGGATGATTCAAGACTGGCCGAGACGCAGGGACCGGCCGGTCTTCAGCCTGCGGAAGGCCGGCCTGCGCGGGTAGCGGTCGCCGCAATCCGCGAGCGCGAACCGCGGACCCCTTTGCAAAAAGAGGGCGGGCGCCCGGCGTCGTGCGAGGCCGGGGGAACGGGGATTTTCCCAGGGCGGAGGGCAATAGCCCCCCTCCGGCCCCCATTCAAAGAGAAGTACGGATTCCAGGCTCGCGAAGCATCAAACCCGGCTGGTCGGCTGCAGGATTTCGACCCAGTAGCCGTCCGGGTCCTTGATGAAGGCGATGTCCTTCATGCGGCCGTCGCTCAGGCGCTTCTGGAACTCGACGCCGAGCTGCTCGAAACGCGCGCAGGCGGCCTCGACATCGGGCACCGACACGCAGATGTGGCCGAAGCCGCGCGGTTCGCTGTTGCCGTGGTGATAGGCGAAGCCGGCATCGTCTTCGGTGCCGTGGTTGTGGGTGAGTTCGAGCACGCCGCGCTGGCTCAGCAGCCATTCGCCGCGCGCGGGTTCCTCGGCCGGGATCTGCGCCGGTTCCGGCACCAGCACCAGGAAATACAGACTGAACCTGGCCTCGGCGAAATCGCGCTTGCGCACCAGGGTGAAGCCGAGCACGCGGGTGTAGAAGTCCAGCGACCTGGCCGGATCCTTGATCCGCAGCATGGTGTGGTTGAACACGAAGTCGCGGGTGGCGACTTCGGGCCGCGCGGTCACGCCGGGCACGGCGTCGAGTTGCGTCTGCAGGGACATGGCGGGGCCGGATTCGAAGGGGAACGTACGATATAAGGACGCGCGGCGTCCGCCTCAAGCCGCCGCGGCGTCCGGACGCGGCTGGCGCTGCAGGGACAGCAATGCCATCAGCGCCGCCAGGGCGAGATAGGCGCCGATGAACTGCCAGGCGATGATGCGCGGCAAACCCTCCAGCGCCCAGGGCAGATAGATGCCGCCGCGCGGGTCGACCGAGTGGATGATGCCGAACAGCGACAACGCCGCGCCTGCGAGCAGGAACGCCGAAGCGCGCAGCAGCCGCCCGTCGACCATGGCCGCGACCGCGGAGGTCCAGATCATCGAAGTCATGATGAAACCGTTGCCCAGGGTCACGATCACCGCCAGTTCCGGCAGGCCGTGGCCGTCGAGCGCGCTCATCAGCTGGGCGTGGTGCTCGGGCGCGATCCAGCCCGGGTTGCCGGTCTTGATCGCGAGCATGTAGGCCACCGACGGCAGGAAGCCGAACACCATCGCGGTGGCGTGCTTGCTCGGCGTGGCCTGGAACGCCTGGGTGGTGATGTCGAGCGCGACGTAGACGATGATCGGCGCCAGTACCGCCAGCGGCAGCCATTGCACCAGCCCGGAGACGATGCCGAGCATGCCGCCCAGGCCGACGAACAAGCCGGTCAGCAGGGTATAGCCGCTGCGCGCACCCATGTGCTTGTACGCGGGCTGGCCGATGTAGGGCGTGGTCTGGGCGACGCCGCCGCAGAAGCCCGCGACCAGGGTCGAGAACGCTTCGGCGAGCAGGATGTCGCGGGTGCGGTAGTCGTCGCCCGCGGCGCGCGCGCTCTCGCTGACGTTGATGCCGCCGACCACCATCAGCAGGCCGAACGGCAGCAGCAGCGGCAGGTAGGGCACGGTCGCCGGAAGACCGTCGAGGAAGCCCAGGGTCGGCCACGGCAACACGATCTGCAGCGGCACGGCTTCGGGCCAATGGAAGCCGGGCGCGCCCAGGCCGAGCGCCCCCAGGCCGTAGTAAAGAACGGTGCCGAACACGAAGGCGACGAACACGCCGGGCAGCTTGACCGGCAGGCGGCCCTTGGCGATCAGCACGTACAGCAGCAGGCCGAGAGTGACGAAGCCGACCATCGGCGAGCGCAGGGTTTCGACCAGCGGCAGGAAGCCCATCAGCACCAGCGCCACGCCGGCGATCGAACCCAGCAGGCCGGCGCGCGGGATCAGGCGGGTGACCGCGTCGCCGGCGAAGGACAGCACGAACTTGAGCAGGCCCATCACGATCAGCGAGGCCATGCCCAGCTGCCAAGTCGCGATCGCCGCGGCCTGCTCGTCCAGACCGGACTGCTTGTAGGCGACGAAGGCCGGGCCCAGCACCAGCAAGGCCATGCCGATGCTGGTCGGCGCGTCCAGGCCCAGCGGCATCGCGGTCACGTCGTCGCGACCGGTCCTGGCGGCCAGGCGCCGCGCCATCACCGTGTAGATCAGGTTGCCGACCAGCACGCCGAAGGCGGTGCCGGGGAACATGCGCGTGTACACGATCTCGGCCGGGAAACCGAAGATGCCGATCAGCGCCGCAGCGATGAAGCCCAGGATGGACAAATTGTCCACCACCAGGCCGAAGAAGCCGTTGAGGTCGCCGGCGACGAACCAGCGGCGTGAGGAGGTGGCGGTCATCGGCGTGTCCTGGGTGCTGCGGTGGGCGACCTGGGATTGTGCAGGCTGGACGGGCCGCGCGAACAGCGTCGGCGCTAGAACGAAACGTCCGCCCGCTGTCGCGACCACAGCACCGACTGGTGGCCGCTGGCGCGTTTCCAGGCCACGCGGATCGCCTCGATGTCGGCGCTGCGCGCGGGCGTGTCCTCGTGCAGCACCACCAGCACCTTCGCGCGCTGGCGCTCGGGGCCGGCGGCGCCGCGGAACAGCCACTGGCCGTAGCCGTCGAACACCGTCAGGCCGTCGGGAAAGCGCGGCGTGACTTCGCGGTCGAGAAAGGCGAGCCATTGCGCCTCGTCGACCTGGGTCTGCGGCTGGCCCTCGGTGCCGACGCTGAAGTAGAGCTCGCTGCGGATCCAGCCCGCCGCATCGGCGGGGCGCGCGGCATCGCCGTGCATGGCGGCGTCGACGCGGGGTGCTGGCGTTGTGGTCGCACAGGCGCTCAGGGCGATGCACAGCGACAGCAGCAGGGCTCGGCGCAGCATCGTCGTTCCTCGTTCGGCGGCAGGACCGGCGCAGAGTGCCACGAACTTGGGGCGACACGTGGGGTCGCGGCCGTTTCGCCACGGGGGCGAACCGGCCGGGCGATTATCGAGCGATACGTCCGGCTGCGCGGGGCGGCCGGACGTATCGCCGGGTTTCGCTCTCAGTCCGCGCCGACGCGCACCACGAGCTTGCCGAAGTTGCTCCCTTCGAGCAGTCCGATGAACGCCGTCGGGGCGCTCTCCAGCCCTTCGACCCGATCCTCGCGCAGCTTCACCCGGCCGTTCTCGACCCATTCGCCCATGTCGCGACGGAAGGCTGCGAAGCGATCGGCGTAGTGATCGAGGATGATGAAGCCCTGCATGCGGATGCGCTTTTGCAGCAGCGTCGTCATCACTAGCGGCAGCCGGTCCGGGCCCTGCGGCGGGACTTCTTCGTTGTAGTGCGCGATCACGCCGCACACCGGCACCCGCGCGTTGTGGTTGAGCAAGGGCAGCACCGCGTCGAACACCTCGCCGCCGACGTTCTCGAAATAGACGTCGATGCCGTCCGCGCAGGCGGCAGCGAGGCGTTCGGCCAACCGCGGGTCGCGGCGGTCCAGGCAGACGTCGAAGCCGAGTTCCTCGACCGCGTAGCGGCATTTGTCGGCGCCGCCGGCAATGCCGACCACGCGCGCGCCCTTGAGCTTGGCGATCTGCCCGACCACCGCGCCGACCGCGCCGGTCGCCGCGGCCACGACCACGGTCTCGCCCGGCTTGGGCTGACCGATATCGAGCAGGCCGACATAGGCGGTGAACGCGGGCATGCCCAGACCGCCCAACGCCAGCGAGGGCTGGGCCATGTCGCCCAGCGCGAGCAGATCGCTCCCGTCCGACAGCGCGTAGTCCTGCCAGCCCGCGCTGCCCAGCACCAAGTCGCCGACTCGGTATTGCGGATGTCTGGAGGCGACGACGCGGCTGACCGTGCCGCCGACCATCGGCTCGCCCAGGCGCACGCCCGGCGCGTAGCTGGTGCCGGCTTCGTCCATCAGGTTGCGCATGTAGGGATCGAGCGACAGGAACAGCGTGCGCAGCAGCACCTGTCCTTCGTCCGGCGTCGGCACGGCGTCCTCGTGAATCCTGAAGTCTTGCGGCGTCGGCACGCCGCGCGGGCGCGCTGCCAGGAGGATGCGGCGATTGAGGGTGTCGGTCTGCGGCATGGGGCAATCCTGTGGGGTGGAAGCTTCGGGGCCGCCGGCACTCATAGGCGCCGGTGGCGTGGACGGGGTAAAGACACGAATCAAATAGACCGGTCGTCTATAGATAGAGCAAAGAGAAAGGCGGGAGGGCCTGCGCCGCGCCGCCTCAGATGTAGAGCGCCAGACCCAGCAACTGCCGCGTGCCCACCATGGCCGTGTCCAAGGGCGCGCGGTCGCGGGTGATCTTGGCCAGCAGGCTGGCGCCGAGCCAGCTCTGGTAGAGCGTGAGCGCGGCCGCGTTCGCGTCCGGCGGGGCCGACAGCGAACCGTCCTGCCCGCCCTCTTCGATGCAGCGCGCCAGGCGTTCGACGATGCCGCGGGTCCCGCGCCCCAGTGCTGCGCGCATGCTCTCGGACAGGTCGCAGACCTCCGCGCCCAGCTTGACCACGAGGCAGCGGCTCTGGGCCTCATCGCCGGTCTGCGAGTCCAGCCAATCGTGGAAGTAGCCGATCAGGAGACGCGCGGCAGGCCCCGGCTGCGCCAGCAGGGTATCCATACGCGCCAGGTAGTCGCTGAAATAGGCTTCCAGCACGGCCTCGCCGAAGGCCTCCTTGGAACCGAAGTAGTGATAGAACGAGCCCTTCGGCACCTGCGCCGCGGCCAGGATTTCGGCCAGGCCGACCGCGCTGAAACCCTTGCGCAGCAACAGTGGGTGGGCCACGTCGAGGATGTGCTGGCGGACGTCGGTGGGGGCGGTGGCGGTATTCATGGCTACGGACTCTAAACTCAATTAGACCGGTCGTCTAGAACGATGAACAGGACGTAGGCTTACGGAGCGGGAACGCCGAATTGCCATCCGAGGCCCTAGGGCCTCAACCCGTCGCTGGAACCCGGGCTCGATCAGCAGGCAGAAGGACGGAGCTGCAAGGACATCCTGCTATCAGGAGTGCCGATGCCGGCTGCGGATAAAGACCGCTGCAAGGCGACGCCCAATCGCCTTGTCAGAGAGCACGTTGATTTGATGTGGCCGCCAGCCACCCACGGAAATTCGAATTGACCATTACTGTCGGTGCGCACGGAGTAGCGATCGTCGAGCACGATGTGATGTTAGCCGCAGGCAACTCGGAGGCAGCGCCATCGCCTCCAAGCAGCGGGTCGGCCTGAGCAAGCCGTATTCAGCGGCATAAGGAAATGGTCCAGCCATTGTGCGCAATCTGCAGTAAGGCCGAGCAGGTTCCACAGAGGGCGAGAGAAACTGTCCGGGACGAGCCGGACACTTGATCCGGATCAAGGCGCAATACGGCGAGCGCGGATAGCCTGCCGTCATGCGCACTCAACAGCCCACCTTCGATGCCGCGACCCTCCGCAAATATGATCGGCCTGGGCCGCGATATACGTCCTATCCGACCGCGCCGCAGTTCTCCACCGGGTTTGGGGAAGACGATTTGCGGTTGGCTGCCAGGGCCAGCAACGGCGATCCCATCCCGCGCCGGCTCTCCCTGTATGTGCATGTCCCATTCTGCGCCAATCCGTGCTTTTACTGCGGTTGCAATCGGATCATCACCCGGGATCCGGTGCGAGGCGAGGTCTACTTGGTGAGGCTCTATCGCGAAATCGCGATGATGGCCGAGTTGTTTGATCGGGATCGGGAAGTAATCCAGTTGCATCTGGGCGGCGGGACGCCGAATTTCCTGTCGCCAGGACAGTTGGAGGAACTGGTCGCTACCCTGCGCACCCAATTCAGGTTCTCCGATTCGCCCAGGCGTGATTTTTCGATCGAGCTTGATCCGCGTTGCGTTTCACCTGATGACGTCGCGGCGCTGGCTTCGATTGGATTTAATCGCGCCAGCCTCGGCGTGCAGGATTTCGATCCGGCGGTGCAGGCTGCCGTCAACCGTATCCAATCGATAGACGAGACAACGGCCATCGTAGAGGCCTGCAGGCGCCACGGCCTGCGTTCTGTGAACATCGATCTGATTTACGGCTTGCCCAAGCAAAATCGCGAAGGGTTCGCACGCACGCTCGACGCGGTGGTGGCCATGCGTCCGGACCGGCTGGCGGTCTACGGTTATGCGCACATGCCGACGTTGTTCAAGGCGCAAGGACGGATCGCGGAAGCCGAATTGCCGACTGCCGAGGCCAAGCTGGGCTTGTTGCAGTTGGCGATCGAACGGCTGACGGCCGCAGGCTACGTCTACATCGGCATGGATCATTTCGCCCTGCCAGGCGACGAGTTGGCCAAGGCGCAGGCCGAGGGCAGCCTGCATCGCAATTTCATGGGCTATACCACCCACGCCGACACCGACTTGGTGGGGATGGGCGTGAGCGCGATCAGCCACATCGGCGATTCCTATACCCAGAACCCGCGCGATTTGCCCACTTGGCAGGCCGCCATCGACCAGGGCCGGTTGCCGCTGGTTCGCGGCATGCGCCTAAGTGAAGACGACTGTTTGCGGGCGGACCTGATCCAGGAACTGATGTGCCAGGGGGAAATACCGGTCCGCGCCTTGGAGCGGCGCTATGCCATCGATTTTGCCGAGCATTTCGCCGATGCGCTGGCCGCCCTGCAGCCGTTGGTGGCCGATGGGCTGGTGCTGCTCGAAGCCGGTCAGATAAAGGCCACTTCGCAAGGACGGCTATTGCTACGTAATATTGCCATGTGCTTCGACCATTATCTCGACCCACCCGACTCAGAGCGCTTGCCCCGCTTCTCCCGCGCCGTGTAACGGTAGGGCAAAAGGCATGACCGGCAGTGCGTTCCCGCGCACGGACAAGCGCACGCTGGCCAACGACGGCGACGCGCTGACTTTCTGCTCGACCTGCGCGTTCTCGCAGGCTTGCCTGTCGCAAGGCATGGACAAGCGCGCGCTTGTGGATTTGCACATGCTGGTCGAGCACCTCGGCCCGTTGCACGCCGGCGATCATATCTTCCGCGAAGGCGATCCGTTCGAAGCCATCGCCGCGGTACGGGCTGGAACGGTAAAGACCTATGTGGTAGACCCCGACGGCCGCGAGCATGTGCTGGGCTTTCATTTGCCCGGTGAGGTGATTGGACTCAATGCCATCGACGGGGAGCATTACCCCTGCAATGCGGTGGCATTGGACACGGTGATGTTGTGCCGGTTTTCTTTCCCCAAGATCTCGTTGCTGGCCGCGCAGTTGCCAGGGTTGCAGAAGCACTTGTTCCGGCTATTGAGCCGCGACATCGGCCAGGCGTCCCTACTCGCGGGTGACTGGACGGCAGACCAACGCATGGCCGCCTTTCTGATCGGCATGTCACGCCGTTTGGCCACACGCGGCTTTTCATCGGTCCGCTTCCAACTGACCATGGCGCGCACCGATATCGCCAACTATCTGCGGTTGGCGCCGGAAACCGTGAGCCGGGTACTGAAGCGGTTCCAGCAGGACGGCCTGCTGCAGGTCGACCGGCGTGAGCTGGAACTGACGGATCGAGAGGCGCTGGAAGCGCTCGCTGCACCGATACTTCGCGACTGACACCTCATTCTCACGGCGCAGAACCTCGCAGAATCACTTAAGCGGTATCGCTTAACGGCTACTTGGATAGATGCCCGATTCAACTGACGCAGTTGCTTCCCGTCGCGCTTGATTTAGGTCAAGGCGTGTCCAACGGCGGCAATCGATCATGTCGGAAACAAGGAGAATCGCCATGAGCAGTACGCGAAAGCTTTGGTTGGGGCTGGGGGCCCTGCTCGTCGTTTCATTCGGAGTACTGCTGTGGGCGGGAGGCGAAATTTTCCGTGCCGCCCCGCCATTGCCAGAAAAGGTACTAAGCGAAAGTGGGGACGTCATCTACACCCGCGCCGACATCGAGCGCGGTCGACAAGTCTGGCAGTCGATTGGCGGCATGCAGTTGGGCTCGATCTGGGGCCATGGCGGCTATGTCGCGCCCGATTGGAGCGCGGACTGGCTGCATCGCGAGGCGGTCGGGATCCTGGACCTGTGGGCGCGTGCGGATGGCGGCATGGCCACTTATGCGCAATTGCCCGAAGAGGAGCAGGCGGCGCTGCGCGGACGATTGAAACAGGAGATGCGTCGCAATACCTACGATCCCGCAACCGGCACCATCACCTTGTCCCGCGATCGAGTGGCGGCCCTATCGAATGTCGCGGCCCACTACGAGAGCCTATTCGGCAACGATCCGGCCACCGCGGACCTGCGCGAAGCGTATGCGATGAAGAACAACACTGTGCCCGATGCCGCCCATCGACGCGCGCTCACCGGATTCTTCTGGTGGACCGCCTGGGCCGCGGGCACTGAGCGTCCGCGTGAGGCGGGCGATGCGATGGTGCTCGCTCCGGGTGGGGTCGTCGACAAGCAAGTGACCTACACCAACAACTGGCCGAGCGAGCCACTGATCGAAAATACACCGCCACCGTCGATGTGGGTGTGGTCGGCTTTCAGCGTGATGTTCCTGATTGCCGGCATCGCACTGCTCGGCTGGCATCATGCGCGCCAGCACGAGGCCGCACCGCCGCTGCCGGCGACCGATCCGCTGGCTACGCTGCGGATTACACCCTCGATGCGCGCCACCGCCAAATACTTCTGGGTGGTGCTGGCATTGTTCCTGGTGCAGATCCTGTTGGGCGCGATGACCGCGCACTACCAGGTCGAGGGTCAGGTCACCTATGGCTTCAACCTTTCCGACGTGTTGCCGTATTCGATTACGCGCACCTGGCACACACAACTAGCGGTGTTGTGGATTGCGGTGGCGTGGCTAGGCACGGGTTTGTACATCGCACCGGCGATATCCGGACATGAACCGAAGTTCCAGCGCTTGGGCGTCAACTTCCTCTTCACTTGCTTGCTGATCATCGTGGTGGGTTCGTTCGCCGGTCAGTGGCTGGCGGTCATGCAGAAACTGGGCCTGGAGCACAATTTCTGGTGGGGCCATCAGGGGTGGGAATATGCGGACATGGGTCGCTTCTGGCAGTGGTTCTTGTTCATCGGCCTGCTGCTGTGGCTGACGCTGGTCGGTCGCGCCCTGTGGCCAGTACTACGCGGACCGGCGACCGACACCAAGTCGATCGTTGGGCTGCTGTTCCTGTCCACGATCTGCATCGGCCTGTTCTTCGCTGCAGCGCTGATGTGGGGTGAGCACACGCACATCTCCGAAGTCGAGTACTGGCGCTGGTGGCTGGTGCACCTTTGGGTGGAAGGGTTCTTCGAAGTGTTTGCCACCGCGGTGATGGCGCTAATCTTCACCCGCCTGGGACTGGTCGAAACCAAGACCGCCTCGGTGGCGGTGCTGTTCGCCACGATCATCTTCATGTCCGGCGGCGTGCTTGGTACGCTGCACCACCTGTACTTCGTCGGCACGCCGACCGCCGTGGTGGCGCTGGGCGCTAGCTTCAGCGCGCTGGAAGTGGTGCCGTTGGCTTATATCGGCTTTGAGGCCTATCACACCTACAAGCTGGGCAAGGCCACGCCCTGGATGGCGCGCTACCGCTGGCCGATCCTGTTCTTCGTCGCGGTGTCGTTCTGGAACCTGGTCGGCGCGGGGCTGTTCGGCTTCCTGATCAACCCACCGCTGTCGCTGTACTTCATGCAGGGCCTGAACCTGACCCCGTTGCACGGCCACACCGCGCTGTTCGGTGTGTACGGCATGCTCGGCATCGCGCTGGTGCTGTTCTGCATGCGTGGGTTGCGTGGCCAGATGGTGTGGGACACGCGACCGCTGAAAGTGGCGTTCTGGTGCCTCAACATCGGCTTGGCGTTGATGGCGGTGCTGACGCTGCTGCCACTGGGCACGATGCAATTGCTGGCGGCGATCGAACACGGCTACTACTACGCACGATCGGCCGAGTTCATGCAGAAGCCGATCGTGGACATGTTGGTGTGGATGCGGGTCCCCGGTGACACCATCTTCAGTATTGGTGCAGTGGCGCTGACCTGGTTCATCTTCCGGCTGTGGGTGGCACCGAAGCGGGATCCGGCCCTATCAGGCGAGGCCGAGGGCGTCGACCGCTGATCTGCAACCCAGGCGTCCGGCGCAGCGCGTCGGGCGTCTTCACTGCCACACCCACCCCTCGGGATGCACACCATGCAATTTGAACTTTGCACTGCCGGCCATGCGCCGGACCTTGCGGCGATCGAGCACGCGATCGTCACCCTCGACCCAGCCGCCTTGGTCGACCTCGATGCCACCGGGCAGACCCTCAGGATCTCCGCCGCAGTCACGGAGCCGGAACTGCTCGACTGTCTTCGCGCGGCGGACGTGAGCGCCGAGTCGCACCAGTTACGCCCCCTGCCTTCGCAATGCTGCGGCGGCTGCGGCGGTTGATGCGATGACGAAAGTCGCCTCGCCGCGTCTGCTCGCGCAGGCCCCGCATCGCCTGATGTTTTTTATCGGCGCGACCAACCTGCTGCTGGCGATGGTGTGGTGGGCGATGTGGCTCGCCGATGCGCGCTGGCATGTGTTCGGGCTGCGCCAACCACAGCCGTGGGCGGGCTGGCTGCATGCGTTTGTGATGCAGTACCAAATGCTGCCGAGCTTCATCTTCGGCTTTCTGCTGACCGTGTTCCCGCGCTGGATGGGCTTGCCTGACCTGTCGCGCCGGCATTACCTCCCAGTCGGCGCTGGCCTGTTCTGCGGCCAGTTGGCGACGATCATCGGTGCGTTCGGTTATCCACCGGCGATTACGATCGGCTTCTGGATGACGTTGGCGGGATGGCTGGTCGGTGTCGCCACTCTCGGCCCGATGCTGGTGCGCGAGCGCGGCACCACCTGGCATGCACGCGCCTGCTTTGCCGGGCTGGCGCTGGGACTGGCCGGACTCGCTGCCTGGGGCATGTTTCTGCATGACGGCAATGCACGCTTGGCCTTTGCCAGCATCAAGATCGGTACGTTCGGTCTGCTGCTACCGGTGTACTTCAGCGTCGCGCACCGGATGTTTCCGTTTTTCGCCGGCAACGTCGTCGCCGGTTATGTCGCTTGGCGGCCGCTGCCGCTGCTCGGCGCGGCGCTGGCGCTGTCGTTCACGCACCTGGCGTTGGAGCTAACCCATGCGTACGCCTGGCTGTGGCTGGCCGACGTGCCGCTGCTGGCACTACTACTATTGGCGCTGTGGAAATGGTGGCCGCGGGGCGATGCGCCGGGGCTGCTGCTCGTCCTGTTCATCGGGCTAGCCTGGCTGCCGCTGGCAATCGCGCTGTATGCATTCCAAAGCATCGCCTACGAGCTTACCGGGGCCTTTCTGCTGGGTCGTGCGCCGGCGCATGCACTGTTCGTCGGCTTCTTCGGCAGCGTGCTGGTGGCGATGGTGACGCGAGTGACGCAAGGGCATTCGGGTCGAAAGCTCATGATGCCCAAGGCGGCGTGGTTCGCGTTCGCAGCGATCCAATTCGTGGCCACGATGCGCATCTTCGCCGAGGTGCTACCCGACGGGATGGCGTGGCAGGCCGCGGCGGCGGTGGGCTGGCTGGTGGCGTTCGCGCCATGGGTCGTCCGGATAGGCCGGATCTATCTGTCGCCCCGCGTGGATGGGAAGCCGGGGTGAGGGCGGGCGTATGATCGAGTTCTATCCACATATCAAGCAATTCCATATCTTCCTCGCGCTGCTCAGCGGCTCGATCTTCGCCCTACGCGGCGCGTTCGTGCTGACCGGTGCACGCTGGCCGATGATGCTGCCGGTGAAGTGGCTGAGCTATGCGGTCGATACCGCGCTGTTGACCGCGGCGTTGATGCTACTGACGATCCTGCCGTGGACGGTGTTCGGCAATGGTTGGTTGCTGATGAAAGTCGCGCTGATAGTGGTGTACGTGGTGCTCGGCGTGTTGGCAATGCGCAGCAATCGCACCCGGCGCGCACGGATCGTGTGCTACGCGCTGGCGCTGCTCACCTTCGGGATGATCTACGGCATCGCCCGGGCACACCACCCACTGGGGGCCTTGCTGTCGCTGCTGGGGTGAGGACTTCGCAGATTGCGGTTGGCCTTGAGGGTAAGGACCCGGCGGGCCCCTCAGTCGCCTGCCGGCGGCGGGAGTTCAACGAAATGATGATCTATGCACGGGACGTAGCAGGAAGCACCCGCTGCATCCAGCGCCTCGCCCAGGCACTGCCGGTCCGCAAGCCTTCTTCGAATTCCAACGCAATGTATCCGGGTTCCATGGCTATCCCTAGCGATCTTGGTCGCTGCTAGGAAACCGCGATCCGGGACGCGGCGCGCTGACCTGGATCAAGCCGGCGGTGTGCCCCGAGCTGGATGTCGAGGAGGCAGCCGAATCCGAGGTGCGGCTGATCTAGGTCAAAGCACGGCCCCGGCCTCCAGGCGTACCTTGGCACCTGTCGGCGGCACCCCCGCCACCCCTCCCGAAGTTATGAGATTACTGCCGTGAATACGCTGATCACCCCCATCGTCCATACCCCGGCCCGCGTCGAACTGGACAGCCATCGCGCCACCACCGACTGGTCCGACCGCCTGGCCTACGGCATCACCCGTAGCCTGCGTTTCCTGGCCGACACGTTCTTCGCCAAGCGCTACGGCAACCGCGCGATCGTGCTGGAAACCGTGGCCGCGGTGCCGGGCCTGGTCGGTGCGGCGCTGATCCACCTGCGCTGCCTGCGCTGGATGAAGCACGACCTCGGTTGGATCCATGCGCTGATGGAGGAGGCCGAGAACGAACGCATGCACTTGATGACCTTCATCGAGATCGCACGCCCAAACCCACTGGAGCGCGCATTGGTGCTGGTCGCTCAGGCGGCCTTCTTCACCTTCTTCCTGCTTCTGTACCTGCTGTCGGCACGCACCGCGCACCGCCTGGTCGGATATTTCGAGGAGCAGGCGGTGGTCAGCTACAGCCAATACCTGCAGGAGATCGATGCCGGTCGTGTCGAGAACGTGCCTGCGCCGAAGATCGCGTGCGATTACTGGCAACTCCCTTTCGGTGCATGCCTGCGCGATGTGGTGCTGGCCGTGCGCGCCGACGAAGCCGGCCACCGGGACGTCAACCACGGGTTTGCGGATGAACTGCGGCCGACGCGGACGGCGTCGAGCCAGCCGGCCGGCTAACGCGAAGGCGAATCGGTCTCCGCGAGACGGGCCCATTTGGGCCCGTCTCTTTTATGGCGTGGGATCAGCACAGGGCCTTGCACGGACCCAGCGCTAGCTCGCTGCTATGCAGCATGCTCCCGGCGCTACGCCTGGGAGAAGATGGCCGCCGGGCACGAATGTTGCATTACGGTTGACCGAGATCATGTCCGACGCGGCGACGAAGGATCAGACTGTTTCCATCACGTCTTCCATGCCAAAGCGTAGGAGCACTCTAGTGAAACCAGTCGTCCATCGTCACGTACTGTTGCTGGCCTCCGGCATCGTGGTCATCGCCGCGGCCATGCTTATCGTCCGCGCCGGCACTTCCACCACATTCGATCGCAGCTCTGCTGTCGCGCCCCCGATGATGTCCATTCCGTTCTGAACGCCCAAGGAGACGGCAATGAAAGCAGCAGTGCCACGGCTTACCCACCTGTTGTTCCTCGCCGCGGCGTTCGTGTCGCTCGCCGTCGCCGGCTGCAAGAGTGAGACCGATGAGGCAACCAGCGCGAGCACGAGCGTCGATTCCGGCGGCTCGAAGAATGGCGACTTCGGCCCACCGCAGGGCCAACCCGTTGATGCGGTGCTGACCTCGCCGCCGCACGTGCCGCCCGCGACAGGGCGCACGGCGCCGGCGAAGGTAATCGTCAAACTCGACGTGATCGAGAAAGACCTGCCGATTTCCGAGGGTGTGACCTACACCTTCTGGACCTTCGGCGGCACGGTGCCAGGCAGCTTCATCCGCGTACGCCAGGGCGACACGGTGGAGTTCCACCTGCGCAACCTGCCCGAATCGAAGATGCCGCACAACATCGACCTGCACGGTGTCACCGGCCCCGGCGGCGGCGCCGCTTCGAGCTTCACCGCGCCCGGTCACTCCTCGCGCTTCACCTTCAAGGCGCTCAACGCCGGTCTGTTCGTCTATCACTGCGCCACGGCGCCAGTCGGCATGCACGTGGCCAATGGCATGTACGGCCTGATCCTGGTCGAGCCGCCGGAAGGCATGCCGCCGGTCGACAAGGAGTACTACGTGATGCAGGGCGACTTCTACACCACCGGCAAGTACCGCGAGAAAGGTCATCAGCCCTTCGATATGGAGAAGGCGATCGACGAGCATCCTACCTATGTGCTGTTCAATGGCAGCGAAGGCGCGCTCACCGGCGACAATGCGCTTAAGGCCAATGTCGGTGATTCCGTGCGCCTGTACGTGGGCAACGGCGGCCCCAACCTGGTGTCGAGCTTCCATGTCATCGGCGAGATCTTCGACAAGGTCTGGTTCGAGGGAGGTACCCGCTTCCAGGAGAACGTGCAGACCACACTGATTCCCTCGGGCGGCGCGGCGATCATGGACTTCCACCTCGAGGTGCCCGGCAGCTACGTGCTGGTCGATCACTCGATCTTCCGTGCCTTCAACAAGGGCGCACTGGCGATCCTCAAGGCTGAGGGCAGCGAGGACAAAGCGATCTATTCGGGCAAGGAGGTCGACTACGTCTACCTGGGTGATCGCGCGCAACCGAACATGCAGGCGGTCACCGCCGCTGCGACGGCGGCCAAGACCGGCGATTTGTCGGTCCAGGAGCAAATTAACGCCGGCAAGGCGCTGTTCGCCGGGACCTGCTCGACCTGCCATCAACCCGAAGGCAAGGGGTTGCCGGGCGTGTTCCCGCCATTGGCTGGATCGGATTACATCAAAACCGGCCCCAAGCGCGTACCGAACATAATCCTGCATGGCCTACAGGGACCGGTGAAGGTCAACGGCCAGGACTACAACTCGGTAATGCCCCCGATGAGCCAGCTCACCGACGACGAAGTCGCCAACATCGCGACCTACGTGCTCAACAGCTGGGGCAACCCGGGTGGTCATGTGACCAAGGCCGAGGCGGCGGCGATCCGGCAGCAGAAGCCGGCCAACGTCCCCGAAGGCCACTGATATGCGCCGCCTACTCGCCGCGCTGCTGATCGTGCTCCCGCTCGCCGACCTCACCGCCGGCGATGCGGGCAGGCGCTACGTCGGGTTGCCAGGTGGGATGTTCAAATCGGCGCTGCAATACGAGGACGCCAAGCAGGGTGCACGTATCGCTCCGTTCGCGCTGATGCGGCGGCCTGTGACCAATGCCGAGTTCCTGGCCTTCGTCACGACGCATCCGCAGTGGCGTCGTGACCAAGTTGCGAGCGTCTTTGCAGAGTCTCGATACCTGTCGCACTGGCAATCGGCCACCCAACTGGGACCGGACGCCCTGCCCGAACAGCCGGTCACCTCGGTCAGCTGGTTCGCGGCCAATGCCTATTGCCAATCGCTGGGTGCCCGGCTTCCCACCTGGTCCGAGTGGGAATATGCGGCTGCGGCCAATGAGACGCGCCGCGACGCCCGCAAGGATCCGGCGTGGCGTGAGCGCATCCTGACCTGGTATTCCAGGCCATCCAACCAAGCCCTCCCACGAGCCGGGCTGCAGACGCCCAATGTCTATGGCGTACAGGATCTGCACGGTCTGGTCTGGGAGTGGACCGACGATTTCTCGTCTTTGCTGGTATCGGCGGACAACCGCAGCCAAGGCGATGCAGACCGGACGAAGTTCTGCGGCGCGGGCGCCCTGTCGATGGACGATCGCGATAACTACGCCGTGTTGATGCGCGTAGCGATGCTGTCCGCGCTCGAAGCCCGCGACATCACTGCCAATCTTGGTTTTCGTTGTGCGAGGAACAGCAAATGAAACGTTTAGCGATGCTGGTTGCATTGCTGTTCGCGGCGGCGACGCTGGCCGCAGCCCCGACTCAAACGCCTTTGCCCAGAGATTCGGTCTATCAGCTGCCTTTGCGCCTGATTGACCAGCACGGCAAGTCGTGGGATTGGCGCAGTAAGCGCGGAAAACCACAGGTCGTAGCGATGTTCTACACGTCGTGCCAATACATCTGCCCGCTGATCGTCGACAGCGGCAAAGCGGTGGAGCACGCGCTCCCGCCGGCCGATCGCGACCGGCTGGGCATCCTGCTGATCAGCATGGATCCGGCACGAGACGATCCCGCTGCACTGAAGGCTGTCGCCGATAAGCGCCATCTTGACCCATCGCGCTGGTCACTGGCCAGCCCGCAAGCCAACGATGTGCGCAGCGCAGCCGGTGTGCTGGGGGTGCGTTACCGCCAATTGAGCGACGGCGAATTCAACCACACCAGTGCGCTTGTACTGATAGATGCAGAGGGCCGTGTGATAGCCAAGACCGAAAAGGTGGGCAGTCAGGTCGATGCCGAATTCTTAGCCGAAGTACGAAAGATGATCACGGCGAAAAAGACGAATTTGAAGGGACGCGGAAACTAGCGTCATTTGGGGAGCATCCATGAAGCCAACTAAAGCCTTACGCACCGTTATTCACTAATGGCCGATGGTCCCCAATCCACCAACTTGTTTCGGAAAGGTCGTTAACCAAGCCCGGCTAGGACCCGCTGGCGCGTCTCTTCGTCAGTTAGCTTTCGGGCTGCGCGAAGATGTCGTAGTAGTGCATTGGTTGCATGGGACGCACTTTTTCGAGCTGGCCGGTGAAGAACCGGTCCTGGTGGAGTTCATCGTCACCGACGCCCAGGCCCGGCAATTGCTCGACCTGCTGGCAGCCGAGGGCCCTGCACCTGTTCTATGCCAAGCTGCCGACTGAGTACGGTGTAGCCGGGAAGCCCGATCCTTAGCGCTCTCCAACCTATAGGCAGTTTACGCGGCCAGATCAGGCCAAAACATCCGGATGCGGCGTCGCCGGCGATCTCCACTTCGATCGCGCCCGCATACGCCGGCGGCAACCGTGCCGCCCAGGCGCACAGGCGCGACAGCCAGGAGCGGCCGCGCTCGGCCACCACCTCGCCGCGATAGGCGCGCAGCCCCTGGCGACCGTGCAGGGCGCGCAGGCGCGCGGACAGCAGGTCGTAGCGCGGGCCCAGCACCTGCCGATACAGGCCGGGCGCGGCCGCCGTCGCGGCGACGGCAGGATGCGAGGTATCGGCGGGACAAGCGCTCATGGGCAGACGCAGCTCAGTCCGGCTTCGAGTACTCGCGACCGTCGTAGCTCAGGCGCTCGCTGCGCGTCTCCGACTCGGCGACGCTCTCCGCGCATTCATCGCCCTTGAGCGACTGGCGCGTGCTCTTGTCGACGGTGCGCAGGATCAGTCCGGCGTAACCGTGGTCGCGTTTGCCGTCGACCGCGAGCGTGCTGCGGCTGCTATGGAATTCGCCGTCGCAGCGGGTGTCCCACTCGCCGTTGTCGGCATCCATCTCGATATCGCGCAACACCGGCCGGATCGTAACGCCGTCGAGCACGTACAGGCTCAGCCGGGTACTGCTGTAGGGATTGGCGCGCGAGCCATTGGCGGAGTTCACCCGCACACCGAAGGCCGTGGTGCTCTCGTTGAGACGGTAGCGCGCCGTGTCCAGGGCGAGCCCGGTGATCCGGATCGCATCGGACTGCAGGGCATCGTTCTCGCGATATCGCTGGGCGATGCGCTCGTGCATCGAGTCGGCGACCAGCACTTCCAGATCGGCGCTGCCTTCGTCGTCGAAGGTGTTCTGGTGCTGCAGCATCACCGCGATCAAGGTCTTGTCCGGCGATGCCGGCCAGACCTTGCAGGCGACCTCGCCCAGGTTGATCCAGCGCGGCTCGGCGCCGGGCAGGCGCAGCATCTCGCCGTTGTCGCCGGTTTCGCCCTGGGCGCCGGGATAGGCGGCGGTGAGCAGCGAATACATGCGCGACTGGCAGTCCTCCGCGGCGAACGCCTGCGGGGCCAGCGCCAGCGACAGCAGCAGGACGGCGATACGGCGAAACGGTTTGCGCATTACTCGCTCCAGATGAGGGTGGCCATGCGGCCGCCGCGCTGGTCGCGACGGTGGGAATAGAAACGCTGCGGATCGGAGATCGTGCAAAAGCCGCCGCCGCGCAGGTTCGCGGGCACGAGGCCCGCCGCGGCCAGGCGGCGGCGGGCGAGCGCGTACAGATCGACGCGCCAATGCTGCGGGCGAGTCGCGACGAAGGCGTGGGCGGCGGCGCGGTCCTGGGTAACGAAAGCGTCGTAGACCTCGGCGCCGACTTCGTAATGCTGCGGGCCGGCGGCCGGCGCCAGCCAGGCGATCAGGCGCTGCGGCGGCGTGCGCATGGCCGCCACCGTCGCTTCGAGCACGCCCGCGGCAAGGCCGCGCCAACCGGCATGGGCGGCGCCGACTTCGCTGCCGTCGTCGGCCGTAAACAGCACCGGCAGGCAGTCGGCGGTGAGGATGGCGAGCACGGTGCCGGGGGTGGAGGTCACCGCAGCGTCGGCTTCGGGCTCCGGGGCGCCCTCGCCCCAGCCCTCTCCCGCGAGCGGGAGAGAGAGCGTTTGCGTGGCGGTTCGTGCGACCTCGCTCGCTGCCGCGTTTGCGAGATCCGCATGCAGCTGAGCGGCGCCGTCGAAACGCACGACAGCCACCCCATGCACCTGCCGCAGCCAGCGCGGCGGCGACGGCAAGGCCGCGTGTTCGATCAGGGCCTCGCGATTGCGCAGCACCGCCTCGGCCTCGTCGCCGGCGCGCAAGCCCAGATTGAAACGGTCGAACGGCGGCGCCGATACGCCCGGCCCCGTGCGCAGCGTGGTGAAGCCGCGCACGTTCGCCGGCGCGGGCCAGTCGGCAGGCAGCCAGGCGTCGCCGTCGCGCATGGCTCAGCGCGCCTTTTCGGCCGCGGCGACGGTGTCGTCGTGCAGGGTCTTGATCAGCGCGCGCATGTCGGCCGGCACCGGCGCGCTGCAGCGCACCGGCTCGCCGCTGACCGGGTGGGCGAACTCCAGCGTCTCGGCGTGCAGGGCCTGGCGACGGAAGCCGCGCAGGGCCTCGACCAACGCCTCGGTCGCGCCGCGCGGCAGCTTGAGCGGGCCGCCGTACAGCGGATCGCCGACGATCGGGTGCTTGAGGTGCTGCATGTGCACGCGGATCTGGTGGGTGCGCCCGGTTTCGAGCCGGCATTCCAGCAGGGTGTGGGCGCGGAAGCGTTCGCGCAGGCGGTAATGGGTGACCGCGTCGCGGCCGTCCTCGCGCACCGCCATGCGGATGCGGTCGCGCGGGTGCCGGTCGATCGGCGCATTGGCGGTGCCGCCGGAGACCAGCGCCCCCACCACCACCGCCAGGTACTGGCGATGCACTTCGCGCGAGGACAGCTGCTCGACCAGGGCGGTGTGCGCCGGCAGGGTCCGCGCCACCACCATTACCCCGGAGGTGTCCTTGTCGAGGCGGTGGACGATGCCGGCGCGCGGCAGTGCGGCCAGCGAGGGGTCGCGGTGCAGCAGCGCATTGACCAGGGTGCCGGCGGGGTTGCCGGCGCCCGGGTGCACGACCAGGCCGGCCGGCTTGTCGATCACGATCACGTGCTCGTCTTCGTACAGCACGTCCAGCGCGATGTCCTCGGGCTCGGAATGCGTCTGGATATCGAGCACGGCGGTCAGGGTGACGGTTTCGCCGCCGCGCACGGGATCGCGCGGGCGGACTTCGCGGCCGTCGAGGCGGGCATCGCCGGACTTGATCCAGGCGGCCAGCCGGGAGCGCGAATAGTCCGGGAACAACTCGGCCAGGACCGCGTCGAATCGGCGCCCGGCGGCGCTGTCGGGCACGGTGGCCTGGAGGGGGTTTACGGACTTGTTCATCGGATGGGCAGGATTCAGGGGCAAGGCGCAGGGACTGCTATTATCGGCTCTTCGTGCCTCCGGCGCCCGCGAACCTTGCCATGACCCTTCGTTTCGCCCCTTCACTCCGCCTCGTCCGACTGCTGTCCCTGTTGCTGATCGTGGTCCTCGCTGGGTCTGGCTGCGGCCGCCTGGGCAAGATGTTCAAGGACAAGGATGCGGACGAGGGCCAGCCGGTCGAAGCGCTGTACACCAAGGCCCATACCTCGATGACCAACGGCAACTGGGCCGCTGCGGAGGCCACGTTCAAGCGCCTGGTCGCGCAGTACCCCTACGGCCCGTACACCGAGCAGGCCCTGGTCGAGACCGCCTACGCCCAGTTCAAGTCCGGCAAGCACGACGACGCGATCAGCAGCATCGACCGCTTCATCCGTACCTACCCGACCCACCGCTACGCCTCCTACATGTACTACCTGCGTGGCCTGGTGAACTCCAGCCGCGACACGGTGTTCCTGCAGCGCGTGTGGCGCCTGGACGCCAGCCGCCGCGACCTGGCCACGCCGATGCAGGCCTACAACGACTTCGCCATCGTCGCCGACCGCTACCCCAACAGCCGCTACGCCGCCGACGCGCGCCTGCGCATGATGGCGCTGCGCGACACGTTCTCGCGCCACGAGCTCGACGTCGCCCTGTACTACCTGCGCCGCACCGCCTATGTGGCCGCGGCCGAGCGCGCCAAGTTCCTGCTCGAGACCTACCCGCAGAGCAAGTACCAGAACGACGCGGTCGCGACCCTGGCGGCGGCCTACACCGGCCTGGGCAACGAGACCCTGGCCGCCGACGCCAAGCGCGTGCTGCAGCAGAACGACCCCAATCACCCTTATCTGCAGGGCGACTGGCCGGACTATCCGAGCAACTGGCGCAAACTCAACCCGTTCGCGGGCGAGAAGTCGGCCCTGGACAACCAGGACCGCAACGCCAAGTAAGCCTCGGCTTACCTCGCGATGTTGCAGACGCCGCCTTCGGGCGGCGTCTGCGTTTGCGGGGCTCGGATTGCGGGAAGGCCCGGGGGCGCGAATGCGTCGTCATGGAGCCGATGCGGCTATCGCCGCATCCTGCGAATCGCGCAGATCGGCCTGGGTAGGATGCGGCGAGCCACAGGCGAACCGCATCGCGGACGCCGGCGCCACTTACATCCGCTGCACGCCCAACACCACGTTGAGCCGGCGCACGCGCCGCATCACGTCGGCCAGGTGGCGGCGGTCGGCGACCTCGATCGAGAACCGCATGATCGCGATGTTGGAATCGCGCTCCAGGTACTCGACGCGGTCGATGTTGGACTCGGCCTCGGCGATCGCCGCGGCGACCTGCGCCAACGCGCCGGGGCGGTTGTCGACCTCGATCCGAAGCGCCGCGCCGAAATCGCCGCTGACCTGGCGGTCCCAGCCGATCGGTACCCAGCGGTCCGGCGACTTGCGGTATTCGGCGACGTTGGGGCAATCCAGCCGGTGCACCACGATGCCCTTGCCGGCGGTGTGGTAGCCCATGATCTCGTCGCCGGGCAGCGGCAGACAGCAATTGGCGAAGCTGATCACGCCGCGCTCGGCGCCGGTGATCAGGATCTTGTCTTCGGTCAGGCGCGGGCGGTCGATCGCGCGCCCGCGCGGCTTGCCCGGGGTCTCGCGGGCGAGCGCCAGCGCGACCTGGTTGGGCATGCGGTTGCCCAGCGCGATATCGGCCAGCAGCGCTTCCAGACGCGGGTAGCGGCTTTCGCTCAGATACGCTTCCAGGCGCAGCGCCGGCACGCGGTCCAGCGAGGTCTCCAGCGCTTCCAGGGCGCGATCGAGCATGCGGTGGCCGAGCTGGACCGCGTCCTCGTGTTCGAGCTGCTTGAGCTGCTGGCGGATCGAGGTGCGGGCCTTGCCCGAGACCACGAACTCCAGCCATTGCGGCTTCGGCGTCGAGGACTTGGCGGTGATGATCTCCACGCGCTGGCCGCTGGCGAGCTTGGTCCGCAGTGGCACCAGCTTGCTGTCGACGCGCGCGGCCACCGCGCGGTTGCCGACATCGGTATGCACGGCGTAGGCGAAGTCCAGCGCGGTGGAATTGCGCGGCAACGAGAGGATGTCGCCCTTGGGCGTGAACAGGTAGACCTCGTCCGGGAACAGGTCGACCTTGACGTTTTCGAGGAACTCCAGCGACGAGCCGGTCGAACGCTGCGACTCGACCAGGCTGGCGATCCAGCTGTGGGCGCGGCTCTGGGCGCTGTTCGGGCCTTCCCCGCCGTGCTTGTAGGACCAGTGCGCGGCGATGCCGCGCTCGGCGATCAGGTCCATCTCCTCGGTGCGGATCTGCACTTCCACCGGCGAGCCGTAGGGCCCGAACAGCACCGTGTGCAGCGACTGATAGCCGTTGGCCTTGGGGATGGCGATGAAATCGCGGAAGCGCGCGTCCAGCGGCTTGTACGCCGAATGCACCACGCCCAGCGCGTGATAGCAATCGGGCACGCTCTTGACCACGACCCGGAAACCGAACACGTCCATGACCTGGGTGAAGCTTTTGTGCTCGTGGTGCATCTTGGTGTAGATGCTCCACGGCGACTTCACCCGGCTGATCAGGCGGTGCTGCAGCTTCTCTTTCGCCAGGCGCTGGGCCAGATGCGCTTCGATCTGCACCAACGACTCGCGCCGCACCACCGGCTGGGTGCGGATGCGCTTCTCGATCACCGCATGGCGCCAGGGATGCAGGGCGCGGAAGCCCAGGTCCTGCAGCTCGGCCTTGATCAGGTTCATGCCCAGGCGCTGCGCGATCGGGGCGTAGATCTCCAGGGTTTCCAGGGCGATGCGCTCGCGCGCCTCGGCGCTCTGCGCGCCCAGGGTGCGCATGTTGTGCAGGCGGTCGGCGAGCTTGATCAGGATCACGCGCAGGTCGCGCGCCATCGCCAGCAGCATCTTGCGGAAGCTCTCGGCGGCCGCTTCCTGGCGGTCGCGGAAGTGCAGCTTGTCCAGCTTGGTGACGCCGTCGACCAGCTCGGCCACGGTTTCGCCGAATTCGGTCGCCAGCCCCTCCCGGGTCAGCGGGGTGTCTTCGATGGTGTCGTGCAGGATCGCCGCGATCAGGGTCTCGACGTCCAGGCCCTGGTCGGCCAGCACCTTAGCCACCGCGACCGGATGGGTGATGTAGGGCTCGCCGGATTTGCGGGTCTGGCCCGCATGCGCGGCGGCGCCGATCGCCCAGGCGCGGCGCAGCAGTTGCCGCTGCGCTTCGGGCAGGTAGTGCGCGGACCGTTCGAACTCGCGCACATAGTCCGGCAGGTCCGCGTCTTCGTGGGCGGGGACCGGATAGGACTGCAGCGCGGGCTCGGCGGGGGTCATAAGAGCAATCTACGCGGGCGGCGGCGCGGCTTGCAACGCGGCCGCGGACGTTTCCGGCATCGGAAACATGAATATGGTGGCGATTACCGGAATCCGTATGCGCGGGCGGCTCGAGTTAACGGCGGCGGGCACGGTTCGTGCCGGCCGCCGGGCCGCCCGACGGTCTGCGGGAGCGGCGTGAGCCGCGATCGCGCGATCCCGGATCGGGGTTCAATCGCGGCTCACGCCGCTCCCACAGAAAGCTCCGTCCCGCGCCGTGACACGCGGCATCGTCCGCGCCCCGCATACGAAAACGGCCCCGCCGAGGCGGAGCCGTTGGGTGTCGCGGGCGCGGCCCGGAGGCCGCAGCCGGATCAGTCGTCGCCCTTGGACAGGTCGTCGTCGGCGACCACTTCGGCGGCGGCCCATTCCAGCGCCTCGCGCTCCTTGCGCTCGCGCTCGGACTTCTCGACCGCGTCGATGTATTCGGGGTTGATCTGGCGCGCGGCGATTTCGCGCAGCGCCAACACGGTCGGCTTGTCGTTGGCTTCGCTGTTGTCCAGCTGCGGCTCGACGCCGTTGGCCAGCTGACGGGCGCGCTTGGCGGCCAGCATGACGAGTTCGAAGCGGTTATCGACCACTTCCAGGCAATCTTCGACGGTGATGCGGGCCATGGGGCTCCTGGCGGCCGGTGCGGCCGTCTTTACAGCGGATGGGGACCGGGAAGTTTAGCGGCGCCGGCGCCCCAGAGCAAGAATAGGCGGCTTTCGGGGTTAAGAATCAAGCAGTTAACTGCCCAAAAGCAGCGCAACCCGGGGGTAGGAGCGGCGTAAGCCGCGACCGCGGCAGTAGGCTACAGCGTCGCTAAGCTGGGTTTGCGGGGCAGTCGGGTCGCGGCTTACGCCGCTCCTACCCCAAGGCGGAAGGCCGGGCTGGGCTGGGCTGGGCCGGGTCGCGCCCCGCTCAGCCCTCGTCGGCCAGCAGGGCGGTGATCAGGCGCGAATGGCGCGCCACCTGCGGTTCGCGCCGCAGCCGGCTGGCGACGAAGATCGCGCACATCTCGTCGACCGCGGTGTCGAAGTGCTCGTTGACGATCACATAGTCGAATTCGCCGTAGTGCGACATTTCCTCGCGCGCGGCCGCGAGCCGCTGCTGGATCACCTCTTCGCTGTCCTGGCCGCGGGTGCGCATGCGCGACTCCAGCGCCTGCCGCGACGGCGGCAGGATGAACACGCTGACCGCGCCGGGCACCTTGTTGCGGACCTGGCGCGCGCCCTGCCAATCGATCTCCAGCAGCACGTCGCGGCCGCCCGACAGTTGCGGCTCGACCGACTGGCGCGCGGTGCCCTTCCAGTCGCCGTGCACGCGCGCGTGCTCGAAGAAGTCGCCGGCCTCGACCATGCCTTCGAATTCCTCGGCGCTGACGAAGTGGTAGTGCTCGGCATGGCGTTCGCCCGGACGCGGCTGGCGCGAGGTGAACGAGATCGACAGGCTGATGTTCGGGTCGCGGGCCAGCACCGCGTTGACGATGCTGGATTTTCCGGCACCGGACGGGGCAGCGACGATATAGAGGGTTCCGCGCATGAATTCGCCTGTAGCTGGGGGCTAGTAACGAGTGAATAGGAATTGGGAACTAGTGCGGAGCGGCAAAGCACCCCTACTCGCTACTGCATAAACTGGTTACTGCTTTTACCGACCACTGCTTCTACTAGTTGCTGCTCTACTAGTTGCTGCTCTACTAGTTGCTGCCTCTACTGGTTGCCGCCCTTACCAGATGCTGCTTCTCCGCAGCTACTCGATGTTCTGGATCTGCTCGCGGACCTGATCGATCAGCACCTTCAGCTCCACCGCCGCCGCCGAACTGCGCGCGTCGACCGACTTGGAGCCCAGGGTGTTGGCCTCGCGGTTGAATTCCTGCAGCAGGAAGTCGAGCCGGCGGCCGACCGCTTCGCGCAGTTTCAGCACGCGGCGGGCCTCGGCGACATGGGAGTCGAGCCGGTCCAGCTCTTCCTCCACATCCAGCTTCTGCAGCCACAGCACCAGTTCCTGCTCGACGCGGCCCTGATCGAAACCGACGACGCCGCTGGACTGGGCCAGGTCGGCCAGACGCGTTTCCAGCTTGGTGCGCTGACCGGTGCGGATGCCCGGCATCATGCCGCGCACGTCGCCGGCGATCGCGGCGATGGCGTCGACGCGCTCGGCGATCACCGCCGCCAGCTTTGCGCCCTCGCGCTCGCGCGCGGCCAGGAATTCGTCCAGCACCCCGTCCAGCAGCTCCAGCGCCGCGATCTGCAGCGCCGCCGGGTCAGTGGCCGGGGTCTGCAGCACGCCGGGGAACTGCAGCAGGTCGGTGAGTTCGGTGCGCAGGCCCGGGAAACGCGCCTGCAGGTCGATCGCCAGCTCGCCCAGCTCGCGCAGGCGGGTCGGGTTGAGCTGCAGGGCGGCGGCGCCTTCGGGCGCGCGCAGGCGCAGTACGAAGTCGAGCTTGCCGCGGCTCACGCGCGCGGCGATGCGCTCGCGCAGCGCCGGTTCCAGCGCGCGCAGCTCGTCGGGCAGGCGCAGGCCCAGTTCGAGGAAACGGTGGTTGACCGAGCGCAGCTCGCAGCCGAGCGTGCCCCATTCGGTGACGCGTTCGCCGCTGGCGAAGGCGGTCATGCTGCGGATCATGCGGTGGTCCAAGGCCTACAGGGAGCGAATGGTAAACTCGCCGGCCACCAAAACGGTAACTCATGGCCATGACCGGCACTTCCGCCGCCCCCACCGACGCCGTCGCGCGTCCCAGCGGGCGCACGCCCGGGCAGATGCGCGAAGTCCGCATCGAACGCGCTTACACCGCCCACGCCGAGGGCTCGGTGCTGGTCAGCTTCGGCCAGACCCGGGTGCTGTGCACCGCCAGCGTCGAGAACAAGGTGCCGCCCTTCCTGCGCGGCAAGGGCGAAGGCTGGGTCACCGCCGAGTACGGCATGCTGCCGCGCGCCACCCACACCCGCAGCGACCGCGAGGCCGCGCGCGGCAAGCAGGGCGGGCGCACGCTCGAGATCCAGCGCCTGATCGGCCGCGCCCTGCGCGCCTGCATCGACCGCAAGGCGTTGGGCGAACGCACCATCACCCTGGACTGCGACGTGCTGCAGGCCGACGGCGGCACCCGCACCGCCGCGATCACCGGCGCCTACGTGGCCCTGGTCGACGCGGTGCGCTGGCTGCAGGCGCGGCGCGAGATCAACAAGGATCCGATTTTCGGCGCGGTCGCGGCGGTCTCGGTCGGCGTCTACCGCGGCGTGCCGGTGCTGGACCTGGATTACGCCGAGGACAGCGACTGCGACACCGACATGAACGTGGTCATGAACGACGGCGGCGGCTTCATCGAGCTGCAGGGCACCGCCGAGGGCCATGCGTTCCGGCGCGAGGAGCTCGACGGCCTGCTGGCCCTGGCCGAGGCCGGCATCGCCGAACTGATCCAGCACCAGCGCCAGGCCCTGGCCTCGTGAGCGGCGCCTCGCCGGCGCGCAGCCTGGGCGCCTTCACCCTGCTGGTGCGCGACTACGACGAGGCGATCGCCTACTACACCGGCGCGCTCGGCTTCGTCCTGCTCGAGGACACCGACCTGGGCGGCGGCAAGCGCTGGGTGCGGGTGTCGCCCTCGCCCGGCAACGAAACCGCGCTGCTGCTGGCGCAACCCAGCGACGCGACCCAGGCCGCGCGCGTCGGCGACCAGACCGGCGGCCGGGTCGGCTACTTCCTGCATACCGACGATTTCGCCCGCGACCACGCCACGATGAGCGCGCAGGGCGTGCGTTTCATGGAAGCGCCGCGCCACGAGGCCTACGGCACCGTGGCCGTGTTCGGAGACCTGTACGGCAACCGCTGGGACCTGCTGGAGCTGAAGCGATGAAACTGGTGTTGGCCAGCAGCAATGCCGGAAAGCTGATCGAACTGCGCGAATTGCTGGCCGACACCGGCATCGAGCTGGTCGCGCAGAGCGACCTGGGCGTGGAGGACGCCGAGGAGACCGCCAGCACCTTCGTCGAGAACGCCCTGCTCAAGGCCCGCCACGCCTGCGCGATCACCGGGCTGCCGGCGCTGGCCGACGATTCGGGCATCTGCGTCGACGCCCTGGGCGGCGCGCCGGGCCTGTATTCGGCGCGCTATTCGGGCGTGCACGGCGACGCCCAGGCCAATATCGACAAACTGCTGCTGGCGATGAAGGACGTGCCCGAAGGCCGGCGCGCGGCGCATTTCTACGCCGTGATCGTGCTGCTGCGCCACCCCGGCGACCCGCAGCCGATCATCGCCGAGGGCGTGTGGCCGGGCATCATCATCGACCAGCGCCGCGGCACCGGCGGCTTCGGCTACAACCCGGTGTTCCTGGACCCCGACTACGGCCTGACCGCGGCGGAGATGGACACCGAGCTCAAGAACCGCCTCAGCCACCGCGGCCGCGCCCTGGCCGCGCTGCGCCAGAAACTGCTGGACGCGATACGCTGAGCCCATGTTCGCGGTGCTTTGGCAGTATCGGGTGCGTCCCGGCTCGGAACCGGCGTTCGAGGCGCTGTACGGCGCCCAGGGCGACTGGGTCGCGCTGTTCGGCGCCCATCCTGGCTATCTGGGCACCGAACTGCTGCGCGACGAGTCCAGCGGCGAATATCTGAGCATCGATCGCCGGGCCTCGCAGGCCGACTACGACGCCTTCCTCGCCGCCGACGAGCCGCGCTACGCCGAAATCGACGCGCGCGGCGACGCACTGACGCTGTCGGAACGCCGGATCGGCCGCTACCGCGTGGTGTGACCGTCAAAGCCGGAGCGCGGCGTGCGTCACCGGCCGGCGCCACCCGCCCGCGTATCCTTGTCGCCACCGCGATCGTCCTCCCCCCAGGGCCGGCGCGCCCGCCCCACGAATCGAATCCGTCCGCATGCCGCATACCTTCCCGCTCCGCACCGCTAGCCTGGCTCTGGCCGGCGCGCTGGCCCTCGCCGGCTGCAGTTCCTTCGACGCCCTGTCGCCGCTGACCTGCAGCCGCAACGAGATCCGCGAACTCGGCGACGCCAAGCCGGCGCACCGCCGCTACAGCTTCCCGTTCCGGATCGAGTACGAACAGGACGGCCGCCGCGGCGTCGCCGAGAACAGCCTGGTCTGCGTCTACCTCGGCCGCGAATACCAGGGCGAGTGCGAGAACAGCAACCGCTGGAGCGCCTCGCTGGCGCGCGGTCCGGGGCTGCGGGTACCGCTGGGCACCGCGCGCAACGGCCGCCAGGTCGCGTTCGACCCGGGCGATTGCGAGCTGCTGGTCAACCACGGCCAGGACCAGCCGGCCTATCTGGTGGTCGGCCGCGACGCCGGCGAGGCCGACGACGCGGCGATGCTCGAACCGCTGTCGATGCGCCGCGACTACGGCATCCGCATCGTCGACTACCGCATCGACCTGAGCGCGCGCCAGCCGCAGGCGGCCAGGTAGAGCGCATGTTGTCCTTGCCGCCCCTGTCGCTATACGTGCACCTGCCCTGGTGCGTGCGCAAATGCCCGTACTGCGATTTCAACTCGCACGAGGGCCGCGGCCCGCTGCCGTTCGCCGACTACGTCGACGCCCTGCTCGCCGATCTCGACTACGATCTGCCGCTGGTCTGGGGCCGCACCGTGCAGACCGTATTCTTCGGCGGCGGCACGCCCAGCCTGTTCCCGCCGGAGGCCATCGACCGCTTCCTGCAGGCCGCCAGCGCCCGTCTGCGCTTCGCTCCGGGCTGCGAGATCACCCTGGAAACCAATCCCGGCACCGCCGAGCACGGCCGCTTCGAACTCTACCGCGCCGCCGGCGTGAACCGCCTGAGCTTCGGCATCCAGAGCTTCGACGACGGCTGCCTGCAGCGCCTGGGCCGGATCCACGACAGCGACGAGGCCGAGGCGGCGGTCAAGCTGGCCCAGGACGCCGGCTACGACAACCTCAATCTCGATCTGATGTATGCCCTGCCGGAACAGAGCCTGGCGATGGCCGAGCGCGATCTGGAGCGCGCTTTCGCGCTGGATCCGACCCACGTCTCGCACTACCAGCTGACCCTGGAACCCAACACCGTGTTCGCCGCGCGCCCGCCGCGGGGCATCCCCGACGACGACGGCGCCTGGGACATGCAGGAGCACTGCCAGGCCCTGCTGGCCGCGCACGGCTATGCCCAGTACGAAGTCAGCGCCTACGCGCGCCCGGACCGCCGCTGCGCCCACAACGTCAATTACTGGCGCTACGGCGACTACCTGGGCATCGGCGCCGGCGCCCACGGCAAGATCACCCTGGGCGCCGAACAGGCCGTGCTGCGGCGCTGGAAGATCAAGCACCCAACCCAGTACCTGGCCCGCGCCGGCAGCGCCGAGGCGATCGGCGGCGACGACCGCATCGCGCCGGAGCGGCGGCCGTTCGAGTTCATGCTCAACGCGCTGCGCCTGGTCGACGGCTTCGCCCTGTCGGATTTCGAGGCCCGCACCGGCCTGGCCCGGAGCGCGATCGCCGCGCCGCTGCAGACCGCGCTGGCGCGGGGTTGGCTGGAGCGGGACGGTGGGGAGCGAGACGGTGAGGAGCGGGACGGTCAGGGGCACGAAGGCGAGCGCGTGCGCCCGACCGAGCTGGGCCGGCGCTACACCAACGACGTGGTGTCGCTGTTCCTCGACGACTAGGCTTTGCGTCGCAGTCGTCGTGCTGTCCCGCAACATCGGCGGCCGAGCGGGCGCCAACCCGCGCTGGCCGCGCTCCGCCCCTGCCCGCGTTTGAATCGGTGGTCGCTCCATTCCGGCCGCTTAGCAGCGACAGGGCTGGCGGGTCTCAAGGGGGCGTGATTAGATCGCCCGATCCGGTACCGGTGAGTCCTGCATGTCCGCGACATTCGAACCGCTAGGCAAATCGTTCCCGCGGCCCACGCTGGCGTCCGCGGCGATGCCCAAGCGCGTGCGGCGGGTGCTCGAGCATCTGTACGCCCTGGTCTCCGACGAGATGGCGCGCGCGCTCGACCACATGCTGGCCGACTACGAGCAGCAGCTGTTCCGCCAGGCCGACCAGGCCCGCAACGCCAGCCTGCAGTCGGTTCATCTGGAAACCCTGCGCCTGGTGCGCCTGAACCGGGTCGACCTGATCCCGCGCTACCTGGTCGGGCTGGAGACCGCACTGACCAAGGTCCGCGAACCGGTGACGGCGGCCGAGGAGCAGCAGGCCCTGCCGACCTTCCGCGACCTGCGCCTGGTCGAAGACCAGGAGATGGACGAGCACGCGGCGCTGCGCGCGATCGCAGCGCGCCAGGAGGCGCGCGCCGGCCTGCCCCTGCTGTTGCTGGGCCAGCGCTTCGGCGTACTCGCCGGCGCCCCGGCCTTCGACGCCGAGCGCCTGCCGCTGGGCCCGCACAGCCTCGGCCGGATCATGGCCGAGGCCTGCTCGGTGCTGCAGATCGGCCAGGAGGCCAAGCTGGACCTCTACCGCATCTACGACCTGCACGTGATGACCGGCTACGCCCAGCTGGTCGAGACCATGAATGCCCTGCTGGCGCGCGAGAACGTGCTGCCCAGCCTGTCGTTCGTGCCGATCCGGGCGCGCCCGACCGCGCAGAACGTCGAGCGCAGCGAAGACCCGCGCAGCGCGCGCGAGGACGGCGCCCGCGGGCCGCGCGGCGCGCGTCCCTACACCGCCTGGACCGGCCAGACCGACGCCGCGGCGATCGCCGCCGGCGGCGACGAGGGCAGCGACTACGCCTCGCTGCAACAGTTGCTGTCCGGCCGCCGCGAGCTGCTCGGCAAGCTGCGCCCGGGCGCGCAGCCGGCCGCGCGCCCGCCGCTGGCCACCGACGAGCTCATCGACTCCCTGCGCGCGCTCCAAGCCACGCCCGCGCACGCGGCGCCCGCGCAGCGCAGCGTCGCCGATCTGCGCCAGACCCTGCTCGCCCAGGCCCGCCAGCAACGCGGCGAGGCGGCGACCCTGTCGCGCGAAGACAGCGACGCCTTCGAGCTGTTGGACCTGTTCTACGGCGAGATCGAACGCGAACTGCGCGGCGACGCCGCCACCTCCGGCATGCTCGGCCGCCTGCAGGTGCCGCTGCTGCGCCTGGCGCTGCAGGACCGTGCCTTCTTCGTGCGCAGCCAGCATCCGGCGCGGCAATTGTTGAACGCGGTCGCCGAGGCCGGCGCGAGCTGGATCCCGAAAGAGGAAGCCGACCCGCAGCTCAACGACCAATTGCGGCGCGCGGTCGATCACGTGGTCGAGCACTACGACGGCGACGCGGCGGTGTTCGAGGCCGCCAACCAGAGCCTGCAAGACCATCTGCGCTCGATGGCGCGCAAGGCCGAAGTCGCCGAACGCCGCCATGTCGAGGCCGCCCGCGGCAAGGAAAAGCTCGAGATGGCCAAGCAGCAGGCCAGCGACGCCATCGCCGCGGCGGTCCACGGCCAGGCCCTGCCCAAGTTCGTGCAGGCACTGCTGACCCAAGCCTGGTCCGACGTGCTGACCCTGACCCTGCTGCGGCACGGCGAGGAATCCGACGAATGGCGGCGCCAGGTCGAGGCGACCCGTCAGATCGTCGCGGCCAACGTGGCCGGCGCCAGCGAACAGGCGCCCGGCGGCCTGGACGGCGACATCGAACATGCCCTGACCTTGGTCGGCTATCACGCCGACGAGGCCAATGCGATCTCGCGCCAGCTCACCGTCGGCGCCGCCGCGGCCAACGACGACGTCGCCTCGCGCACGGAACTGGCGATGAGGCTCAAGGCGCGCGCGCGCCTGGGCGAGGACAGCGGCACGGCCAAGCGCGAGCTTCCGGCGCGCAGCGAGCAGGAACAGATCTGCTGGGAACACATCCGCACCCTGCCCTTCGGCACCTGGTTCGAGTTCGTGATCAATCAGCAAGGCGATGTGATGCGCAGACGCCTGTCCTGGTTCAGCACCGTCACCGACAACGCCCTGTTCGTGAATCAGCGCGGCCAGCGCGTCGGCGAGCAGTCGCTGGACAGCCTGGCGCGGATGATGGCGCACGGCCAGACGCGCGTGGTCACCGCCGAGAAGGGCCGGCTGGTCGATCGGGCCTGGAACGCGGCGCTCAGCGTGCTGCGTGGTTTCGTCAGCGGCGGGCAGAAGGCGGAGGAGGCCGAGGCATGAACGAGGAATTCCGCCGCGTCCGCCGGCGCCGGGTCAGCGATCCGGTCCAGGTCGTCGACACCATGACCGACACCGTGATCGGTCAGCTCAGCAACCTGTCGGAAACCGGGATGCTGCTGATCGCCAGCGCGCCGCTGGTCGAAGACGCGCTGTACCAGTTGCGCTTCAGCCTGCGCGACGCGCCGCACCACACCTCGCCGATCGAAGTCGGCGCGCACCTGCTGTGGCAGGACCGCGCCAGCATGCCGGGCCAGACCTGGACCGGCCTGCGCTTCATCACCATGCTCGAAAGCGAGATGCTGCAGCTGCGGCAGTGGCTGGATTCGCCGGGCGGCACCTACGAGTAAGGCGCGAACGGGCGCGACCGACGACGTCGTTGGGCGTCGCGCGACGACATCAACGCCGGTGGAACGGCACCGGCTCGGGCTGGTGCAAGGCGTAGCCCTGGGCGTAGTCGACGCCCATCGCCCCCAACTCCATCAGGATTTCGTCGCTGGTCACCCACTCGGCGATCACCTTGAGTCCGCGCTGGTGGCCGATGTCGGTCACCGCCTTGACGATGGCATGGCTCATCGGATCGGTGAGCAGATCGCGGATGAAGGCGCCGTCGATCTTGATGATGTCCACCGGCAGATTCTTGAGGTAGCCGAACGAAGACATGCCGGCACCGAAATCGTCCAGCGCGAACCGGCAGCCGACCGCGCGCAGACGCTCGATGAAGCGCGCGACCTGGGCCAGGTTGCGTACCGCCACGGTCTCGGTGATCTCGAAGCAGACCCGCTGCGGCTCGACGGCGTGGCGCTTGAGCAGCTCCAGGATCAGGTCGGCCAAGGTCTCGTCCTCGATGCTGGCGCCGGAGAGGTTGATGGTCGCCGTGCGCAGCTGTTGGCCGGACGGATGCAGGCGGTCGAAGTTGGCCAATGCGGTCTCGATCACCCAGCGGTCGATCATCGGCATCAAGCCGTAGCGTTCGGCCGCGGGAATGAAGGCGCCGGGCACCACCAGCCGGCCCTCCTCGTCGCGGAAGCGCAGCAGCAGCTCCAGGTGCAGCCCGGGCTCGGCGTCCGCCGACAGCGGCCAGACCTCCTGGTACTTGAGCAGCAGCCGGCCCTCGTCGATCGCCCAGCGCAGGCGATTGGCCCATTCCATCTCGCTGCGCCGGCGCGCGGCGTTGTCGTCGTGCTCGGAATAGAAATGCACGCGATTGCGGCCGCCCTCCTTGGCCATGTAGCAAGCGGTATCGGCCTGCGACAGTAGATCCTTGAGGGTCACGTTGGCGCGGTCCAGCATCACCCCGCCGATGCTCGCGGTGACGGTGTAGGTGCGCTGCTCCCATACGAACACGTAGCCGTCGATGTGCTCGCGCAGACGCTCGGCCACCAGCATCGCTCCGGCGAGGTCGTGGACTTCGGTGGCGAGCACGCCGAATTCGTCGCCGCCCAGGCGCGCGAGCACGTCGCCGCCGCGCAAGTGCACGCTCATCATCGTCGCCAGCTGGCTCAGTAGCTGATCGCCGGCGACGTGGCCGGAGGTATCGTTGATCAGCTTGAACTGGTCCAGGTCGATATACAGCAGCGCGCACGGCGGGCCGCCCGCGGCGACGGCGACCAGCACGCGCTCGATCCTGCGCTCGAACTCGCGCCGGTTGTAGAGCTCGGTCAAGGTGTCGTGACTGGCCTGATACGTCAGCAATTCGGTGAGCTGGCGCTGCTCGGAAATATCGGAAGCGACCATCAGCAGCTTGGAACGGCCCTCCAGCACCACGCCGGTGATCGACACGTTGGCCCAGAAGCGGTCGCCGTTGACGCTACGCAGCATGGCCTCGGCGTTGGCGCAGTCGACCAGGTCGGCCGCGCGCAGCTTGTCGCGCAGCAGTTCGTCCTCGAACAGCTCCGGCAGCGGCACTTCGTATATGGCCTCGCCCAGGCGCGCGCGCGAGGCCTGGTTGGCGTAGGTGATGCTGCCGTCGTCGCGGCGCGCCAGCAGCACCAGCGCCGGCAGCAGTTCGTTGAGGACACGGAAGCGCTCTTCGCTCTCGCGGTAGCGGCGGCTCATGCGCGAGCCCAGCTCCAGCGCCAGCCGGCGCGTGCGCGCGACCGACCACACCAGCGCCGCCAGCAGCACGCTCGCCAGCAGGCCCGGCAGCAGCACCCAGTTGTGCCCGCTCACGCCGTTCTTGACCGAATTCAGCGCGCGCATGCGCACCCGCCAGCGACGCCCCCCGTAGTCGATGTCGCGTTCGAACCTATATCCCGTGGCCGCGGCCGGGGCCGGGCCGGTCGCGAACAGCGGAATCGCCTTGTCCGGCGCGGTACCGTCGGTGACGTCGCTGACTTCGACCTGCAGCTGGCGACGCGCCTCCTCGCCCAGGCCACCCTCGATCAGTTGCCCGGCGTGGAACGAGATCGCGATCGAGCCGCGCATGCGCGCGCGACGCTCCTCCTGCGTGGCCGGCGGCGGGCCGGCGGTGAATACCGGCAGACGCATGGTCACGCCGTCGCGACGCGAATCGGGGCCGCGCTGCTGAGCGAGCCGGAACGGCGCCGACAGCACCGCGCGGTCGCTGTCGCGCGAACTCAGCACGCCGACCAGATTGGTCGGCTGCAGGTTCACGTCCAGCCCGACCACGCGCTCGTTGCCGGCCAGCGGCGCGACCAGGTCGGTGATGTAGTGATCGCCGTCCACTCGCGGCGCGCGGCGCGAATAGGCCATCGCCAGCAGGCTGGGAAAGCGCTCGCGCGGCCGCACGTTGGCGTAGAGGTTGGCGAATTCGGCGGGCGTGACTTCGTCCGAGGTCAGGAACAGGGTCTGGACCGAGCGCAGCAGCAGTTCGCAGGCCTGCAGGCGATCGACCACCGAGTGATAGCCGCGCTCGGCGCTGCTCTCGAGCGCGGCGGTGCGATCGTCGACCACGCGCCGCTCCTGCGCGCCGCCCAGCCACAGGGTCAGGGCGACCCCGAAAGCCAGCGCGAGCAGGCTCAAGGCCCATGCCGGCACGCCCAGCGGCGCGATCCGGTCGGAAACGTCGGTCGGCGGATTGCCGGAACCGGCGAAGCCGCGCCCGCCGTCGACCGAGCCGCCCTGCGAGGACGAAGAGAATCCGTCGAAATCCCTGGACGTCCCCAAGAGACCCTCCATGATGTCCCGCGATCCAGCGATCCTACCCCGCCCACCTCGCCCAGCTTCGACATTGCGTTCACGAGGCCCGAGGCATGCCGGTCTCGAACGCCTGGTCGCGGCCGGCGGGCCCGCACTACCTAGGGCTCGAACCTCGGGATCAGTCTACGCCGTCGTGGCGATCCGCAATCCGCGCAAGACCCTCCCTGTCCAAAGCCGCTTCAACCGCGCCGCGCGGTCTTCGGCGCATGGCCGCCCGTCCACCTTCTGGCCATGGCCGGCGATCGCCTGCCTTGAGTGACGACGCGTCTACAAGTTCCCTACGGAATCCAGAGGATGCGAGCGGCCATGCGCCGCGATCCGCGCAGGCGCGACCATGCCGGCGCGACTCGGTCGGGATCCGGCGCTCGCCGGCGTCGTGCCTCTCCAGACTCAGTCGATGCTGATACCGGTCCTTACAGCGAGAGAAGCGGCATAGCCGCTGTCGGGACGTTCCGCCTCGGCTTTCCCTGAGCGGTTTGAACCGCACTACGGCCGGCTCGGCCGAAGGGCTCCGGGCCAGTTTGGCTGGCCGCCCCAGACGCGCCGCTGCCTCAAGCTGGGCCCGGACTGACCCGTGCGACGCGCGTCACGCCATCCCCGTTCTAAGCTCACGCGTGCCGATCTGGCTCAGCCCCCGAAAGGCGCGCAGGCATCCCAGCCCTGCGGTGTGCCGGCGGTCGAGGCGCCGTTGAAGTTCTCGCGCAGCGTCGTTTGCGCCCACTCGTCGGCTTCGGCGCGCTGCGCCGGACTCAGGTTCGCCGCGGCGAGCGCGAGCTGTCGGTCGATCTGGGCCGCCCGGAAGTTTTCCGCGCCGAGACGATAAAGCTTGAGATAACGATAGTGCCGGTCCACGTCGGTGCCGACCAAGCCCGCCAGCAGGCTCTGCGAGCCCGGCTCGTAGGCGCTCTGCAGCAGATCGACGACCCGCCAGTCCCCGGCGGCCAGGCCGCTCTCGATCAACGCCGTCGCCTCGCGGCGGTACGCGCCGAGCGCAGCCGGTTGCTTGAGCAGGCCGCGCTGGTCGTACAGCGGCCCGCGGCTGAGATAGCAGGCGCGCGCGTCGGCGTCGCCGAGCCGGGCGGCCTGGGCCATGTTCGCGTTCAAGGTATCGAGAATCTCGTCGCCGACATCGGCGCACAAGGTCCGCCCTTCTTCCACCTCGCGCTGCCGGATCTCGGCGGACTCGAGCAGGGCCTGATAAGTCCGCAACTGCGCCGCGTTCAAATTTTCCGTCTTGTGCTCGGTGAGCTCGCCGGCATTGCGCATCGTCGACCATTCGGTGGCGCGCAAACGGCTGCAACGGTTGAGGTCGCGTAACAATCGCGCTGCCGCCCTGGCGTCACCCGCGTTCGCCTGCGCTTGCAATTGCGCATACACCATCTTCAGCGGCGTGCCCAGCGGCGGCATCGACGCGCCCCGGTCGAAGTCGAGACTCGCCTTGGCGACGATCGGCAGCTCGCTGCCGGGAGCCTGGCCGGCGGGATCCGCCGCGGCGGTCGCCGGCAGCGCCGCCGGATGCCCGCTCGATCCTTCCTTGCGGCCGAGCAGATAGGCGCCGAACAAGGCTGCCAGCACTAGGCAAGCCCACAGTAGGAAGCGATATTTGCTCATGCACAAGACCTGGATGGAGTCGTCTGCGTATCGCCGAAGAGAGGTTTCATTCGTAGGAGAACCCGCAAGGATCCCAGCCCTCGGGCGTTTCCTGCGCAGAGTAACCGCTGAAACTCTTCTGCAAGGTGGTCTGCGCCCAGACATCCGCGTCCATGCGCTGCGCCGGAGACAGCAAGGCGGCCGCGGAATCGAGCTGCTGATCCAGTCGGGCGCCATCGCGCGGCCCCATGCCGAGGCGATAGAGCTTGAGATAGCGATAGTGCAGCGTAGGGTCCGAACCCAGCAGGCCGGCAAGCAGGCTGTCGGAGCCGACTCGGGACGCATGGCGGACGATGTCGACCACTTTCCAATCCCCTGCCTGCATACCGGAATCGATCAGGGCATGGACGCTGCGACGATAGCCGTCGAGCAACTCGGGCCGCGTCGCGAAACTGCGCGGATCGACGTTCGGCCCCTGCTTGAGATAGCAGGCGCGCGCATCGACGTCGCCGAGTTCGGCGGCACGCTTGAGGCTGGGCACCAGGCTGGCGAGCATTTCGGCGCTGGCTCCGTCGCACAGATCGTGGAAGCGCTTCATGACCGGCTTGCGCTCTTCGATCGCATCGAGCTGGATCTTGTAATCCCGCAGTTGCTGCGCATCCATCTTGTCGGTCTTTTGCGCGAGCAGCTCGTCGGCGGTGCTCGTCAACATCCAATCTAGCGCGGGCAAGCGGCTGCAAAACCCGACATTTCGATACAGGCGGGTCGCAGCGACGGCATCGCCGGCCTCGGCTTGCGCCTGCAACTGCGCGAATGCTTCCTTCAACGGTGCGGCAGCCGAACCGGGCGACACCGAGACTTGAAGCGTCGTTGCGGAACCGGGGTTTCCACTGGCCACCGCAGGCGTCTCGGCCTGCGTCCCGGCCCGTACCGAATTGGTCTCCGCCGCGGCCTGACCGTCCCCAAAGCGTCCGAAGCAATACGCGCCGACGGCTACGGCCGTCGCAACCAGCGCCATCCACAGAACCCCTCGATTCATGCCTCGATAGTATCGCAAGGCGGTTCTCGCGAACCGCCTTGCGTAGGGTGTTGCGTTGCGCGAATCGTCCGTCACTTATTGAACGCTGGATAGCACGGACGGCGTACCGGCGATGGCGGACTTGCCGCTCATGATGGCGGTGTTCTTGCCCGAGGCCGAGGGCAGGCCCACCTTCAGGTTCACCGCGCCCGAGACCAGCGTATCGAGCAGCTGGGTGATGATCGGCAAGCCCAAGGCGATGTTGCCGCAGCCCTTCGCCGCCGGCACCGCGAACGAGTTGTCGACCAGGGTGTTGTCGCTGATGTGGAGCACGCTGTAGCCGTTGTCCGGATCGGTCGTCTCGAAGTCGTAGCTGCCCGGGTTGCCCGAAATCGGCAGATTCGGCAGCGGCGGCTGGGTGGTGCCGGTTTGCAGCTTGATCGTGATCGGGTTCTGCGCCGAGCCGATATAGCAGCTGTTGCCCAGGAACGGGTTCTGCAGGCGCACGCGCACCTTCAGCGTCGCCGCGGTGGGGTCGCTGCCGTCGTCCGGAGGAAACAGCGCATTGCCGAAGTTGGTCTGGATGGCGTCGACCGGCTCCATGGTCGCGGTCACGTCGTTGACCGTGCCGACGATGTTCCAGAACGCGACCCAGAGCGGGAGCGGCCACTCCGGCAAGGGGTTGGTGATGCCGAGCAGGCCGCCGGGCACTTTCGCCGCCGGAGCCGACAGCGTCGCCGCGCCCACCGCGTCGTAGAGCGGCGAGGGGCCGGTGTCGATCACACCGCCCTGCAACACGATCGGTTGGGTGATCGGCAAGGTGGTCGCGCCCATCGCGAGCGTGCCGGAAGTGGTGGTGTTGACCACGCAGGCGCCGACTTGCGGATTGTTGTACGGGCAGTACTTGAAGATCGCGTAGGGACCGGTGGGTACGGCCGCGGATGCGGCGGACGTGACGGCGATTCCGGCTAAGGCCGTGGCAAAAGCCACGGAAAGCGTCGTCTTGAACATGTTTAACTCCTGGATGGAATGGGAGAGCCGTTTCGGCGATGGCCCGGTGCGCCGCGAACCGTCGGATCGCGGCGCCGTCCATGCCGACGGCGGTGGGCCCATCCCGCGCCGCTTAAAGCGATCCATGCTTTGAGCGATCCGTGCTCGTAGCGGCGGGGATGGCCCGTACCAAAACGCGGGCGCCGTCGGCGTCGTGGCCGTGCTTACGATCGATGCCTAGGGTCCGATCGCACGGATGTCCGCATTCAAGGCGTCAGCTGGATGGGCTTGCTGGCGGTCAGCGAGGGATTCGACTTGACCGTGCAGGTGCCGCCGCCGGTGACGGGCAGGCTGGTGACGGGGAACGAGAATCCGTTGCTGCCGCCGCCGTAGGGATGCGCGTTCGTCAGCGTGCCCGCGACGCTGCCGGTGCAGGTCTTGCCCAGGATCGTGATGCTGATTCCGCCGACCGTCGTGGACACCGAGGTACCGGAAGCGGTGCCCGACACCGACCAGTGCGGCGGGGTCGCGGCGCTGGAGGTGATGTTGTTGCAGGTCGAGCTGCCGGTGAAGGTGGCGGCCGAGACCACGGCCACGCCGCCCGTTACCGTGAGCGTGAAGTTGGCGGTGCACGGCGCCGGGATGCCGTTGACGGTAGCCGAGGTCGGGCCCGAGAGGACGACGGTTCCGTCGCCCCAGGTCGCGGTCCCGGCGTCATAGATTTCCCAACCGGCGAAAGCGGAAGATGAGCAGAACGCGCCTGCCGCAACACAGGCAGCGAGTATGGCTGACTTAAGCTTCATGGTATTCAACTCTCCTTGTACGAGTACGACCGGAATCGCCGGACGCTCGATGCGTCAGGCGGGTTTGCCACGATGGATCGGATGCCGTGGCGACACTTCCTGCCGGTTTGCGCTAGCGACGCCGGCAGGGATGGGAGGAAGGTCGGGCTTCAGAAGAAGCCCTTGCGCAGCGAGATGCCGATGATGCGAGGGTCCTGCGTGAACACGTTCGCGGTCAGGCCGCTGTCGTCGCTGTTGAGGAAGGTGCCGGTGATCGCCTTGCCGTCGAGCAGATTCTTGACGTAGAGCTGTACGGTCAGATCGGCTTCGGGCTTCTGCCAGGTCAGCGACAGGTTGACGTTGCCCCAGTCGTGCAGGCGGTCGATCTCGTCCTGGTAGATGCGCGCCCAGCTCGCGCCTTGGTAGTACAAGTCGGCACGCACGGTGAAATCGCCGTGCGCGGTGAAGAACGTGTACTGCGGGCTGAGGCTGGCGGTGATGTGCGGCGCATTCGGCAGCTCGTTGCCGCCGACGTTGGCCGCAAAGCCCTGGCCGCCGTTCGGCGCATCGGTACGCGGGTCGTAGAAGAACCCGAACGCATCGCCCCAGGAGCCGCCCGGCGTGAATCCGCCCACCGCGACCGGATAATTGAGCGAACAGAAGCTGTTGAGGATGATGCCGGCATTGGAGGTGACGTCGCCGCCGGCGTAGATCAGGGCCATGACCTGCGCCACCTTGTCGCGCGGCGCGATGCAGTTCGAGGCTTGTTGCACCCACGGCCGCAACACGACCCAGTCGGGATTGCCCTGGGTGCGGTTCATCACGTCGATCGAGTACTGGTTGTCGTCCAGGCGCGTGCGCAGGAAGCCGACGTTGCCGCTGAGCTGGAACGACGGCGTCGGCCGCCACGCCAGTTCGATTTCCGCGCCCCAGGTCTTGGCGTCGAAGTTCTCGTTGAAGGTGGCGCGGTCCTGGATCTGCGAAACCTGATAGCCACGGTAGTCGTTGTAGAACACGGTGGCGTTCAGATTGAGCTTGCCGTCGGCCATTACGTTCTTCATGCCGAGCTCGAACGCGTTGACGAACTCCGCATCGAATCCGAGATCGCGCTGGGTGAAGCTGAGGAAATCGGGATCGGCGCCGATGGCCGGCGAGTTGGTGCCGCCGGCCTTGTAGCCGCGCGAGCCCGACAGATACACCAGGGTGCTGTCGGTGAACGGCAGGTCGGGTTTCCAGTCCAGCACCAGGCGTCCGGTCGGCTCGTTCCAGGTCTGACGGACATCGGGCAGCGCCGGGTAGCCGCTGTTGACGAAGCCGGCGCCGACGAAGGAGTAGTACGGCGGGCCGGATTTGGTGGACGACAGCAGGGTCTGGCTCGGATACGGCGTGGTGATCTTGGTGTCGCGGGTCAGGCGCAGACCGGCGGTCAGCTTGACCGTGTCGGACAGCTGCCAGTAGGCCTCGCCGAACAAGGCGGCGGATTTGGTCTTGGCGACGTTGCGGCTGCGGAAATAGTTGTGTCCCTGGCCGTCGATGCTGTCGAGCGAGTTCGGGTCGATGTAGACGCAGGGATAGCCGGACAAGCCGTTGACAGTCGCGCCACCGTTGCCCTGCGGGCAGTCGACCGGGGTATTGCCGGAACCCAGGCCGACGCCGGCGGTATTGTTGAAGTTCCGCGCGATCGCGGTGAAGACGTTGTTGAAGACGTAGTAGCTTTCGTCGACCGAGTAGTACAGGTAGTTGGCGCCGATGCTGAAATTGAACGGCCCTTCGGACATCGACTGCAGGCGGAACTCCTGCGACCACTGCTTGCTATAGGAATCGACCAGGTCGACCCCCAGCATGCGGTCCGAGCATCCCAGCTGCGGGTCGCAGAGCACGCCCTTCGGCGCCAGCGGATAGGCCGGCGCCAGATCGCCGTTGGGCGTGATCTGCACCAGCGGATCGGTGTCGGTGAACACCGCATTGGACTGGAAGCGGTTGTAGTCCTGGGTCGAGTAGTACTTGTCGCGCGTGTACAGCGTCTGCGAGACGAACTTCAGGTTCTCGTTGATTTCGGTGTCGAAGTTGAACTGGACGACATCGTTCTTGGCCTGGAACCTGGGATCGTAGGTGGTCTCGATCTGGCGCAGGTCGGTCGACTGGGTGCGGCCCTCGTAGGGGTTCACGCCCGGCGGAATGAGGTAGATCGGGCCGACGAAGTTGCCGTCGGGATCGAGCGCCGAGGCCAGTGTGCCGGGAAAGGTGCCGCTCGCCAGCACCCACGGCAGGCTGCCGCCGTTGGGCAGGCCGAAGGCGCCGCGATCGTAGAGCGAACCGTCCGCGCAGCCCTGGCTCATGAAGTTGCGATCGAAGCTGTTCGGCGGAATGCCGTCGACGTCGGTAGCGCCGGGGTCGGTATGGCACAGCTGCTTGCCGGTGCGCGCACGCCTGTCGTCTTCGTCGAAATGCTCCCAGACCAGGCTCAGGTTGGTCGCGTCGCTGGGTTTGAACACCACCGAGGCGCGCGTCGACCACAGGCTGCGATCGTCGACATCCCTGCCGGTGGCGGTGTTCTCGATGTAGCCGCTGCGGTCGGTCCAGGCGCCGGCCATGCGGAACGCCAGCGCCTCGTTGATCGGCAGGTTGACCATGCCGCTGAACCGCTTGCTGTCGAAATTGCCGGCTTCGACCTTGAACCAGCTTTCGTAGGCGCTGGGGTCGGCCAGCTTCGGGATCATGTTGACCACGCCGGCGGTGGCGTTGCGGCCGTACAAGGTGCCTTGCGGCCCGCGCAGCACCTCGACCCGGTCCACGTCGAAGTATTCTTGTTCGAACAGACGGTTCCGGATCATCGGCGTGCTGTTGAAGCTGATCGCCACGGCCGGATCGGTGGTCACCGACAAGGCCTGCGTGCCGATGCCTCGGATCTGAAAGTTGTAGCTGGCGAAGTTGGTTTTGCTGAACGTGACGTTCGGCGTCGCCGTCACCAGATCGCCGCCGGTTTCGATCTTGCGGTCGCCCAGATCGTCGCCGCTGAACGCGCTGATCGCGATCGGCACATCCTGAATGCGCTCGACGCGCTTCTGCGCGGTGACCACGATGGTGTCGAGATTGGTCGCCGCCTGGGCCTTGGCCGTAGCGGTGGGATCGGGCGCCGTTTGCGGTTCTGCCTGGGAGTCCGCCGCCGGCTGCGTGTCAGCGGTCCCCTCTGCGTTTCCCGGTGGCACCGCGTCGGCAGGAGGCTTGGCGTCCTCCGACGCCGAATGTCCGCCCGCGCTGCCGTTGATGAGGATCGCGCCGGATGCGCTGGTCGAGTATTTGAGACCGGTGCCTGCGAGCAGTTCGTCCAGCGCCTGTAAGGTCGGCTTCTCGCCGCGCACCGCGCGTCCGGTCTTGCCGACCGCGAGTTCGGGCGAATACAGCAACTGTTGGCCGCTCTGGCGCGCGTATTCCGACAAGGCGGCATCGAGCCGCTGCTGCGGGATATCGAACCTGGCGGTGATCGCATCGCCGCGGGCATAGGCGGTCAGATACGGCAGCAACGCCAGCAGCAGCACACAGGGTTTGAGCACACGCCTCGACAGTCGCTTCTGGTCTTGCACTCGCATCGGTTCCCCTCCGGTGGCGGGCCCTCTTCGCGTGGCCTCGTGTTTGTAAGGACGCAGCGATTCGGAAAACCCGAACCCGTCCCGGCGCAATCGCGATGCGGGCGGCGAAACCCGCCGATCGCCTCGGAATTGTTTTGCAGCGCAACAAAATCGCAGCTGCGTTCCGCGGCATCGCCTCGCCCGCGATCGCATCGGCGCGGGATCGGTACCGGCCGCGCCTGCGCCGGCGAGCGCCGCGACACCAATCGAACGCGAGGCCGCCGGGCACGACGCAACCCGACGCGGCGCATTGCTGCGCCACGTACGGGAGGATCGGAGGCAAGAGCCGTCAGCCGCGCTCGGGCGCGCGCGGCTTCAGCACGATCGCGTCGCTCTGGCTTACCGCGCGTTCGATCGGGAAGTAGGCGGTCACCGCGTCGACGAAGGTGTCGGTGTCGCCGGTATTGAACGCACCGCTGATCTTCAGCGCCGCCAGACGCGTATCGCCGAGCACGATCTGGTTGCGCGAGTAGCGGTTGATCTCGGCGACGGCGTCGGCGAGGCTCTCGTTCTCGAACACGACCTGGCCGTGCCGCCAGCTCACTTCCCGCCTTACGTCGGCCGCGCGCACCTGCGGCACGGCCGCCGCCAGCGCGACGAACTGCTGGCCCGGCTGCAGTTCCGCGGTCGGCGCGACGGCGATCGCGGTCGGCTGCGTGCGTTCGCGGGTCACGGTCACGCGGCCTTCGAGCAGGGTCACCTCGAACAGGCGTTCGGACATGTGGACCTCGAACTCGGTGCCCAGCGCGGTCACCTGGCGACCGTCCGCGGTGACGACGAACGGTCGCGAGCGGTCCTTCGCCACCTTGAACAGGGCCTGCCCGCGCTCCAGCGTCACCGCGCGCATCCTGCCTTCGTAATGCACCGAGACCCGGCTATCGGTGTTCAGGGTGACCACCGAACCGTCGTCGAGCTTCACCTCCGAACGCTGGCCGATGCCGGTTTCGTGGACGTTGCCGGCGATCGCGTCCTGCATGTCCCGGACCATCCGGCCCGGCGCATCGGGCCGCAGGATCAGCAGACCGATCGCGGCGACGGCCACCAGCGAGGCGGCGATCGAGTAAGCGTAGATGCGCGGCGCGCACGACGGCCGGGCGTTCGCTGCGCGCGCCAGGGTCTCGCGCCGCAGCTCCAGCATCTCCGGCGCATCGGCGATCGCGCGCGCCAACGCGTGCGCGGCCTCCACCCGCCGGAATGCAGTGGCGTGCGCCTGCGAGCCAGCGCGCCAGGATTCGAAGGCTGCGCGCAGGGACGCGTCGGCGTCGGGGTCGGCATCGCGCAGGACTTCGCTCCAGCGCGCCGCCGCTTCGTCGATATCGTCCGGCAAGGGACCCGGTCCGCTCGCGATGGGCGTGGTTTTCCCGTTCATCCGACGCCCTCCCTCGACACGTCCGGCCCGACCGCACAGACGCAGGCGACCGGATCGCATCCGGCTTGCATGCCCCGGCTCATTCCGGCGTCTCCGAGTCCATCGCGCGGCCCAGTTGCGCCAGCGCTTTGGCCATATGCTTTTCGGCGGCCCGCACCGAAATGCCCAACATGTTGGCAATGTCCATATATTTCCGCTTCTCCATTGTGCGCAGCACGAACACGTCGCGCGTACGCTGCGGCAGCGCACGCAGGACGGCGACAGCCAGTTTCACCGCCTCCTCTCCCAGTAAGACGCGCTCCGGCGAGATTTCCGTAGCGGGTTGGTGAATTTCCTCGTCGAAGGACTCGTGCGCGTCCTGGTCGCGGACCTGGCGACGGCGGCCCCAGTCGCGCAGGGCGTTGGCGGCGATCTGGAAAACGTACTGTTTTACATGCTCGATCGGCCCGCCGCGCGCGCGCCGAACCAGGTGCAGGAACACCTCCTGGGTCAGGTCTTCGACTTCGGCCGGATCCTTGACTCGCTTGGAGAAGAATCCGCGCAACGGCGCGCGGTACTGCAGGGAGATGTTCTCCCATTGGCTGGCGCAATCCTCGCCATAGTCGGCGAGCGATGCCGGTTCGCGCGCTGACGGCGCCGGGTCTGCCATCGAGTCCCTCCCCCATACGCGTTGGTATGCGCAGGCCGGCAGCATACTCCGTCGCGCCGAGGCTCGTTTGTGCGGGTGCGTGGCCGCCGCTACGGCATCGCGATCCGGCATTTTCCCCGGCGAAATCGCGGTTTTCACGAACCAGGTGGGATGCGGCGGCGCAACATTTGTTCGACCTCTGGCTACGCAGCCGGCCTGCGGGAACGGACGGAATCCGTCAAAATCCCCGACCCCCCCCAGAGAACTTCCCTGATGTCCCACGATCCAGCGAGCCTGTACCCCGCCCACCTGGCCGAGCTTCAAGGTCGCGTTCACGAGGCACTGGAGCGCGCCGGTCTCGATCACCTGGTCGTGCCCAGCGGGACCTCGCATTACCAGTTCTTCGACGATCGCGACTATCCCTACGCCGTGAACCCGCAGTTCAAGGCCTGGCTGCCGCTGACCCGCAACCCGGGCAGCTGGCTGGTCGCGACGCCGGGACGCAAGCCCAAGCTCATCTACCTGCAACCGTTCGACTACTGGCATGTGGTGCCGCAGGCGCCCAGCGGCTACTGGGTCGATCACTTCGACATCGTGGTGATCCGCAAGCCCGAGGAAGCCCTCGCCCATCTGCCGTCCGACACTGCGCGCTGCGCGATCCTCGGCGAGCCGCAGAGCGCGCTGGGTGCCTACGTGCCCAACAACCCGCAGCCGGCGATCGACTATCTCGAATTCCACCGCGCCTACAAGACCCCGTACGAAGTCCAGATGATGCGGGCCGCCACCCGCCGCGGCGTGCGCGCGCACCGCGCCGCCGAGGCAGCGTTCCGTAACGGCGGCAGCGAGTTCGACATCCATCTGGCCTACTGCGCCGCCGCGCGCCAGGAAGGCGCCGACCTGCCGTACAACAACATCGTCGCCCTGAACCAGAACGGCGCCGTGCTGCACTACACCGAGCTCGAGCGCGAGGCACCGGCGCAGCTGCGCAGCTTCCTGATCGACGCCGGCGCCAGCCACCACGGCTATGCCTGCGACATCACCCGCAGTTACGCCGCCGACGCCGGCAGCGAGTTCCAGGCCCTGATCGACGCAGTCGACGCGGCCCAGCTTAAGATGTGCGACCAGGTCCGCGCCGGCACCGACTACAAGCGCATCCACCTCGACGCCCATCTGGCCTTGTCCGGCATCCTCAAGGACTTCGGCGTGATCAAGCTCTCGCCCGAGTCGGCGCTGGAAACCGGCGTCAGCAACGTGTTCTTCCCGCACGGCATCGGCCACGGCATCGGCCTGCAGGTCCACGACGTCGCCGGCTTCGCCGCCTCCGACCGCGGCGGCACCATCGCCAAGCCCGAGGGCCAGCCCTACCTGCGCCTGACCCGCGAACTGGGCGTCGGCATGGCGGTGACAATCGAACCGGGCGTCTACTTCATCGACCTGCTGCTCGACGGCCTCAAGCAGGGCCCTCACGCCGATGCGGTGGACTGGAACCGGATCGAGCAATTCCGCCCCTACGGCGGCATCCGCATCGAGGACGACGTGGTCTGCACCGACGGCGCGCCGATCAACCTGACCCGCGACGGTTTCGCGGAAGCGGCCTGAACCGCGCGATGCGATGAAGCGGGTCTTGTTCGTCTGCGGCCAGAACCGGCTGCGCAGCCCGACCGCCGAGCATTTGTTCGGCGGCCGGGCCGACCTCGAGGTCGCCTCGGCCGGGCTCAAGCACGACGCGGAGCAGCCGCTGGGTGCCGACCTGGTCGAATGGGCGGAGCTGATCTTCGTGATGGAGAAGGCACAGCGCGCCAAGCTGCAACAACGGTTTCGCACCCAGCTAAAGGGCAAGCGCGTGGTGTGCCTGGATATACCGGACGAGTACGACTACATGGAACCGGCGCTGGTGGAGCTGCTGGAGGCTAAGGTGCCGCGGCATTTGTGAGGCAAGCGAACGCTGGGACGTATGCACCTAAGCGTGATTGGGCGCTGAAGCCACTGGATCCCGCCTTCGCGGAGATGACGGAAAAAACCCAAACAGTCGCTTGCGATGGCAGTTGCGACTGCAGATTCGGTTGCGGTTGCGGTTGCGGTTGCCGCGGCATTGAAATCCAATGCCCCGCACTCACCCAACCCCACTCAGACCCGAAGGGCGGCGCGCAGGACGCGCGCCGTTTTTCGAGGAACAGGATGTTCCGTTGTCTAGGCAAGCCCTTCTCTTTGGTTACTTTCTCTTGGGCTAGCAAGAGAAAGTGACCCGCACGCGCAGCGGGCGGAAGCCGTTGACTTGAGAATCGAAACCTTCGTCGAACCTCGGAGTTCGCGATCGCGGCTTACGCCGCTCCTACCCCAAGGCGGGTGGGTAAGTGACCCGCATGTGCAGCGGGCGGAAGCTGTTGCTCTAAAGAACCGAAGCCATCGCAGAAACCCGGAGTTCGCGATCGCGGCTCACGCCGCTCCCACAGAAAGCAGAAAGCAGAAAGCGAAGCCGATCCGAATCGAAACCAGCGCGGCAGCCGGAGGTCGTGGTCGCGGCTCACGCCGCTCCGAAGCCGATCCGCATCGAAACTCACGCAACAGCCGAAGGTCGCGGTCGCGGCTCACGCCGCTCCTACCCAAAGGCGAGTGGCAAGAGAAAGTGACCCACACGCGCAGCGGGCGGAAGCCGTTGACTTGAGAATCGAAACCTTCGCCGAACCTCGGAGTTCGCGATCGCGGCTTACGCCGCTCCCACAGAAGGCAGAAGGCGAAGCCGTAGCGGAACGTCCGTCGGAAGACGGAGGTCGCGGTCGCGGCTCACGCCGCTCCTACCCCAAGGCGAAAACGCCAACAGAGCGGAACATACCGCCTTACTTCGCCATCAGGGCTTCGATCTCGTCAGCGCTGCGCCCCAGCTTGTCGGTCAACACCTGGTAGCCGTCCTTGGTGACCAGCACATCGTCTTCGGTGCGTATTCCGATCCCGCGCCACTTCGCATCCACGGTGGCGTCGTCGGGCGATACGTACAGACCCGGCTCGATCGTGAACACCATGCCCGGTTCGAGCAGGCGCGACTCGCCCTCGATTCGGTATTCGCCGACATCGTGCACGTCCAGGCCCAGCCAATGCCCGGTCTTGTGGCGATAGAAACGGCGGTAGCTGCCGTCGGCGATGTTCTTCTCCAGCTTGCCCTTGAGCAGGCCGAGCTTGAGCAGGCCTTCGGTCAGGGTTTCCACCGCGGCGTTGTGACCCGCCTCGTAGGCCACGCCGGGGCGCGCCTGCGCCAATGCGGCGGCCTGGGCCGCGCCGACCAGATCGTGCAGCGCGCGCTGCGGCGCGCTGAAGCGGCCGTTGACCGGGAAGGTGCGGGTGATGTCGGCGGCATAGCCTCGAAACTCGGCGCCGGCGTCGATGAGGATCAGATCGCCGTCGCGCGCCTGGCCGTTGTTCGCTCGGTAATGCAGTACGCAGCCGTTGGTGCCGGCGCCGACGATGCTGCCGTAAGCCGGTTCGGCGTCGTGCATGCGGAACACGCGTTCCAGTTCGGCCTGCAGTTCGTACTCGCGCACGCCCGGACGCGCTGCGCGCATAGCGACCTCGTGCGCCTGCACGCTGATGTCCGCGGCGCGCTGCATCAGCTTGAGTTCGTCGCGGTCCTTGAACAGGCGCATCTCGTCGAGCAGATGGCCGAGCTCGAGGAACTCGTGCGGCGGCTGCGCGCCCTGGCGCACCATCGCGCGCACGCGGTTGAGCCAACCGATCAGCTTGAGATCGAATTCCTGATCGCGGCCGAAGTGGTAGTAGACGCGCGAACGGCCTTCGAGCAGGCCCGGCAGGATGTCGTCGAGGTCGGCGATCGGATAGGCGTCGTCGAGACCGAAGGCCTCGACCGCGCCTTCGGGGCCGAAGCGCGGGCCGTCCCAGCCTTCGCGTTCGAGATCGCGCTCGCGGCAGAACAGCAGGGTTTCGCCGTGCTTGCGGCCCGGCACCAGCACCAGTACCGCCTCGGGCTCGGGGAAACCGGTGAGGTACCACAGGTCGGAATCCTGCCGGTACGGGTAGTGGGTGTCGCGGCTGCGGATCACCTCGTTCGCCGCCGGCAGCACCAGGATGGCGTCGTCGCCGGCCATGCGCATGAGCTGCTTGCGGCGGCGCGCGTAGGCCTTGGCGGGGATGTGGCTGGCGATACCGGATGCGTTGCTCATGGTCGCGGCGCCGGGCTCAGTTCAGGCGCTGCCGATGCTGCGCGGCCAGCACGCAGTCGCCGTGCAACAGCAGCGCGGCGACACGCACGAACTCCTCGATCTCGACCAGCGCTTCCTCGTCCTCTTCGTCGCCGTCGTCCTGCGGTTGGGCGACGGCGAGCTTGGCCAGATCGCCCAAGGCCTCGCGGCCTTCCACCGACAAGGCATTCGCCGACACGCCGGCCAGGCCGAACCCGCCGAGGAAGCCGCGGCACCAGTCGAACAACGCGCCGCTGCGCTCGGACAGCGAGGCGTCGGCGTCCGGCAGCAGCAGGGTGAAGTCGAAACTGCGATCGGACAGCTGCGCTGCGCTGGCCAGGCGCAGCTGGTCGAGCGCGCTGCCGGTTTCCGGGGCGGCGACGGTGTCGTCGGCCAGCACTTTGGCCGGCCATTCGCGCAGCGAAGCGCCGCCGCCGGCGAGCCAGCCGCACAGCGCGCCGTGGAGTTCGGAAGCCGAGGCTGCGAGCGCCAGCTGGCGGCTCTGGGCGTCGACGGCGGAGAGGTCGGGCAGTTCGATGGCGGGCACGGGTATGGCTGTGGGGGAGTTGCACCAGTTTAGCAACGCCGCGCCGCGGCTTGTTGCGACGGACTACGCCTGCCTACACTGCGTGCTGCCACGCCCTGCGACCCGGTGTCCGTGCGTCTACCCTGCCCAGCCGTTATCCGTCTCGCCGGTCTGCTCAGCGCATTGCTGGCGCTGGCGGGCACGGTGCTGCCGGCGGCGGCCGCGACCCGGGACTACTACTTCACCCGCCTGGGCAGCGATATCGGCCTGGCCCAGAATTCGGTCACCGCGCTGGCCCAGGACACCCAGGGCTTCGTCTGGGTGGGCACCCAGGGCGGCCTGCACCGCTACGACGGCCAGCGCTTCGTGCCGTATCGCCACGACCCGCGCGATCCCGCCAGCCTGCCCGACAGCTATGTCACCGCGCTGACCCTGGAGAGCGACCGTGCGCTCTGGGTCGGCACCTATTCCGAATACGTGGCGCGGCTGGACCTGGGCACCGGCCGTATCCGGCGTTACCCGGCCCCGGCCGGCAGCCAGGCCTCGCGCCAGGTGATGACCCTGCTGTACCGAGCCGGTCGGGTCTGGATCGGCAGCCTCGCCGGCCTGGAACGGCTGGACCCGGCCAGCGGCCGCCGGCAGACCCTGCTGAAGCTGCCCGACACCGTGCGCGACCGTCCCTGGCAGAAGCTGGTGTCGGATACGGACGGCAACGTCTGGTACGGCAACGGCACCGGTCTGTATCGGATCGGCATGGACGACCGGGTCGAATTGATCGACCCGCAGCCGGTCGCCAGCCTGCTGCGCGACCACCGCGGTCAAGTCTGGATCGGCCGCAACGATGGCCTGTACCGCCTGCACAGCAACGGCCGCAGCCTGATCCGCGCCCTGCCCCCCGAAGCGGGCCCGCCGACGCCGTCCACCGACGTGCGCGCGATAGTCGAAGCGCCCGACCACCGCCTGTGGCTGTCGATGTTCGGCGACGGTCTGCGCCGCTACGACCCCGACACCGGCCGGGTCGAGCCGGTGCGCGAAGACGACGGTATCGACGCCGGTCTGCCGGAAGACACCATCGCCAGCCTGATGATCGACCACGGCGGTTTGCTCTGGGTCGGCGGCACCTTCCGCGGCGTCGCCCTGGCCGACCCGCGCGGCACCCGTTTCAGTTACGTGCTCGACCTCGACAGCGGCCGCCCGCGCAACGCCGCCGCCGACGACAGCATGCGCGCCCTGATCGAGGACGACTCCGGCGGGCTGTGGCTGGGCACCGACAACGCGCGCCTGTTGCGCTACGACCTGGCCCAGGACCGCTTCGACGATTACACGGCGCAGCTCGGCGTCGGCGTGCGGGTGATGGCTTTCGCCCGCGCCGATCGCGGCCGGCTCTGGGTCGCGACCGGCCAGGGCCTGCACCGGCTCGATCCGGCCACGCGCAAGCTCGAACGCATCGACCTGGGCTCGTACAGCGCGGCGCCCCTGCGCAGCATGATCGTCGCCCGCGACGGCACGCTCTGGCTCGGCTGCAGCGGCAAAGGCGCGCTGCGCTACGACCCGGCCAGCGGCGCGATCGCCCATTACGGCTACCGCGAGGGCGATCCCAGCGGGCTCAGCCACCCGGTGGTGCATGCCTTGCTGGAAGACCGCCGCGGCCGCATCTGGTTCGGCACCGGCGACGGCCTGGACCTGCTGGAACCGGCCAGCGGGCGCATGCGCCATTACCGCCATCGCGCCGACAACCCCGACAGCCTGCCCGGCAATCTGATACGCGCCCTGCACGAGTCCGTCGACGGCACGGTCTGGATCGGCGGCCACTCCGGGCTCAGCCGCACGATCGAACACGGCGGCGAGATCCGCTTCGCCCACCCGCTGGGCGCGGCCCTGAACGACCGCCCGGTGCCGGTGGTGTTCACCGTCGCCGAAGCGCCGAACGGACGTCTGTGGCTGGGCACCGACGCCGGCATCCTGCGCTTCGACGTGATGCCCGGCTGGGTGCGTCGCTACGGCCTGGCCGACGGCCTGCAGGACCTGGAATTCAACGGCGGCGCGCTCACCCGTCTGCGCGACGGCCGCTTCGTATTCGGCGGCGTGCGCGGCCTGAACCTGTTCTCGCCGACCCGCATGTACGACTCGCGCTACACCCCGCCGGTGCGCCTGCTCGGGGCCTGGATCGGCGCCGAGGCCACGGTCGACAGCGGCGCGCTGTGGCAGCCGGCGCAGCTGGACGTGCCGGCCGCGGCCGGGATCCTGCGCCTGCGCGTCGGCGCCCTCGACTTCGCCCCGGATTCCAGCATCCGTTACCGCTACCGGATGGACGGCTTCGATCGCGGCTGGATCGAAAACGGCATGCGCCGGGACATCACCTACACCCGCCTGCCCGCCGGCCGCTACACCTTCCGCGCCCAAGCCACCAACCGCGACGGGGTCTGGACCTCGCGCGAGCTGGTGATCCCGATCCACGTCGCCCCGCCGCTGTGGCGGCACCCGATGGTGATCCTGGCCGCGGCGCTGGCGCTGATCGCCCTGCTCGCCAGCGCGGGCTGGCGCTGGCACCGCGCCCGCCAGCGCGAACGCGGCTACTTCCAGCAGATCCGCGAGCGCGAGGAGCGCCTGAAGCTGGCGCTGTGGGCCTCGGGCGAACAGTTCTGGGACTACGACCTGGCGCGCCGCGAGATGCACCGCATGCGCGTCGACGAACAGCACGCGCAGACCCCCGACATCGGCGTCCAGACCCACGTGGTCGACGACCACGAGATCCACGCCGACGACCAGCAGCGCGTGCTCGACCTGCTCAAACAGCACCTGCGCGGCGACGCGGCGCTGTTCCTGTCCGAACACCGCATCCGCAATCCCGGCGGCGGCTGGAGCTGGGTGCGCGCGCGCGGCCGCGTGGTCGAACGCGACGCCAAGGGCCGCGCCCTGCGCGTGGCCGGCACCGCCCGCGACATCACCGCCAGCCGCAGCGCCGAGCGCGACCGCCGCATTTCCAGCGAAGTGCTGCGCAGCATGGCCGAGGCGGTCGCGGTGATCGACCGCGACTTCAACTTCATCTCGATCAACCCCGCCTTCACCCACATGACCGGCTACGGCGACGCCGAGGTGATCGGGCGTTCGGCCAGCCTGCTCGACAGCCGCCAGCACGACCCCGAGTTCTACCGGGAGATGCGCGCCGAACTGGAGCGCAGCGGGCGCTGGTCGGGCGAGATCTGGCAGTCGCGCAAGGACGGCGCCGAGTTCCTGTGCTGGCTGCAGAGCAGCGCCGTGCTCGACGCCGGCGGCCAGCGCAGCCACTACGTCGCCGTGCTCGGCGACATCACCGACCAGAAGCGCGCCGAGCAGGAACTGCGCTACCTCGCCAACTACGACACCCTTACCAGCCTGCCCAACCGCACCCTGCTCTCGGAGCGGCTGTCGCGGGCGATCGTGCGGGCGCGCCGGCAGGGCCACCGCATCGCGGTGCTGTTCCTGGACCTGGACCGCTTCAAGGACATCAACGACTCGCTCGGCCACGCCGCCGGCGACCGCATCCTGCGCGCCGCCGCCGCGCGCCTGCAGGAAACCGTCGGAGCCGAGCACACCGTCGCCCGCCTGGGCGGCGACGAGTTCACCGTGGTGCTGGAGAACATCGACACGCCGGAGGATGCCGAAGCGATCGCGCGCCGCCTGCTGCGCGCGTTCGAGACCCCGCTGGATTTCGACGAACGCCACGACGTTTCGATCTCGCCCTCGATCGGCATCAGCCTCTACCCCGACCACGCCCAGGTGCCGACCGACCTGCTCAAGCACGCCGACACCGCGATGTACCAGGCCAAGGCCGCCGGCCGCCGCACCTACATGCGCTACACCGAGGACATGGACGTGGAGATCCGCCGCCGCGCGACCATCTCCGCGGCCTTGCGCAAGGTCCTGGACCGCGGCGAGCTGCGCCTGGTGTTCCAGCCGCGCATGTCGCTGCCCGAGCAGCGCATCACCGGCGTCGAGGCCCTGCTGCGCTGGCGCAGCGCCGAGTACGGCGACATCTCGCCGGCGCAGTTCATTCCGCTGGCCGAGGAAAGCGGCCTGATCCTGGAAATCGGCGAGTGGGCGATGAACGAAGCCTGCCGGGTGCTGGCGCGCTGGCGCGGGCAAGGCCTGGACCAGCTGTCGATGTCGGTCAACGTCTCGGCGCTGCAACTGCTGCGCAGCGACCTGCCGCGGGTGGTCGCGCGCGCGCTCGACGACAGCGGCATCCCGGCCTGGCGCCTGGAGCTGGAACTCACCGAAAGCGTGATCATGGCCAACGCGGTGCAGACCGCGGCCACGCTGCAGGCGATCCGCGATCTCGGCGTCGGCCTGGCGGTCGACGACTTCGGCACCGGCTATTCCTCGCTGGCCTACCTCAAGCGGCTGCCGATCAACACGCTCAAGATCGACAAGGAGTTCGTCGGCGATCTGGGCCGGGACCCGGACGACGAGGCGATCACCAGCACCGTCATCAACATGGCCCATTCGCTGGGCCTGAACGTGGTCGCCGAGGGCGTGGAGTCGGAGGCGCAGATGGAATTCCTGCGCGCGCACGGCTGCGACGAGATCCAGGGCTACTGGCTGGCGCGGCCGCTGGAACCCGAGCAATGTCTGGCGTTCATCCTCGCGCGCACGCCCGCCACGCCCCTCCCCGCCGCCGATCCGGACTGAGACCGCCGCCCCGCTCCGGCGCATCCGCGCACGCGACGGCGCGCTCCCGGCCACGGCCGCTTGACCGGCTCCCGGCTCCCTGCCTATCGTGCCCGCATGGACCGCGCCGAACTGCTCGCCCAAATGCAATCGCTCGCCGACCGCGTCGACGAGCTGGCCGAGCGCGCGCGCCGTCTGCACGACGAGAACCGCAGCCTGCGCCAGCAGCAGGAACAGCTGGCCGGCGAACGCTCGGCCCTGTTGGCCAAGAACGAGCAGGCGCGCACCCGCGTCGAAGCGATGATCGCGCGGCTGAAGTCGCTCGAGCAGCACACCTGAGCACCCGCCCGATGAGCGCCAGCGAACCCGTCAGCATCCGCCTGCTCGACCGCGAGTACACGGTCGGCTGCGAGCCGTCCGAACGCGACAGCCTGTTGCTGGCGGCCAAGCTGCTGGACAGCAAGATGCGCGAGATCCGCGGCGGCAACCGCATGGCCGCGCTCGACCGCGTCGCCGTACTCGCCGCGCTCAACCTCGCCCACGAACTGCAACAACTGCGCGGCGAGAACGAAACCCGCGACCGCGAACTGGCGCGCACCCTGGGCGACCTGCATCGCAAGCTCGACGGCCTGTTCGACGCCGCGCCGCGCTGAATCCGCGCCGCGCGCATGCCGACGGCGGCGCGATTCGCGGACGCAATTCACGGTATCGATGAACCGCTACGCAGCGTTGCCGACGAGCGGACATGCGTACCGGTACTCCCGCGCTATACTTCGCCCACGTCCTCTGCTGTGCGCGACGGCGTGCACAAACATTCGCCTTGTCCCTTAAATACGACCACGGGGGCGCAGCGGAAGCCCGGAGTGCAAGTCCGCCTCGCAGCGGGAAGCCCGAAGGCAGCCAAGCGTCCCCACTTGAACCCCGGGTTCAAGGTCGTTTGGCATGCATCGCCATTGGCGGAGGACTACTTATTCCCGGACGGGCGCCTCGCGGCGCCCGCTCCTTCTTGGCACGCCCCTTGGGTCTGTTACCAACGGGGTCGTGTGTCGATGGGTCGCGTGCCCCCTGATGGAAGCCCTGCCGCATGACGGCTGACCGTGCGGCGCTGCGCCGCGACCTGCGCGAACGCCGCCGCGCCTTGGGCGCGGCCGAACGCATCGCCGGCGCCGAACGCCTGGCCGGACATCTGCTGGCGCTGCCGTTCGCGCCGCAATCGGGCTATGTCGCCGGCTACTGGGCCCTGGATGGCGAAATCGGCCTGCACGTCTGGCAGCTGCGGCTGCCGCCCGACTGCGTCTACTGCCTGCCCGTGCTCGGCGACGACGGCGCGCTGCGCTTCGCGCCCTGGCGCCCCGGCGACCCGCTGGCGAGCAACCGCTACGGCATCCCCGAACCCGACGTAGCCCCGACATCGCTGCTCGACCCGCGCGACCTGAGCATGGCGGTGACTCCGCTGGTCGGCTTCGACCCGCGCGGCCACCGTCTGGGCATGGGCGGCGGCTGGTACGATCGCAGCTTCGCGTTCCGCCAGCGCGAGCCCGCGCCGCCCTGGCTGGTCGGCGCCGCATTCGAGGTTCAGCGCGTCGACGCGCTCGCCCGCGCCGACTGGGACGTCGCCCTCGACGCCGTGTGCAGCGACGCCGCCGTCTACGACACCCGTCATTCCCTGATCGCGTGAACTCCCCATGACCGCACGCCGCCGTTACTGGCTCATGAAGTCCGAACCCGACACGTTCTCCATCGACGACCTCGAGCGCGTGCGCACCGAGCCCTGGAACGGCGTACGCAACTATCAGGCACGCAACTACATGCGCGATGGCATGAAGGTCGGCGACGGCGTGCTGTTCTACCACTCCAACACCGCCGTGCCCGGCATCGCCGGTTTGGCCACGATCGCCAGCGCGGCGTATCCGGACCCGACCCAGTTCGACCCCAAGTCCGACTACCACGACCCCAAGAGCACGCGCGAAGACCCGCGCTGGCTGCTGGTCGACGTGGCCTTCGATCGCAAGCTCAAGCGCGTGATCACACTGGACGAGATCAAGGCCCGCGCCGACGACCTCGGCGAGGACTTCGCCCTGATCCGGCGCGGCAACCGCCTGTCGGTGCTGCCGGTGACCGCCGCGCAGTGGAAGCTGCTGCTGGCGATGGAGTGATAGGCCGGGATTCGAGATTGGGGATATAGGGGTTCGCACCAGCGTCCCGGCCCGACCGAATCTCCACTGCTCGCTTTCATTACCCGCTTTAACCAATCCCGAATCCCTACTCCCGAATCCCGAACATGACTGAAGCCAAGCGCCTGGCCGGCGAAAAAGCCATCGACTACATCGAGGACGGCATGATCGTCGGCGTCGGCACCGGTTCCACGGTCGCCTACTTCATCGACGCGCTCGGCCGCAACAAGGAGCGCATCAAGGGCGCCGTGTCCAGCTCCGAACAGAGCACCGCGCGCCTGAAGGCGTTGGGCATCGAAGTGCTCGATCTCAACGCCACCGGTCCGCTGTCTCTGTACGTCGACGGCGCCGACGAGTGCGACCCGCACAAGCGCCTGATCAAGGGCGGCGGCGCCGCGCTCACCCGCGAGAAGATCATCGCCGAGGCCAGCGCCAAGTTCGTCTGCATCGTCGACCCGGCCAAGCGCGTCGACGTGCTCGGCAAGTTCCCGTTGCCGGTCGAAGTGATCCCGATGGCGCGCAGCCTGGTCGCGCGCGAGATCCTCGGCATGACCCGCGCCCAGCCGGTCTGGCGCGAGAACGTGGTCACCGACAACGGCAACTGGATCCTCGACATCCACGGCTTGGCGATCACCGATCCGGTGGCGCTGGAAACCGCGATCAACCAGATCCCCGGCGTGGTCAGCGTAGGCCTGTTCGCGCGCCGCGCGGCGGACGTGGTGATCGTCGGCGGCGAGCCGCCGATCGTCATGTAAGCCGTTGATTCAGCTGTAACTCTCAGCATTCGAGACGATCCGCCGGCAGACTCGGCGGATCGTCGGCCGGCGGCCCTCCCGGAGCCCGTCGCCCAGCGCGATACTGGATCCCCATGCGTGGCCCGCCGCCGTGACCCTGCGCTGCCTGTTCGTCGACTTCAATTCCTACTTCGCCTCGGTCGAGCAATACGACGAGCCGCGCCTGCGCGGCCGTCCGGTCGGCGTGGTGCCGGTGATGGCGGCGACCACCTGCTGCATCGCCGCCAGTCGCGAAGCCAAGCTGCACGGCGTCAAGACCGGCACGCCGGTGCGCGAAGCGCTGGAACGCTGCCCCGATCTGATGATCGTGCAGGCGCGGCCCGCCCGTTACGTCGAACTCCACCACAAACTGATCGCCGCGATCGAAGACTGCATCCCGATCGACGGCAAACCGCTGTCGATCGACGAAGTCGCGTGCCGGCTGATGGGCCGCGAGCGCCAGCGCGACAACGCGGTTGCGATCGCGCAACGGATCAAGCGCACACTGATCGATCGCGGCCTGAGCCCGGCGATCCGCTGTTCCATCGGCATCGCGCCCAACACCTTTCTGGCCAAGACCGCGTCCGACATCGAAAAGGTCGACGGCCTGACCGTGGTCGAACTGGCCGATCTGCCGCAGGCGCTGCACGGGCTGGAACTGCACGACCTGTGCGGCATCGGCCCATCGATGCTGCAGCGCCTGCACGAAGCCGGCTTGAGCACGGTCGCGCAACTCGCCGCCGCGCCACGCGAACACCTGCGCGCGATCTGGGGCGGGATCGAGGGCGAACGTTTCTGGGCCCAGTTGCGCGGCATCGAACCGCCGTCGCGGCAACGCAAGGCGGTCGGCTCGGTCGGCCATTCGCACGTGCTCGATCCGCAGATGCGCAACGCCGAGGGCATGCGCTCGGTGATGTTCAAACTCCTCGCCAAGGCGGCGATGCGCCTGCGCCAGGAACGTTGCCAGGCGCGCGGCCTGAGCTTGCATGTGCGCTTCGTCGGTCGCGAGCAACGCTACGACCGCGGCCTGTCTTTCGCCGCGCTCGACGACACCCCGACCCTGCTGCAACTGATGGCCGAAGCGATCGAACCGCTGATGCGCGCCGCCGGCAACGGCCGCTGGAACCTGCAGCGGCATCCGCCGCTGTCGGTGGCGGTGTCCCTGATCGATCTGCAACCCTGCGCCGCCGAAACCGGCGCCCTGTTCGTCGATCGTCAGCGCAATCAGGCCCTGACCCGCGTGCTCGACCAGGTTAATCAGCGTTACGGCAACAACCGCCTGTACTTCGGCGCGATGCATGAAGCGCTGGCACAAGGCGCCGCACCGATGCGTATCCCCTTCAGCCATATCCCCGACGAGGCCATCGAGGCCGATGTCGGAACCGGCCCGCTGGTCGCCGATCCGAGCATGGACGAGCTTTGGCTGCAGCGACTGCGCCAGTTCAACGTGATGGCGGAGACGGCGCATCGGCAGGCGCGCGAACGTGGCGACGCGAAGCCGGCTGCTGCTGCCGGCCATCAGCCCTCGGGCGTTGGGGGCTGGGTGCGTAAGCGCCGCGGCCAGCCTGGGGATGGTGAGCGTGGTAGTACGGGTTCGCTGTTTTGATCGATTGGCCTCTTCCTGTAGCGGAAGGAGCCGGCTGAGGGAGCGGCGCGAGCTCGGATCTCACACCTGATCCCGGGCCCTCATCCGGCCTGCGGCCACCTTCTCCCGCAAGCGGGAGAAGGGACTGCGAAGGATCCTTCGCTAAGGAACCGCGAAGAACCTCTCGCTCTTGAGCCCCTCTCCCGCATGCGGGAGAGGGGTTGCGGTAAGAGCCGCTGCGCTGTGGGGTGATAACCGTCGCCCCGTTAGTCATCCACGCCGACAAAGCCACCGGTCTGTCGCTTCCACAGCCGCGCGTACAGGCCGTCGCGCGAGATCAGTTCCTCGTGCGTGCCGGTTTCGATGATCCGTCCCTGGTCCATCACCACCAGCCGGTCCATGCGCGCGATCGTCGACAGGCGGTGCGCGATCGCGATCACCGTCTTGCCCTGCATGAGCGAATCCAGGCTGTCCTGGATCGCCGCTTCGGCCTCCGAGTCCAAGGCCGATGTGGCCTCGTCCAGGATCAGGATCGGCGCGTTCTTCAGCAGCACGCGCGCTATCGCCACCCGCTGGCGCTGGCCGCCGGAAAGCTTGACCCCGCGTTCGCCGACCAAAGCCTCGTAACCCTGCCGGCCTTCGCCGTCGACCAGGCGCGGAATGAACTCGTCCGCCCTCGCCTCGAGCGCGGCCGCGAACATCTCCGCCTCGCTCGCGTCCGGACGACCGTAAAGCAGGTTGTCGCGGATCGAACGATGCAGCAGGGACGTGTCCTGAGTGACCACGCCGATCTGCGAACGCAGGCTCTCCTGGGTGACGCCGGCGATGTCCTGGCCGTCAATCAGGATGCGGCCGCCTTCCAGGTCGTACAGCCGCAGCAGGATGTTCATCAGCGTCGACTTGCCCGCACCCGAGGGGCCGACCAGGCCGATCTTCTCGCCCGGCTTCACCGTCAGGTCCAAGTCGGCGATCAAACCGCTGTCGCGGCCGTAGTGGAAGTGCACGTTCTCGAAACGTACACCGCCCTCGCTAACCGTCAGCGCCTTCGCATCCTCGCGATCGACCACGGTCAGCGGCCGCGAGATCGTCTCGATGCCGTCCTGCACCGTGCCGATGTCCTCGAAGATCCCGTTCACCGTCCACATGATCCAGCCCGACATGTTGTGGATGCGGATCACCAGGCCGGTCGCCAATGCGATCGCGCCGACCGTGATCGCGCCGCGGTGCCACAACCACAGCGCCAGACCGCAGGTACCGACGATCAACAGACCGTTGACCACGGTAATGCTCATGCCCATCAACGTGGTCATGCGGGTCATGTCGCGCGAGCGACCGGTCTGCTCGAGCATCGCTTCGCCCACGTATTCCTCTTCGCGCCGCGAGTGCGCGAACAGCTTGAGCGTGGCGATGTTGGTATAGCCGTCGACGATGCGGCCCATCAGCTTGGAACGCGCATCGGAAGCCCGCCACGAGCGCAGCTTCACCCGCGGCACGAAGTAGCGCAGCAGTCCGATATAAACCACGATCCACACCAGCAGCGGCACCGCCAGCCAGGCATCGGCCTGCGCGAACAGATAGATCGCCGAGCCCGAGTACACCACCACGTACCACAGCGCGTCGAAGGACTGGGTGGTGGATTCGCGCAACGACGGGCCGGTCTGCATGATCCGGTTCGCCACGCGGCCGGCGAAGTCGTTCTGGAAGAAGCTCAGGCTCTGCCTGAGCATGTAGCGGTGAGTCTGCCAACGCACCAGGTTGGTGATGCTCGGGTGCACGGTCTGGTTGAGCAGCAGATCGTGCAGGCCGAGGAAGAACGGCCGCGCGATCAGCATCACCGCCGCCATCCACAGCAGATCGCCGCCGTGCCGCGCGAACAGCTCGCCGCTGGGCGTGGTGTTGACCAGGTCGAGGACCCGGCCGAGGTAGTCGAACATCACCACCTCGACGATCGCGACGAAGAATCCGACCACGGTCAGGACCGCGAACACCGGCCAGGCCTGGCGGATGAAGTGCCAGTAGAACGCCGCCACCGTGCGCGGAGGCATGACCTCCGGTGCGGGACGGAACGGGTCGATCAACGATTCGAACCAACGAAAAATCATCATGGCTTTGCGCCTTGTTTGAGCTTGGAAACTCCCTCCGCACGCGCCCGGCTCCGCGCCAGCAACAGGCGCACGAGCGGACGCGCGAGGGCGAACGGGCGCCTGGGGCGCCGGATCAACGAATCGGGAGTGGGGCGGCGGACGAGCGCGCGCGATCAGCGGCCACAACAGGCCCTGTCTGCGGACGGTCTGCCTGGCGCGGCCTGAAACCAGGCCACGGCTGCGGACTTAGCGGTGAACCGCGCCGACGATGGTGAACTTCATGGAACCTCTCCTGTTCCGATCCGGGATCGGTGAGGGCCGACAAGTCGATGCGACCGCGACCGGCGCGCCGCGCACGATCGCGCGGCTGCAGGCGGGAGTGTACTCAGACCTGCGCCTGGATGCAGGTATGGCCGCAAGACGCCAAGATCCGCACATCCTCGGGCTTGAAGCGGCGGCCGCCAGCCGGCTGCGGCGTTTTGCAGGGGATGCACGGCCTCGAAGGACTCCTCGGCTCCGCGGTAACCACGATGCCTGGTCCCGAAACGAGAAATGCCGGCGCAAGCCGGCATTTTTGTTAAGTGCCCCACTGTGCGCCT
>NZ_LMHF01000016.1:0-240938 GCF_001427715.1 Lysobacter sp. Root667
CGTCTTCGAAGAAGCCGGTCTTGTACAGCGCGCGGATCGCATCGCCGGCCTTGGCGCCGTCCATGGTGTCGCCGCGTTCGATCGGCAGGTAGGTGAACACCGTACCGGCGGAGATGCGCTGCAGGCCGTCGACGCGGATGTCGCTGACGGTGAACGAACCCGGCGCCGGGGCCGGCGCGCCGGGTAGCGCGAACGGGTCGGCCGACTGCGCCAACGCAGGAGCTGCCGCGGCCGAGGTCAACGCCGTGGCGAGGGCGAGGGCGAGCATGCGGCGAGGAGGGGTTCGCGTCATCATTACGTCCGGTTGGGGTTCGTTGACGCCCGCAACGGGGCGCCGGTTCGAGGCTTCGAGCGATCGAGGCATCGGGTCGATAGGCAGTGCCGGCATCAGCGCACCAGGTTGTTCACGATGTCGTTGTAGAACGCCAAGCCCATCAGGCTGACGATCAGCGCCAGACCTACAAATTGGCCGGCGGCCATCACGCGCTCGCTGACCGGGCTGCCCTTGACCAGCTCGATAAGGTAATACAGCAGGTGACCGCCGTCCAAGATCGGGATGGGGAGGAGGTTCAGGATCCCCAGGCTCAGCGACAGCAGCGCCAGCATCTGCAGGTACCAGGCCGTGCCGTGCCGGGCATTGTCGTTGGCGGCCCGGGCGATGGTGATCGGGCCGGCGACGGTGTTCTCGACCGAAAGCCGGCCGCTGAACGCACGGCCGATCATCGCCGCCATGTCCTGGGTTTGGCGGCCCATTTCGCGGAAGGCGGCGGGGATCGCGTCGATCGGTCCGTAGCGCAGCACCGCGTCGGGCTGGGGTTTGCCCTTGGCCGGTTCCAGGCCCAGCATCCATTGCTGCTTGTGGGTTTCGGGGTTTTCGCCGCGCAGCGGCGTCAGCGGGAACCCCAGGCGGTCGTCGCCGCGCTGCACTTCGATCATGGCCTCGCCGCCGCGCCGGCCCAGGGCGTCGACCAGGGGCGCGACGTCGGCCCAGGAGCGCACCGGCTCGCCGTCGATCGCGGTCACGCGATCGGCTTCGGCCAACACGCCCCAGGCCGGACGATTCGGCAGCACGCGGCCGATCACCGCCGGCAACAGCTGGTGGCGCCAGATCAGGCCGGTGTGGTTGAGCAGTTCGCGCTCGTCGATGCCGGCCGGCAGCTTCGACAGGCGCAGGGTGCGCACCGTCTCGCGGCCGTCGTCGCCGTGCACCCGCATCGCCACGTCGCTGCGATCCAGCGCCGCCGACAGCAGGGCCATGCCGGCCTCGGTGGTGGTGGGCGTGGCGCGCTCGCCGATGGCGACGATGATGTCGCCGCGGGCCAGGCCCGACTGCGCGGCCAGGCCTTCGACCTGGCCGACCGCGGGCGCGTAGTCCGGCCGGCCGATCACGAACATCAGCCAGAACAGCGCCACGCACAGGATCAGGTTGGCGATCGGGCCGGCGACGACGATCGCGATGCGCTTGAACACATGCTGGCGGTTGAAGGCCTGCGCCGCGTCGGCCGGGTCGACGTCGCCCTCGCGCTCGTCGAGCATCTTGACGTAGCCGCCGAGCGGGATCGCGGCGATCGCGAATTCGGTGCCGTTGCGGTCGCGGCGCATCCACAGCGGCTTGCCGAAGCCGACCGAGAAGCGCAGCACCTTGACCCCGCAGCGTCGCGCGACCCAATAGTGGCCGAACTCGTGGAAGGTCACGAGCACGCCCAGGCTGACCAGCAGCCACCAGACCGAGCCGATGAATTCGCTCATGGGAGTTCCACGGTGCGGGTCGGGGCCATGCGTTACGCCTTGTGGTCGATGGCCTGCCCGGCGTACCGGCGCGCCTGCGCATCGGCATCGCGCAGGACCGCCAGCGAGGTCGCCGGGGTGGAGGGGAGCGCCGCGAGGGTGTCCTCGACCAGCGCCGGTATCGTTAGGAAACCGATACGCCGCTGAAGAAACGCTGAAACGGCGACTTCGTTGGCCGCGTTCAACACCGCCGGGGCGGTACCGCCCGCGGCCAGGGCCTCGAAGGCCAGGCGCAGGCAGGGGAAGGCGCCCTGGTCCGGCGGCTCGAAATCGAGCCGGCCGTGGGCCAGCATGTCCAGCCCGGCCACGCCGGAGGCGATCCGCTCGGGCCAGCCGAAGCCCACCGCCAGCGCGGTGCGCATGTCGGGCAGGCCGAGCTGGGCCAGGGTCGAGCCGTCGACGAATTCGACCAGCGAGTGCACCAGGCTCTGCGGGTGCACCAGCACCTGGATGCGCTCGCCCGGTACGCCGAACAGGTGGTGGGCCTCGATCACTTCCAGGCCCTTGTTCATCAGGGTCGCCGAATCGACCGAGATCTTCGGGCCCATCGACCACTTCGGATGCGCGACCGCCTGCTCGGGCGTGACCTGCGCCAATTGCTCGCGGCTGCGGCCGCGGAACGGGCCGCCGGACGCAGTGAGCAGAATGCGTGCCAAACCGGCATGCGCGTGCGCATCGGGCAGGCATTGGAAGATCGCGTTGTGCTCGCTGTCGATCGGCACGATGGTGGTGCCGGCTTCGTGCGCGGCACGCATCAGCAGCTCGCCGGCCAGGACCAGCGATTCCTTGTTGGCCAGCAGCAGGCGCTTGCCGCTGCGGGCTGCGGCCAGGGTCGAGTCCAGTCCGGCTGCGCCGACGATGGCCGCGACCACGGTGTCGCAGGCATCGCCCGAGACCAGCGCGACCAGGGCTTCGTCGCCGCAATGCGCCTGGGTGTCCAGGCCGCGCGCGCGCAGGCCGTCGCGCAGCGCCGGGTAGCAGGCCGCGTCGGCGATCGCCGCATGCGCCGGACGGTGGCGCTCGCACAGGCTCAGCAGTTGTTCGACGCGGCCGCCGGCGGCCAGCACGCTGACGCGCAGGCGCTCGGGGTGGCGCGCGATCACGTCCAGCGCCGAGGTGCCGATGGAGCCGGTCGCGCCGAGTACGGCGATGTGCTGCATGTTCAGAAGCCCAGCACGGCCTTGCCGAGCGCGAACACCGGCAGTGCGGCGAGCACCCCGTCGACGCGATCGAGGACGCCGCCGTGGCCGGGAATGAGGTTGCCGGAATCCTTCACGCCGGCGTGGCGCTTGAGCAGGCTCTCGAACAGGTCGCCGACCACCGAGAACAGCACCGCCACGAACGCGACCAGGGCCACCGCCGGCAGTTGCGCCGGCTGGGCGCCGGCGAAGGTCGCGAACGCGATGCCGACCGCGACGCCGGCGAGCACGCCGCCGACCAGGCCTTCGATGGTCTTGTTGGGGCTGACCCGCGGCGCCAGCTTGAGCCGGCCGAACTTGCGCCCGGCGAAGTAGGCGCCGCTGTCGGCCGCCCAGACCACGGCCAGCGCGGTCAGCAGCCAGCGGTGGCCGTTGGGCTGGCCGGCGTGGATCCAGGTCAAGGCGCACCAGGCCGGGATCACGCTGAGCGCGCCGGCGGCGAGCTTGAACGCACGCGCATAGGATTCGTGGTTGCTCGCGAATTGGTAACGCTGCAGCCAGAACAGGGCAAGCAGCCACCAGATCACGCCGACCAGGGAGGCGATCTTGAACAGCACCATCGACGGCACCCCGGCGACCTCGGGCGCGCCCGAGCGCGAGGCCCAGACGATCGCGACCATCAGCGCCAGGTTGGCGGCCAGCAGCACGGTGCGCGAGAGGGTGTCTTCGATTTCGGTCAGGTCGAACCACTCCCACAGGCCGATCAGGAACAGCACCGCGGCCACCGCCATCACCCAGGGCGTAGGCAGCAACAGGATCGCCGCGATCGCGAACGGGGTCATTACCAGCGCGGCGATCAGGCGGGTTCGGGTCATGCAGCGGTCTCGTCGGAATCGTTGGAGCGCGCGGCGATCTGCGCGCCGGTCAGGCCGTAGCGGCGTTCCCGGCGGGCGAAATCGTCGAGGGCGCGCTGGAGTGTGGCCGCATCCAGTTCCGGCCACAACGCATCGGTGAACCACAGTTCGGTGTAGGCCAGCTGCCAAAGCAGGAAATTGCTGATCCGGGTGTCGCCGCCGGTGCGGATGAACAGGTCCGGCGCCGGCAGGTCGGCCAGGGCCATGCGCGCGGCCAGCGCGGCCTCGTCCACGGCCTCGGGGGCCAGGCGGCCGGCGGCCACGTCCTGGGCCAGCGAACGCGCGGCCTGGGCGATGTCCCAGCGCCCGCCGTAGCTGGCGGCGATGGTCAGGTGCAGCCTGTCGTTACGAAGGGTCTGCTGCTCGGCGGCGTCCATGCGCTGGCGGATCGGCGCGGCGAAGCGCTCGCGCTCGCCGATGAAGCGCACCCGGACGCCGCGCCGGTCGAGTTCGTCGACCTCGCGCTCCAGGGCGTTGAGGAACAGCTTCATCAGCGCGCCGACCTCGTCCTCGGGCCGGCCCCAGTTTTCGCTGGAGAAGGCGAACAGGGTCAGCGCCCGGATCCCGCGCTCGATGCAGAAATCGATGCAGACGTCGACCGCGCGCGCGCCGGCACGGTGCCCGATCATGCGCGGGCGACGGCGGCGTTCGGCCCAGCGACCGTTGCCGTCCATGATGACGGCGAGGTGGCGCGGGACCGGCGGCGCGGCGGGGGCGGAATCGGAAGGCATGGAGCCGGCGGCGGACCTGGAAGCGGATGGGGTAGGCGGGTTCAGGCGGCGGGCGGCCGGTCCGCGCTGCGGGCGCGGGCCGGTCGTGCGCGGGCTCGGTGTTTCGAGCCTGCCCGGACAGGTCAGTAGCGGACCGGCGCGGCCGGCGAAAGTTCGATGCCGGACGACGCGGCCGCGCGGACGGTGCGGCCTCAGACCGCCATCAGTTCCTGTTCCTTGGCCTTGATCACCTCGTCGACGTCCTTGATCGCGCTGTCGGTGATCTTCTGGATCTCGGTTTCGCTGCGGCCGGCCTCGTCCTCGGTGATCTGCTTGTCCTTCAGCAGTTCCTTGATCTGGTGGTTGGCATCGCGGCGGATGTTGCGGATCGCGATCTTGGCGGTTTCGCCTTCGCCGTGGACGTGCTTGCTCAGCTCCTTGCGGCGCTCCTCGGTGAGGGCGGGCAGGTTGATCCGGATCACGGTGCCGGCGGTATTCGGGGTCAGGCCGAGGTCGGAGGCCAGGATCGCCTTCTCGACCGGGCCGACCATCTGCTTTTCCCAGGGCGTGATCATCAGCGTGCGGGCGTCGGAGATGGCGACGCTGGCGACCTGCGACAGGGGCATGTCGGAGCCGTAGTAGTTGACCTTGAGGTGGTCGACCAGCGCGGTCGAGGCGCGGCCGGTGCGGACCCGGGTCAGGTCGTGGCGAAACGCTTCGACGCTTTTGGCCATGCGGGTCTGGGCGTCTTTCTTGATGTCGTTGAGCATCGCCGGCTCCGGTCCTTATGAACGGTAATCGCGGGATTATATAGGCCCGGGGCCGCATTTGCGGCCCGAAGGCAGGCCCGGAGCCGGTTCCGGGGGCGCCGCGCGGGCGCCGGCGTCAATGCTCGTGGGCGTGATCGCCGTGCGGCGCGCGGTCGTGGCGGTCGTGTTCGCAGCTGCGGCCGTGCTCGACCTGCAGGGTCGGGTGGTTGATGCCGAAGCGCTCGTCGAGTGCGTGGTTGAGGCGGTCGATGAACACGTCGTGGTCGCTGTCGTCCGGGCGCACCAGGTGCGCGGTCATCGCGATTTCGCCCGCGCCCAGCGACCAGATATGCAGATGATGGACCGCGACCACGCCGGGCTGCTGCGCCAGGAAGGCCGCGACCTGGGTCTGGTCGATGCCGCGCGGCACCGCGTCCATCGCCGCATTGAAGCTTTCGCGCAGCAGCCCGAACGCGCCGACCGCGACCACCACGCCGATCAGCAGCGCGATCACCGGGTCCAGCCATTCCCAGCCCAGCCACCACATGCCGGCGCCGGCCAGCACCGCCGCCAGCGACACCGCGGCGTCGGCGACCAGGTGCAGGAAGGCGCCGCGGCGGTTGAGGTCCTGGGCGTGGCCGTCGCGCACGAACCAGGCCGCCCCCAGGTTGACCGCGATGCCGATCGCGGCGACCACCATCACCGGCAGCGCCGGGATTTCCGGCGGGGCGCTGAAGCGGCGGATCGCCTCCCAGGCCAGGGCGCCGGAGAACGCGACCAGCAGCAGCGCATTGGCCAGCGGCGACAGCAGGGTGGCGCGGCGCCAGCCGTAGGTGTGGCGGTCGGTGGGCGTGCGCTTGGCCAGCACCGCCGCGCCCCAGGCCAGGCCCAGGCCGAGCACGTCGCCGAGGTTGTGCAGCGCATCGGACAACAGGGCCAGCGAATTGGTGGCGAAACCGTAACCGGCCTCGAGCGCGGTGTAGGCGAGATTGATCAGGGTGATGGCGGCGAAGGCGCGGGTGCCGTTCGCGGCGTGATCGTGGCTGTGCGAGTGCATGCGCGGATGCTGCCACGGCGCACGTGGGGACACTATTACAGGCCGTCAGCCGTCGATGCGCTGCACGTCGCCGGCCCAGAAGCGGATGCCCGGCGCGTCCTCGGAGCCCTGGACCCGGATACGGGTGCGCTCCCAACCGATGCTGGATACGTCCAGGAGCTCGAGGCCCATGTAGGAGTAGGGAAATCCCGGGTCTATCGCCAAATTGTGCGCATCGGTGAAACGCAGCACCAGGCGCTGGCCGTCCTTTTCCAGAACAAGGTCGAGCGTTCCGAATGGATGCCTTCCTGCCACGTAGCGCGCTTCGACGACGTCGTAGGTCCAGGGGTCGTTCAGGACCCCATGATCGGGCAGGTCTGCCAGGTTCGCTTCGTGCAGCGCGATCATTTTGCGGATCAGAGCGAGTCTTGCCGCGCAGCCGCGCTCAGCCGCGCCCCTGCACCAGCGTACCGATGTGCTCGCCGCGCAGGATCCGCAGCAGCACGCCCGGCTGGCTCATGTCGAAGATGCGCAAGGGCAGGTCGCTGTCGCGGCACAGCGCGAACGCGGCCGTGTCCATGACCTGCAGGTCGCGCGCGATCACCTGGTCGTAGCTGAGCTTGTCGTAGCGGACCGCGTCGCTGTGCTTCTTCGGGTCCTTGTCGTAGACGCCGTCGACCTTGGTCGCCTTCAGCAGCAGGTCGGCGCCGATCTCGATCGCGCGCAGCGCGGCGCCCGAGTCGGTGGTGAAGAAGGGGTTGCCGGTGCCGGCGGCGAAGATCACCAGGCGGCCCTTTTCCAGATGGCGGATCGCGCGCCGGCGGATGTAGTCCTCGCAGACGTCGTTGATCTTGATCGCGCTCATCACCCGCGCCTTGGCGCCGAGCTTCTCCAGCGCGTCCTGCATCGCCAGGGCGTTGATGACGGTGGCGAGCATGCCCATCTGGTCGCCGGTGACCCGGTCCATGCCGCCGGCGGCCAGGCCGGCGCCGCGGAAGATGTTGCCGCCGCCGATCACCAGGGCGACCTCGGCCCCGGCGTGCTGGGCCTCGACCACCTCGCGGGCGAGCCGGCCGATCACCTTGGGGTCGATGCCGTAGTCCTCGTCCCCCATCAGCGCCTCGCCGGACAACTTGAGCAGGACACGGCGACAGGCGAGCTGGGACATACGGACCTCTGGGTGAGCAAACCCCGAGATTCTAGCCGAGTTGGGTAGGGTTCCACGAGCCGGATCGCGTTACGGGATTGCGATGAGGGTCGCGCTTGACCGGCTTCGGCACGGTCGCCGGCCCTTCTTAGGGGTAGCGGATTCCATGTTACAAAGCTAGCGCATGCCGGTTCGCCGCCCAGCGCGGCCGTTCCGGTGTTACCACGCAACGCCAACAGGGGCAGGTGCCGATGAACGATCTGGTTTCCAGCGCAGCAGCCGGCGCCTCGCGCCACGGTCCGTCGCGCCGGCGCGCCGCCGGGGCGGCCTGAGCCCTTGGTCCGCCCCGTGCATCACGCTTATATGAACGCCTATTCGGATCCGCCCGAGCCGGAGCATCCCGAGCCGGAGCATCCTGCGCCGCGTCCGCGCGGCGACGACGGCTTCGAGCGCTTCGTGCTCGAGCACCGCGAGGCCCTGGTCCGCTTCCTGAGCAAGCGCACCGGCGAGGAGGACGCCAAGGACATCGCCCAGGAAAGCCTGGTCCGGCTGATGCGCTACCGCGGCCAGCCGGCCGAGCAGCTCAAGCTGCTGATGTACCGGATCGCGATGAACGAGTTCAACGACCGCGGCCGCCGCCAGCAAAGCCAGCACGCGTCGGCGCACGTGAGCTTCGATCAGCATTTCCACGGCTTGCCGTCGGCGGACCTCGCCCACGACCAGCGCGTGGCCAACCAACAGGAGCTGGCGCGCGTGCGTGAGGCGATCCTGCGGCTGCCGACCAAGTGCCGGCAGGTCTACCTGCTCAACCGCATCGAAGGCATGAGCTATACCGAGATCGCGCGCCATTGTGGGATCTCCATCAAGGCCGTGGAGAAACATATCGGCCGCGCGCTGGTCCTGTTGCGCTTGCATCTGAGAGAAAATCTACCTGACATGGCAGGTGGCGCATGAATACCGCAAGCGCGAATTCGAACCGATACGACGAACCGGACCAGGCCGAAGCCTGGGTGGCGCGGCTGAACGCGCCCGACAGCGACGCCCGCGACCGCGAGGCCTTCGAGCGCTGGCTGGGGCAGTCGCCGGCCCATCCCCGCGATTACCGCGAGGTCGAGCGTATCCACGAGCTGTCGGCCGCGCTGGGCGACGACGACTTGCTGCGCGCGGCCGCGCGCGCGGCGCGCCGCGACACCGCCCGGCGCGGCGCCGGCCTGCACCCCTGGCTGGCCCCGGGCGCGGCGATCGCCGCGACCCTGGCGGTCGCGATCGGCGTGGCGGCGTGGATGCAGCGCGCGCCGCCGGCCCAGATCGAGCGCTACGCCACCTCCATCGGCGAGCAGCGCAGCGTCGTCCTGAGCGACGGCACCACCCTGCTGCTGGACACCCATACGGCGGTGACCACGCGCTTCGACCGCGATGCGCGCACGGTCGAGGTGGCCCAGGGGCGGGTCCAGTTCGCGGTCGGCGGGGATACCGGCAGCGGCCGCGCGCCGCGTCCGTTCCTGGTCAAGGCCGGGGCCGGCACCATCCGCGACATCGGCACCACCTTCCAGGTCAGCCGCGACGGCACGGCGGTCGATGTCGGCCTGATCGAGGGCGTGGTCGAGGTCGCGGTCGGCGCCGACGCCGCGCGCGCCGTCAGCACCCTGGCGCCGGGCGAGCAGATCCGCATCGACGGCAGCGGCGCGCTCGCGGCCAAGCGTCCGCTGGACCTGGCGGTGGCCCAGGCCTGGCCGCAGGGCGATCTGGTGTTCAAGGACCGCCGTCTCGACCAGCTGCTGGGCGAGATGAACCGCTATTCCAAGACCCAGCTGCGCCTGGAGCAGCCGGAGCTGGGTGCGCTCAAGGTCAGCGGCGTGTTCCACATCGACGATCAGGACGCCCTGCTGGCGGCCCTGGAGCGCGGCTGGTCGCTGCAGTCGCGGCGCGTGGGCGAGCACGAAATCCTGCTCCACGCCGCACGCCAGTGAAGCCGTCGCCCGCCGGGTGCAACCAATAGTGGCGTCGCGTTGCAGGCGTTCCCGGGCTTCCGTATGGTTGCTCGCTCGGGGGGAAAGACGCACCGGATGAATGGCCAGTTCTAGGCACACGTTAGCCATCTCTAGTGCGTTCTTGTTGTGCCTCGCAGCGCAGGGCACGCAGACCGCTGCGGCCGCGCCGTCGGCCGCAACACGCTTCTCGATCCGGGCCGGCGCGCTCGACGACGCGCTGCAGGCGCTGGCCACCCGCAGCCGGATCCAGATCATCTACGCCCCGGTCCTGGTCGCGGGCAAGCGCAGCGCCGGCCTGCGCGCCGAGCTGACCCCGGCGCAGGCGCTGGAGCGGCTGCTGCAGGGCAGCGGCCTGCTCGTGGTCAAGGTCAACGGCGACACTTTCCTGCTGCAGCCCGCGCCCAAGCCGGTGGCGGTCGCCAAGCCCAAGCCGCCGCGTCCGCCGCCGCCGCCGCCGCGCATCGAAGAGCCGACCAACCTGGGGCCGATCCACGTCACCGGCAGCCACATCCCGCGCAGCGATCTGGAATCGGTGCCGGTCTCGCCCATGACCCTCATCAGCCGCAGCGAAATCGAAGCCAGCGGCCACCAGACCCTGTTCGAACTGCTGCGCTTCCAGCCCGGCATGGTCGGCCACCACCCGATCTCGGTCGCGTCCGAGGGCGGCCAGCCGTACCAGCAGCCGTTCGCGGCCGCGGCCACCACCAGCCTCAACGCCTTGGGGCCGCGCGCGACCCTGTTCCTGGTCGACGGCCAGCGCATCGCCAACTACGGCCTGATCTCGGCCGAACTGGGCGGCCTGACCGACCTGGATGGGATTCCGCTCAGCATCGTCGAGCGCATCGAGATCATCCGCGGCGGCGCCTCGGCGATCTACGGCGCCGACGCCATGGCCGGCGTGGTCAACATCATCCTGAAGAAGGATCAGCAGGGCTCGGAAGCGATCGCGCGCCTGGGCGTGTCCGATCGCAACGACGCCAAGCAGCGCCGCGTCTCGGTCAGCACCGGGGTCGATCTCAAGCGCGGCGGCAACCTGTTCCTCAGCGCCGACTATTTCCAGCAGGACGGCCTGTCGGGCGCGCAGCGCTCCTGGCGGAGCGTGGACCGCAGCGCCGACGGGCTGGGCGACTGGCGGATTCCGCTGGGCTACATCGGCTACGAGACCGGCAATTTCTGGTGGGCCTGCCCGCGTCAGCACCGCGACGGGAAAGGGCGCTGCATCCTGGACACGGCCAAGCACATCAGCCTGCAGCCCGAAGCGGAGCGCACCTCGTTCTACGCGCACTGGCGCCAGCCCTTCGGCGCCGACACCGAGGCCTACGCCGACCTGCGCGTGGGCGAGGTCTCGCAGCAATTGCTGGGCGCGCCGTTCTACGGCAACGTGTTCTTGCCGGACGAACATCCGGACGCGTTCTTTCCGGGCGAATTCACTTCGCTGTATTACGCCTTCTACGATGCCGGACAGATCCGCACCCGCAGCGTGGCGCGCACCCTGGACCTGAGCGCGGGCGTCAAGACCTACCGCGGCGATTGGGAATGGAGCGCGGGTTTCGCCCACCACGAGAATTCGGTGGTCAACCGCATCGACGGCATGGTCAGCGAGAGCGCGTTCTACGAACTGGTCGGCAACCTCAGCTACCGCTTCAACGCACGCAACAGCCGCGAGACCCTGGAGGCGTTCTCGCCGCGCCTGACCTCGCGCGGCAAGGCCGAACTCGACCAGGTCACGCTGGGCGTCAACGGCCCCTGGTTCTCGCTGCCGGCCGGGCGCACGCGCGTGGCCGCAGGGCTGGAGCTGGGGCGCGACGCGCTAGAGAACAATCCCGACCCGCGCATGGTCGAGCACGACGTCGCGCTCAGCCCGCCCAAGGTACGCGTCGACGGCTCGCAGATCATCGCGGCGCTGTACGCCGAACTCAGCGCGCCGCTGGCGCCGCGCCTGCAGGGCGAGTTCGCACTGCGCGCCGACTACCGCGAACGTTACCGCCACAAGCTTTCGCCCAAGCTGGGACTGAAGTGGAACGCGCTGGACACGCTGACCTTCCGCGGCACCTGGGCCACCGGCTATCGTGCGCCGTCGCTGTACGAACTGCGCCGCCCCAACGTCAGCGACCAGAGTGCGGTGGTGCAGGATCCGGGTTTCGGTCCCTGCCGCAATCCCATCGTCGGGCCGAACGGCGAGACCCAGTGCGTGGTCACGCGCGGCGCGTTCGAGAACACCGAGCTCAAGCCGGAAACCTCGCGCAGCTATACCCTGGGCCTGGTGTGGGCGCCGAACTCCAGCTTCACTCTGGCGCTGGACCATTTCGACATCCAGCGCCGCAACGAGATACTGGCCGTTAGCGGCATGGACGCCAGTGTAATGAGCGAGCGCTCGTTCAAGCGCGACGAAGCAGGCGGACTGGTCGGCTTGCAGGACTATTACGACAACATCGGCGAGACCCATGTGCGCGGCTGGGAGTTCGAGGCCGAATACCGCCTGCAGACGCAGCGCCGGGGCCGGTTCTCGTTGCGCCTGGCCGGCAACTATCTCGATCGCCTGTCGCGACGCGTCGACGACGAGAGTCGGGTCCAGGACTACGCCGGCTACAACGCACCGGACCGTACCGCGCTGGCGGGCCTGCAATGGGCCTACGGCAACTGGACCACGGCGGTGAACCTGCGCGCACTGGGCCCGTCGCGGATCGCGGATCCGGACGGCGACTGTCCCAAGCGCAACGTCCTGGCCGGGCACTGCCGCAATCCGGGTTCGGGCACGGTCGATCTGAACCTGGACTACAACGTCGAGCGCTGGCGCTTGTCGCTCAACGTGCACGATATCGGCGACCGCACGCCGGTCAACTACGACATCGCCAAGGGCGGCTACGACATCGCCTACGACGATCCGCGCGGACGCTACTACCTGTTGAGCGCGGCCTACCGCTTCTGAGCGTGGGCGGTCCGCGGCGCGAGCGCCGGTGCGCGAATCGCGGGCTTGGCAGGTTCCCGGCGTGTTTCGCGTAGAACAGGGAATGGCCGCGGGGTAGGGGGCGCAGGCGCCATTGCGTTGATGGATACCAGGGGTCGCGCTGGCGACGGTCCGCATCCACCGTCGACCAGGGGGGCGGCTCGCGTCGCAGCGCACCCCTCCTCATCCCCCATTACGCCCACGCGATCCCGTCGCGCCGCCTTCAAAGGAGCATCGGCAGCATGCAAGGCAATGCAAACGCATCGGGTCACCGCCATTGTCGCGATCGCAACCGCGTCTGCGGCCGCGGCCGTTCGGCGCTGTCGGCGGCGATCCTCGCCGGCCTGCTGTCCGGCGCGGCCGTACCGGCCTTCGCCCAGAGCGGCTACCAGGAGGCCGGCGTCGTCGGCGATCCCGGCAGCTGGCGCAGCGGTGAATTCAAGGCCGATTGGGGCCTGGGCGCTATCGGCGCCGAGTACGCCTACGCGCGCGGCCTCAGCGGTCGCGGCGTGCGCCTGGGCTTGTTCGACAGCGGTGCGGCGCTGAATCATGGCGAATTCGCCGGCCGCGACCACCGCGCGATCCGCATCGGCGATCCGGGCTGCGCCAGCAGCAGCCTGATCAGCGGCCCCGACGCCTGCTTCCTGTCCGACGGCGATATCGCCCAAATCGAGGCCTATTACCTCGGCGACAGCATCCCGCCGAACCTGTCGTTCGGCGGCAGCGGCATCCGCCTGATCCTGCAATACAACAGCCACGGCACCCACGTCGCCGGCAGCATGGTCGCCAACCGCGACGGCCGCGGCATGCACGGCGTCGCCATCGGCGCATCGCTGACCACGTCCAAGCTGTTCTTCGACCGCATCTACGAGTACTACACCGCTGCGGACGGCAGCATCCAGCGCCGCACCCTGACCCAGGGCCCGGGAGAGGCCGCGCTCGACAGCATGTTCGACCAGATGGCCGCGCAGGGCGTGCGCGCGATCAACCACAGCTGGGGCAACGGCACAGAGCCGGCCACGCCCGAGGACCTGGACCGCGAATACTCCGACTACGGCGACTACTACCGCATCTTCGCAGACGCCTCGCTGCGCAGCGGCATGATCAACGTCTGGGCCGCCGGCAACCAATACGGCAACATCGCCGGCGCTTACGCGACCCTGCCCCGCTTCGCCCCGGAGATCGAGAAGTACTGGCTCAGCGTGGTCAACGTCGGTCGCGATCTGAACCTGGACCCGAGCTCCAGCATCTGCGGACTGAGCAAGGACTGGTGCGTGGCCGCGCCCGGCACCGGCATCCGCTCCAGCGTGATCAACGGCGAGATCGACGGCCGCGTGGTCAGGAATCCCGATGGTTCCCTGAGCCTGGACATCGGCGCGCAGAACCCGAACTACGGCTACGGCGACAACACCGGCACCTCGATGGCTTCGCCGCACGTCACCGGCGCCTTGGCGCTGCTGATGGAGCGCTATCCCTATCTCGACAACCCGCAGATCCGCGACATTCTGCTGACCACCGCCACCGACCTGGGCGCCCCGGGCGTGGACGAACGCTACGGCTGGGGCCTGATCGATCTCAAGAAGGCGATCGACGGCCCGGGCCAGCTGCGCGTGGACACCGACGTGGTCATGAACCAGCGCGCCGGCGGCGCCAAGGTCTGGCAGGGCGACGCCTGGGACGATTGGAGCAACGACATCGGCGGCCCCGGCCGCCTCGGCAAGTCCGGCCCAGGCTGGCTGCGCCTGAGCGGCGACAACGATTTCGCCGGCGCCGAGGTGCGCGCGGGCCGGCTGGAACTGGCAGGCCGCAATCAGTTCGCCGGCGCGGTCGACGTCGACGGCGGCGAGCTGCTGCTGACCGGCGAACTGCATCGCAGCGCGCTCAACGTCAACGGCGGCCTGGCCAACATCGAAGGCTCGCTCAACGACCTCGACTTCAGCGTCAACCGCGGCTGGGGCCTGATCGCGGACAGCGGCGTGCTCAACGGCGGCCGGCTCGACGTGGTCGGCGGCAAGGTCGTGTTCAACGGCCGCCAGCTCGGCGGCACCACCACGGTGCGCACGGGCGGCGCGCTCGGCGGCAGCGGCCACCTGGGCACGACCCGGGTCGAAGGCACGATCGCGCCGGGCAATTCCATCGGCACTCTGACCGTCGACGGCGACTACACCCAGGCCGCGGGTTCGGTCTACCAGATCGAGCTGTCCGCGCCGTCCGCCTCCGACCTGCTGCGGGTCAACGGCCGCGCCATCCTGGAAGGCGGCACGGTGCGGGTGTTCCACAGCCCTGGCACGTATCTGCTCGGCCAAAGCTACCGCATCCTTTCGGCGACCTCCGGCGTCGACGGCCGCTTCGCCGGCATCGACCACAGCGCGTTCTCGCCCTTCCTCAAGTTCGATCTGGCCTACGGCGCCGACCGGGTCGCTATCGACGTGGTCCGTGGCGCCAGCATCGCCAGCGCCGCTAACACCTACAACCAGCGTTCGGCGGCGGGCGCGGCCGATGCGCTGGCGATGAACCAGGGCCTGCCGCAGCCGCTGACCCAGCTGTTCCCGGCCCAGGCCATGGACGCACTCGATGCGCTCAGCGGCGAGCTGCATGCGAGCCTGCGCTCGGTGTTGATCGACGACAGCCGCCACGTGCGCGAGGCGTCGCTGGCGCGCGCGCAAGCCGGCAGCGGCGCGTTCGATGCCGCTGCCGAGGGCGAGGCGCAGTCCGCGACCTGGATCCAGTTGCTCAAGAACGGCGGCAGCCTGCACGCCGACGGCAACGCCGGCGAAGTCGGCTACAACGGCGACGCCAGCCTGCTCGGCTACGACTACCGCTTCGGCAACGGCTGGCGCCTGGGCGTGCTCGGCGGCCTCGGCCGCAGCGACGCCCGGCTCGGCGCGCGGCGTTCGCGCGGCGAAGTCCGTTCCCGTCACCTGGGCCTGTACCTGGGCCAGAACTGGGGCGGTTTCGGCCTGCGCGCCGGCGCCGGCTATGCGCGCCACGACATCGAGATCGAACGCAATGTGAGCTTCCCCGGCCTGGCCGACCGCACCCGCGCCGATTACGCCGGCGACACCCGCCAGGCCTTCGTCGAAGGCGGCTACCGCATCGCCACCGGCGCCTGGGAGTGGGAGCCGTACGCGCAGTACGCGCACGTGCGCGTGGGCAGCGACGGCTTCCAGGAAAGCGGCGGCGTGGCCGCCCTGACCGGCGCCAGCGCCGACCAGCGCCTGGACCTGTCGACGCTGGGCCTGCGCTTCAACGTCGGCCTCAAGGGCGCGCAGCAGGAAGAAGCCTGGCTGAGCCTGCGTGGCGGCATCGGCCGGCGCCACGTCGGCGGCGCGGAAACGCCGTCGGTCGCGGTGGCCTGGCGCAACGGCGGCGCGTTCGACGTGCACGGCGCCTCGCTGGCGCAGGACGCGACCGTGCTCGAAGCCGGCCTGGCCGCGCGCCTGGGCGGCGGTGGCCTGCTCGAATTCAGCTACAGCGGCCAGTGGGCCGACGAGTCGCGCGACCACGCCGTCAACGCGCGCTACTCCCTGCAGTTCTGACCGTCGGACGACGTATAGCGCACGGCGGCCAGGCACGGCCGAGACGGAGGGGCGCCGAATGCGGCGCCGCAATGTCGGGATCTCTCTCCCAGCACCTCAGGCCGCCTGCCAGGCGGCCTTTTTTTGTCATGCCGGCGCGCTTGCGGTGGCTTATGCTGCCGGTCCCATTGGCGCAGGACCGCATATGAGCATCAAGAATCTCAAGGATTTCGTCGAAACCAGCAGCCAGAAGGACCTCAGCCCCGAGACCTTCGAACTCGAAAGCTCGCATCTGCTCGAGGTCAAACTCAACGGCCGCATCTGGGCCAAGTCCGGCTCGATGGTGGCCTATCGCGGCGGCGTGAAGTTCGTCCGCCAGGGCATGCTGGAGCAGGGCCTGGGCAACCTGCTGAAGAAGGCGATCAGCGGCGAAGGCACCCAGATGATGAAGATGGAAGGGCAGGGCCGGGTCTACATCGCCGACGCCGGCAAGAAGATCACCCTGCTGCGCCTGGCCGGCGAGTCGATCTTCGTCAACGGCAACGACGTGCTCGCCTACGAGGACGGCATCGCCTCGGAGATCAAGATGATGCGCAAGGTCTCGGGCATGATGTCCGGCGGCCTGTTCAACATGAAGCTCTCGGGCAGCGGCGTGGTCGCGATCACCTCGCACTACGAGCCGCTGACCCTCGCCGTGACCCCGGACCAGCCGGTGTTCACCGACCCCAATGCGACCGTGGCCTGGTCGGGCAACCTCAGCCCCGACATCGTCACCGACATCTCACTGGGCACGCTGCTCGGCCGCGGTTCGGGCGAGAGCATTCAGCTCAAGTTCGCCGGCACCGGCTGGGTGGTGGTGCAGCCGTACGAAGAGGTGTATTTCCAGCAGCAGGGTTGAGCATGACGGCCCTGGTTCTTCCTTCTGCGCAATGGAGGAGGGCCGGGTGCGTAGCCGTCTTGCAGCGATAAAAAAAAAGGCCGCGGAATACGCGGCCTTTTCTTTGCCTGGATGAGCAGGTTGGACGAGCAGGGACGCCCCGCTCGCGCGACTCATTTCCGCGAGCGGAACTCGGGCGTCCACGGAGTCTCACGATCTTCGCGCGCGATCATCGCGACATCCTGGTTGTCGGCCCAACCCCGTTCCATGTAACCGGCCAGGCGCACGCCCGGGATATCGCGTACCGCGGCGATGATCGTTTCCGGGCGGGACAGGGACGCGCCGTAATCGCCCATCGCTCCGCCTTGATAAGGGGCGTAACCGTAGCCCACCGCCCGATAGTCGGCGACGATGCGTTCCCAGGACGGCGGGTCGATCATCTGGTACATCTCATGCATGCGCAGGCTCCACTCGCCGTGGAAGGTCGCGACCAGCATGCCGTCGGGATTGAGGTGCTCGCTCAGATAGCGCAGCCAGCGGCGGGTGCGGTCGAGGTCGACGTGGGTGAACAGCGAGCCGACCCAGATCAGGTCTACCTTCGGCAAGGCGACCTCGGTCAGTTCCGGCTTGGAGTGGATGGCGGTGCCGGCGAAGGTCTCGGCACAGAAGTCGGCGCCGGCATGGTTGATGTCGCAGAAATACAAGTCGGCATCGGGGAAGCCCGCGCGCAGGTGGCGCGAGATCCGGCCATGGCCGCAGGGCAGGTCGAGGATGCTGCCGATCCTGGGCAGCCAAGAGGTCCGCGCCGCGAGATCGACCAAGCGCAGGGCACTGCGTCCGACCGCGAAGTACCAACTTTGCTCCGGCTGCCACATGCCGTCGTCGGGATGGATTTTTCGCTCGATGTCCGTTTGCATTTTTCAAACTCCGCGCTCAGAGCCTGGAACAGCGCACAAAAGAAAGCCGCGGAGGTCCGCGGCTTTCTTCGACCCGAAACAGCGGCGGCTTACGCCAGGCCTGCCTGCTTCATGACTTCGGCGGCGAAGTCGTCGGTCTGCTTCTCGATGCCTTCGCCCACGGCCAGACGCTGCGAGGTGATGACCTCGGCGCCGGCGGCCTTGAGGACCTGCTCGACGGTCTGGTTGGTGTCCAGCACGTAGGGCTGACCGTACAGGGTGACTTCGTTGACGATCTTGGCGATCTTGCCGCCGATGATCTTCTCCAGGATGTCGGCCGGCTTGGCCTTGTCCTTGTCGGTCATCTTGGCGAGCTCGATTTCCTTTTCCTTGGCGACGAACTCGGCCGGCACGTCGCTGGCCTTGATGTGCGGCGGGTTCATCGCCGCGACATGCATCGCCAGGCCACGGGCCAGGTCCATGTCGCCGCCCTTGACCTCGATCAGCACGCCGATGCGGCCGCCGTGCACGTAGGCGGCGACGTTGTTCGGGCTGTCGATGCGGACCAGGCGACGCACCTGCACGTTCTCGCCGACCTTGGCGATGACGGCGGCGCGGGTTTCCTCGATGGTCTCGCCGGAAGCCAGCTTGGCGGCCTTCAGCGCTTCGGCGTCGGCGGCGCCGGAGCTCAGGGCGACCTGGGCGACGGTTTCGGTGAAGCCGAGGAAGTTGGCGTCCTTGGCGACGAAGTCGGTCTCGGAGTTGATCTCGACCAGCACGGCCTTGCCGCCGTCCTGCGCGACCGCGATGCGGCCTTCGGCGGCGACGCGGTCGGCCTTCTTGTCGGCCTTGGCCAGACCGGACTTGCGCAGCCATTCGGCCGACGCATCGATGTCGCCGTTGTTTTCGACGAGCGCCTTCTTGCACTCCATCATGCCGGCGCCGGTGCGCTCGCGGAGTTCCTTGACCAGGGAAGCGGTGATTTCAGCCATGGGGTTACCTCAGTATTCGTAAAGTCTGGTAGGAGCGGCGTAAACCGCGGCCGCGTCGCCTGCTACGGCGGCGGATCGCGGTTTACGCCGCTCCTACGAGAGCGGATGCGTGCAAGCGCAGCCGCGCAGTGTCGCGCGGCTGCGTTACATGACGCTTACTCGGCCGCCGGAGCGTCCTTCTTGGCGCCGGCCGGAGCCGGGCCCTTCTTGGCCGGGGCGCGACCGCGCGGAGCGGCCTTGCGGTCTTCCTTCGCGACCGGGTTGCCTTCGGCGTCGAGCTCGACGAAGTCTTCCTCGCGCATGCCGGCGGCCGGCGCGGCGGCCTTGCCTTCCAGCACGGAGTCGGCGGCGGCGCGGGCGTACAGCTGCACGGCGCGGATGGCGTCGTCGTTGCCCGGGATGGCGTAGTCGACCAGGGCCGGATCGTAGTTGGTGTCGACGACAGCGACGACCGGGATGCCGAGCTTCTTGGCTTCCTTGATCGCGATGTCTTCATGACCGATGTCGATCACGAACAGCGCGTCGGGCAGACGGTTCATTTCCTTGATGCCGCCCAGCGAGGCCAGCAGCTTCTCGCGCTCGCGACGCAGGCCCAGCACTTCGTGCTTGACCAGCTTCTGGAACGAGCCGTCGGTTTCGCCGGCTTCCAGTTCCTTCAGGCGCGACACCGACTGCTTGACGGTGCGGAAGTTGGTCAGGGTGCCGCCCAGCCAGCGCTGGGTCATGTACGGCATGCCGCAACGCTCGGCCTCTTCCTTGATCGACTCGCGCGCCGAGCGCTTGGTGCCGATGAACAGGATGGTGCCGCGCTTCTGCGCGATGCCCGAGATGAAGTTCATCGCGTCGTTGAACAGCGGAACGGTCTTCTCGAGGTTGATGATGTGGATCTTGCCGCGGGCGCCGAAGATGTACGGACCCATCTTGGGGTTCCAGTAACGGGTCTGGTGGCCGAAATGGACGCCGGCTTCCAGCATCTGGCGCATGGTGATCTGGGGCATTGCATGACTCCGATAGGCAAGGAACCGGCCGCCGCGAACGATGAGGGCGGTGCGCCGCAGGCGGGGCCGGCGGTGCGTGGTTCCGGGGTTGGGCCTCCCCGCTGCTTCCGTGTCCGAACCGCGTACGTCTAGCTGTACGAGGCACCCCGGCACGGGCTGTGGCAGCGGGTGTGTATTCGCCGGTGACGCCCGGCGTGGGCGGCGCGGCAGGTCGAGACCGTCCGCAAAGCCGGCGAAGTGTAGCCGGGACAGGGGTTTGGAGCAACCGAGCCGGGCCGGCGGGGGCCGCAGCGCCCATTACCGGAGCAAGCGGGCTGGGCCGGGTCTCAGGGCAGGCTGTCGTAGACCGAGCCGACGATCTGGGCCGGCTTGACCCAGCCCTGGCCCCAGCGCGGGTCCAGGTCGGCCGTCGGGGCGGCGGCCAGGACCTGTTCGCGGGTCCGGCCGGCGCGCTTGAGCCGGGCGACGCGCTCGCGGACCTCGGCGAGCATGTCTCGCGTAGCCTTGAGATCGGCCCGGGTGCCGGCCGGGCCGTGGCCGGCGACGATCCGGGTGCGCCCGTCGGCCAGGCCCAGAGCCCGGTCCAGAGCGGCGATCAGGCCGTCCACGGTGCCGCCGACGCCGGTGTCGATGATCGGGTAGAGGCCGTTGAAGAAGCAGTCGCCCAGATGCAGCACGTTGGCGGCCGGGAAGTGGACCAGCAGGTCGCCGTCGGTGTGCGCGGCGGGCACATGGATCAGCCGTACCTCCAGGCCGTCCAGGCGTACCCGGCCGTCGCCGATCAGGGTCAGGCTCGGCAACGCGGCCGCGGGCAGGGGCGGAACGATCCGGTTGTGGTGCTTGAGGAAGGTGGGCTCGGCCATGCGCCGGCGCGCGTTCTCGTGCGCGATCAGGGTGGCGCCGGTCGCGGCCAGAGCCTCGTTGCCGCCGGCATGGTCGCCGTGCCAATGGGTGTTGACCACGTAGCGCAGCGGCTTGCGGCCGGCCAGGGCCTGGGCCAGCGCCGGCGCGGCCTTGGCCGTTTCGCTGTCCACCAACAGCGCGCCGTGCTCGGATTCGGCCAGCAACACGGTGGTGGCCGGCCCGCTCCAGGCCGACAGCCCGGGCGCGAGCTCGACCCAGGACGGCGCCGGGTCGGCGGCATGGACCGGGCCGTTCAGCACCAGGGCGAGGGCGATCAGGGCGGTGGAAACGCGGCGCGACGGCATGCGGATTGCTCCGATTGGGCGGCTGAAGGCGGCGACGGCACGCTGTGGACCGCGCGTCGCCATGATCGAAGGGCGTGAATAGGCGATAATGCCCGCATGCCCATTACCATCAAAACCCCGGACGAGATCGAGAAGATGCGCGTCGCCGGCCGCCTGGCCGCCGAAGTGCTGCAGATGATCGCCCCGCACGTGAAGCCCGGCGTCACCACCGAGGCCCTGGACAAGCTCTGCCACGACCACATCGTGAACGTGCAGCACGCGATTCCGGCCAACGTCGGCTACAAAGGCTTCCCGAAGACGGTCTGCACCTCGGTCAACAACGTCATCTGCCACGGCATCCCGAGCGAATCCAAGGTCCTCAAGGAAGGCGACATCGTCAATATCGACGTCACCGTCATCAAGGACGGCTGGCACGGCGATACCAGCCGCATGTACATCGTCGGCGCGCCCTCGGTCATGGCCAAGCGCCTGGTCGACGTGACCCGCGAAGCGATGTTCCGCGGCATCCGCACGGTCAAGCCGGGTTCGACCCTGGGCGACATCGGCGCGGCGATCCAGCAGTACGCCGAATCCGAACGCTTCAGCGTGGTGCGCGAGTACTGCGGCCACGGCATCGGCCGCATCTACCACGAAGACCCGCAGGTGCTGCATTACGGCCGCGCCGGCGAAGGCCTGGTGCTGAAGCCGGGCATGACCTTCACGATCGAACCTATGATCAACGAAGGCGCGCGCCACACCAAGTTGTTGCCCGACGGCTGGACCGTGGTCACCAAGGACCGCAAGCTCTCGGCGCAGTGGGAGCACACGGTCGCGGTGACCGACGACGGCGTCGAGATCCTCACCCGGCTGCCCGGCGACGACAACGATCTATGACCGGTAGCGCCGCCGCCGGCTCGGGCCCGGCGGAGCCGGGTGCAACGGCGCACGGCGCCGAGCGGGCGGCATCGATCCGCGCCGCCTTGAGCGCGGTCGACGCGGCGCTGGCGCAACGCTTCGACGCCGGCGCCGACACGCCCGTCGACGGCATCGACATCGACCGCCTGCTGCGCGTGCGCGCCGACGCCGTCGACGCCGAAGTGCGCGCGGCCTGGCGCGACTGCATCGCCGCCGACGCGCCGCTGGCGCTGTTCGCGGTCGGCGGCTACGGCCGCGGCGAACTGTTTCCGCAATCGGACATCGACCTGCTGGTGCTGGCCGAGCCCGAGGCCCAGACCGCCCAGGCCGAAGCCCTGGGCCGCTTCTTCACCCTGCTGTGGGACGCCGGCCTGCCGGTCGGCCACGCCGTGCGCTCGGCCGCGCAGTGCACCGAGGCCGCGGCCGACATCACCGTGCTCACCGCGATGCTGGAAGCGCGCCCGCTCTCGGCCGACCACCACGCCGGCGCGACCCTGCAGGCTGCGATCGCGCCGCTGTACGTGTGGCCGGCGCGCGAGTTCTTCCTGGCCAAGCGCGAAGAACTGCGCCAGCGCCATGCCCGCTACGGCGACACCGCCGACAACCTCGAACCCAACCTCAAGGAAGGTCCCGGCGGCCTGCGCGACGTCCAGACACTGCACTGGATGGCGCTGCGCATCATCGGCACCGCCGATCTGGAATCGCTGGTCGCGATCGGCCAGTTGGGCATCGATGAGCTGACCACCCTGGAACGCGAACGCCGCGCCCTGTCGCGGCTGCGCTTCGGCCTGCACCTGGTCGCGCGCAAGCGCGAGGAACGCCTGCGCTTCGACTACCAGAAGCTGCTGGCCGAACGCCTGGGCCACGTCGACAACGCCGACAACCTCGCCGTCGAACAGATGATGCAGGGCTTCTACCGCAGCGCCGCGCTGGTGCTGCGGATCGGCGAGCGCCTGCTGCAGCGCTACGAGGAGCAGATCGAAGGCGAGCCGGCACCGGTGCCGCTGCGCGGCGCGTTCGCGGACTTCGAACTGCGCCGCGACTACATCGCCGCGCGCTCGCCGCAATGGCCGCGCGACGCCGACGACATCTTCGCCCTGTTCGCGGCCTGGGCCGAGCACGACGCGGTGCGCGGCCTGCATTCGCGCACGGCGCGCGCGCTGGCCGAATCGCTGGCGCGCATCCCCAGCTTCGACGCGGCCGAACCGGCCCTGCGCGAGCGCTTCCTGGCGATCCTGCGCGGCCCGCATCCGGTCCACGCGCTCGAACGCATGGCCCGCCTGGGCGTGCTCGGGCGCTGGATTCCGGCGTTCTCGAAAGTCTCCGGGCGCATGCAGTTCGACCTGTTCCACGTCTACACGGTCGATCAGCACACCCTGGCGGTGCTGCGCAATCTGGCGCGCTTCGCTTCGGGCGTGGCCGACGAGCGTTTCAGCATCGCCCACGAAGTCTGGCCGCGCCTGCGCAAGCCGGAACTGCTGCTGTTGGCCGGCCTGTTCCACGACATCGCCAAGGGCCGCGGCGGCGACCATTCCGAACTCGGCGGCGAAGACGCGCGCGTGTTCGGCACGGTCATGGGCCTGAGCGAATCCGACACCGCGCTGATCGAATGGCTGGTGCGCCAGCACCTGCTGATGTCGGTGACCGCGCAGAAGCAGGACATCGCCGATCCGGAAGTGATCCACCGCTTCGCCGGCAAGGTCGCCGACCGCGAACGCCTGGACCATCTGTATCTGCTGACCTGCGCCGACATCGCCGGTACTTCGCCCAAACTGTGGAATGCGTGGAAGGACCGGCTGATGGCCGACCTCTACACCGCCACCCGCCTGGCGCTGCGGCGCGGCCTGGAACACCCGGTCGCCGGCGCCGAGCGCGCCGCCGAAACCCGCGCCGCCGCGCACGCCATGCTGGCCGCGTTCGGCAGCGGCGACGACGAAATCGCGGCGCTGTTCGCGCGCATGCCCGAGATCGGCTTCCAGCGCGGCCGCCCCGACCAGATCGCCTGGCAGGCCGCCTCGCTGCGCGGCGTACTGGTCGGCGAGACCCGCGTGCGTGCGCGTCCGGTCAGCGCGCTCGCCGGCGCGCTCGAGGTGTTCGTGCACTCGCCCGACCGCGACGGCCTGTTCGCCGCGATCGTGGCCACGCTCGACCGCCTGGGCTTGGCGATCCAGCAGGCGCGCGTGCTCGACGGCCCGCAGGGCACGATCTTCGACACCTTCGAAGTCGTACCCACCGACCCGCGCCATCCGCCGTCGGCCGAAGAAGTCGAACGCCGCCTCGCCGCGACCCTGGCCGCGCCGCTCGACCGGGTCAAACCCGCGCGCCGCGCCCAGCCGCGCCACCTCAAGCATTTCCGCATCGTGCCGCAGATCGGTTTCAACACCGTCGACAAATCCGGCAGCGACAGCGCCGGCGGCGAACGCACGCTGCTCAGCCTGGTCTGCACCGACCGGCCGGGCCTGCTCGCCGACGTCGCCATGACCTTGCGCAACCAGGCGCTGCGCGTGCACGACGCGCGCATCGCCACCTTCGGCGAACGCGCCGAAGACGTGTTCCAGATCACCAGCCCCGACACCGACGGGCGCGACCGCGCGCTCGACGAAACGCAACAGCAGGCACTGCGCGACGCGCTGCTCGCCTGCCTGGAAGGAGACCACCGATGAGCCCCGCCAAGACCGCCAAGAAGACCGTCCGCAAGAAGTCCGCGCCCAAGGCGCCGGGCGTCGACGAGCTCAAGTTCATGATCGACAGCGCGTTCGAGCGCCGCACGATGCTGACGCCGGACGAGATCGAAGGCTCGACACGGCCGACCGTGGAGCGGGTGATCTCGGGCCTGGAACAGGGCGAGTTCCGCGTCGCCGAACCGGACGGCAAGGGCGGCTGGACCGTCAACGAATGGCTGAAGAAGGCGGTGCTGCTGTACTTCCGCGTCAACGAGATGCAGCTGGTCGAAGCCGACCCGGCGCCGTTCTGGGACAAGATCCCGGCGCGCTTCGAAGGCTACGGCGAAGCCGATTTCCGCAAGCTCGGCGCGCGCGTCGTGCCCGGCGCGATCGCCCGTCGCGGCGCCCACATCGGCAAGGACGTGGTGCTGATGCCGAGCTTCGTCAACATCGGCGCCCACGTCGGCGAAGGCACCATGGTCGACACCTGGGCCACGGTCGGCTCCTGCGCCCAGATCGGCAAGCACTGCCACCTCTCCGGCGGCGCCGGCATCGGCGGCGTGCTGGAGCCGCTGCAGGCCTCGCCGACCATCGTCGAAGACCACTGCTTCATCGGCGCGCGTTCGGAAGTGGTCGAAGGCTTCGTCGTCGGCCACCACAGCGTGATCGGCATGGGCGTGTTCCTGGGCCAGAGCACCCGCGTCTACAACCGCGCCACCGGCGAGATCAGCTACGGCTACGTCCCGCCGTACAGCGTGGTGGTGTCCGGCCAACTGCCGGCGAAGGACGGCTCGCATTCGCTGTACTGCGCGGTGATCGTGAAGCAGGTCGACGCCAAGACGCGCTCCAAGACCAGCATCAACGATTTGCTGCGCGGCCTGGCGGACTGAGGGCGGCGCCGCATGACCACGCTCTACGGCTTGAACAACTGCGACACCTGCAAGAAGGCTCGCAAGTGGCTGGACCGCTTCGGCGTCGCGCATACCTTCGTCGATTACCGCGATAACCGGCAGACGCCGGAGACGCTGCTCGGCTGGCGCGACCAGCTCGGCGGCTGGGACGCGATGATCAACAAATCCTCGACCACCTGGCGCACGCTGCCGCCGAACCGCAAGGAACCGGCCTCGGACGCGGAGTGGAAGCTGCTGCTGAAGGAGTACCCGCAGCTGATCCGGCGCCCGGTCGTGGTCGCCGACGACGGCACGGTCACCCAGGGCTTCAGCGACAACGGTTTCAAGCAGCGCTTCGGGATCGGTTCGTGAGCGCGGCGCCGGCCAGCGAGGTGTTGGCGCTGACCTGCGATTTGATCGCGCGTCCTTCGGTCACGCCCGACGACCTGGGCTGCCAGCGCGTGATCGCCGAACGCCTGACCTGGGCGGGTTTCGTTTGCGAACACCTGCGTTACGGCGAGGTCGACAATTTGTGGGCCGTGCACGGCGCCGATGCGGGGCCGACGCTGGTGCTGCTCGGCCATACCGACGTGGTTCCGTCCGGTCCGGTCGATGCCTGGGCCAGCGATCCCTATCTGCCGGAAATACGCGACGGCGTGCTGTACGGCCGCGGCGCGGCCGACATGAAGGGCAGCGTGGCCGCGTTCGTGGTCGCGCTGGAGCGCTTCGCCGCTGCGCATCCGCAGCATCCCGGCCGGGTCGCCCTGTTGCTGACCTCGGACGAAGAGGGCGACGCCATCGACGGCGTGCGCCGCGTCGCCGACACCTTCCGCGCCCGCGGCGAGCGCATCGACTGGTGCGTGACCGGCGAACCTTCATCGACGCGCAAGCTCGGCGACCTGCTGCGCGTCGGCCGTCGCGGCACCTTGTCGGCGACCTTGAACGTGATCGGCGTGCAGGGCCATGTCGCCTACCCGGACAAGGCGCGCAATCCGATCCATCAGGCGATGCCGGCGCTGTCGGAACTCGCGGCGCGCCGTTGGGATGAAGGCTACGAAACCTTCCCGCCGACCAGCTTGCAGATCAGCAACGTGCATGCCGGCACCGGCGCCAACAACGTGATCCCGGGCGAGCTGCAGGTGCTGTTCAACCTGCGCTACAACCCGAGCTGGAACGCGGAGAGCCTGGAGCGCGAGTGCGAGCAGGTACTGCGCGCGCATGGGCTGGAGTACGAGATCCGCTGGTTCCGCGGCGGCGAACCGTTCTACACGCCGGAAGGCCCGCTGCGTGCCGCTGCGCGCGAGGTGCTGACCGGCTTCGCAGGCGCAGCGCCGGAGGAAAGCACCGGCGGCGGCACCTCGGACGCGCGCTTCATCGCTCCGCTGGGTGCGCAATGCATCGAGATCGGCCCGATCAACGCCAGCATCCACAAGGTCGACGAAAACGTGTCGGTCGCCGATCTGGAAGCGCTGCCGGGCTTGTATCTGGCCTTGATCGAGCGGTTGCTGCTGCAGGCGGCGTAATCGCTCGACTGCATCGATGGGGCCTGTGGCTGGCCCCGCACCGGATGAAGTGCCGTAATCGCGGCTTACGCCGCTCCCACAGAGAGCGGCGGTGCCTGCATGCTGTGGGAGCGGCGTAAGCCGCGATCGCGCAACCCCGAACGGCTGCGCGACCCCAACCTCCGCCACGCCTCAGCGCGGCTTGAACTTCAACGTATAGCGCGTCGCCCCGGGCAGGAACGGCGACGCCCGGCCCTGCACCCAATCGTCGTGGCCCGCGCCCCAGTACGGCGACAGCGGGTGGCCGCTCTGGCCGCCGGGCATATGGATGATGCCCTCGGCCTCGTGTCCGGGCGCGACCACCATGCGCTCGGAGGCGCCGAAATCCTTGCGCTGCACGCGCGGCATGGCGACGTCGCCGGGCAGTTCGTCCGCGGGCATGCACAGCACCGGCTTGGCGAAGTCGGGCAGCGCCCGCGACAGCGGGTGGCAGATCGCGGCGGTATTGCGTTCGCCCCAGCGCCGCTCGCTCAGCGGCCCCTGTTTGGCGAGATCGTCGCGAACCTGGCGTGCGGCGTCCTCGAACAGCGCCTCCCAGCTCGGATAGCGGCGCGGCAGCAGGTGCGGCGGCCGCTGCGTGACCAGCGGCCAGGCCACGCCTTCGAACTGCGGCAGTTCCGGCATCTCGAAATCGCGGCCCTGCCGCGCCCGTGCCGGCGCAGTCAGGCCGTCGATCAGACGGTCGTGCACGGCCAGGCGCCAGGAGCGCACCAGCCGGTAGCTCACCGATTCCGGCACCGCCCGGCCTTCCCAATGCGCGGCTGCGGCCGCCAGTTCGGTCAGCGCCGGCGAATTCTTCGAGCGTGCCGCCTGGTCGCGCAGCAGGGTCCACCAGCGCGCGAGGAAGATCGCGCGGTCGTCGAGTTGGATGCGCAGCAGGTCGCGTTCGTCGAGACGCTGCTTGGACATCAGGTCGTTGCGGATCTGCTGCGCGCGCGCGCCCAGCACCAGGCCGCCGTCGCCGATGCGCGCCAGCTCCGCGCGTTCCAGGGTGCGCGAGTTCGCGGTCCAGAGGCGTCCGCCGGGCGGGTCGAGCAGTTGCGGCGCGACATCGGTGCGCACGCCCCACGGCGGGCAGGCAGCGGCCGCGTCGGCGGCCAGCGGCACCGCGCCGGTGCAGGCCGGCGCGCGCTGCGGGATCGGGCCGAGCAGGCGCCAGCCGATCCGGCCTGTGCGATCGCCGACCACCAGGTTCTGCACCGGCATCGCCACGCTCTGGGCGTCGCGCATGGCTTCGTCCAGCGATTGCGCGCGCACCAGTTTCGCCAGGCCCAGGTTGAGCCCGCCGGGCAGGTGCGCCGACCAGCGCAGCGCGAGCGCGCTGCCGTCGGCGTTGTCGTGCATCAGCGGGCCCCAGGCGGTCTCGCGCACGCGCAGCACGCGTGCGGCCTCGCCCTTGACCTCGATGCGCTCCTCATACGTGCGCAGTCCGGCGCAGGCCTTGGGCGCGGCGCCGGCGCAACCGGGCGCGATCGCCCAATCCAGCCAATCGCCATAGCTGTTGGTGAAGCCCCAGGCGATGCGGCCGTTGCTGCCGACCACCAGCGCCGGCAGGCCGGGCAGGGTGAAGCCGCCGGCGTCGATGCGGCCGCCGGGCACGCGCGGGTCGGCGTAGCGCAGGCGCGCGCGGAACCACAGGTTGGGTGCGCGCAGGCCCAGGTGCATGTCGTCGGCGACGATGGCGCGGCCGTCGCGCGTGCGCGTGCCGGCGATGGCGAAGTTGTTGCTGCCGACCTCGTTGCGGCGCGGCGCTTCGGTCAGGGTTTCGTTGCCGGGTGCGGGCAGGGCGCGCAGGTTCAGGGTGGCCGCGTCGGGCAGCTGGGCGTCGCCGCGGGCGTTGCCGAACAGCGGCGCGTCCCAGGTGCTGCCGTCGTGGGTCAGCAAGGCGTACAGGCTCGCGGGCAGGGCCGGGCGCAGCTTCCACAAGGCGCGTTCGCGCAGGTTGTCGGCGTCCTGCAGGTCGAAGTACATCGCGTAGCCGACAAGGGCCGAGTCGGCCAACTGCCAGCGCGCCGGTTCGGTGCCCAGCAGCAGGTAGGGCCAGGGCCGGGCGCGCAGCGCGGCGAGGCCGTCGTTGACGCCGTCGGTGTAGGCCTGCAGCAGCGGGCGCTGCTCGCCGGCGAAACTGTCCAGGTGTTGTTCGGTGCGCGCGCGCAGCCGGTGCATGCGCCGGCGCTGGTCGACTTCGACCGCGATCGGCCCGAACAGCGCCGACAGCTCGCCGGCCGCGGTGCGGCGCAGCAGGTCCATCTCGAAGTAGCGTTCCTGGGCGTGTATGTAGCCCAGCGCGCGGATCGCGTCGGCTTCGCTGGCGGCGTCGATGGTGACCACGCCCTGGGCGTCGCGTTGCACGGTCACCGGCGCCGACAGGCCTTGCAGGCTCAGTTCGCCGTCCAACTGCGGCAGGCTGCCGCGCAGCAGCCACCAGGCGCCCGCGACCGCGAGCAACGCCACCACCCCCAGCGCGAGCAGGCCGCGCTTGATCCATTTGGCCATGAGTTCCCTCCGCGCCGCAGCTTAGCCGATTGGCCGCCCCGTTCCGGGGCCGCGGCGGTCCGCGGCGGCGGCCGCTTGCAAACCGTCCCGGCCTCAAGCAGGATCGGGTCATGTCCCGTCCTTTCGCCCTCGTCCCGATCCGCAGCGCCGCCCTCCGCGGCCGCGCGGCCGTGGCTGCGGCGAACAATAACAATCGCAATAACGCCAGCCTCCCGCGGGCCGGCGATTAGCGCGCGCAACACACGCTCAATCGCTCACGAAGCCCGCGCCGACCAGCGCGGGCTTTTTCATTTCCAGGGTTTATCAGTCGTTCGTCCTTGAACAAGAGCCCGGCCATCCATGGCCGGGGATCTGAAGAAAAGCGGTTCCCCCTCAGCTTGGAGATTCCCCGATGTGCTCGATCCTCGGCCTGTTCGACCTCCGCCCCGGCGCCGACCTGAGACCGCTCAGGCCGCTGGCCCTGTCCCTGTCGGCGCGCCAACGCCACCGCGGCCCCGACTGGTCCGGCGTCAGCGTCGATCCGCGCGCGCTGCTGGTGCATGAGCGCCTGGCCATCGTCGACCCCACCGGCGGCTCGCAGCCCTTGCGTTCGGCGGATGGCGAGCTCGCTTTGGCCGTCAACGGCGAGATCTACAACCACCGCGAGCTCGAGCAGCAACTGACCGCGCCCTATGCCTTCCAGACCAAGTCCGATTGCGAGGTCATCAACGCGCTGTACCGCGAGGGCGGCGACCTGGGCGAACTGCTCAACCGCCTCAATGGCATCTTCGCTTTCGCCCTGTGGGACGCGGCGCGCGGGCGCTACGTGATCGCGCGCGACCCGCTCGGCGTGTGCCCGCTGTACTGGGGGCACGATGCCGACGGCCGCCTGTGGGTGGCTTCGGAAATGAAAGTGCTGGCGCGTTTGTGCGACGACGTTGCCGCGTTCCCGCCCGGTCACTACTACGACAGCGAAGTCGGGGTGCCGGTGAAGTACTACGACAAGCCCTGGCGCGACTACGAGGCCACGCGCGGCGTCGAAGTCGGCAAGGAAGAACTGCGCAACGCCTTCGAGCGTGCCGTGCACCGGCAGATGATGAGCGACGTGCCCTATGGCGTGCTGTTGTCGGGCGGCCTGGACTCGTCGCTGGTGGCGGCCTGCGCGGCGCGTTTCGCGCGCCGCCGCATCGAAGAGGACGACCAGGCCGAGGCCTGGTGGCCGCGCCTGCACTCGTTCGCGATCGGCCTGGAGGGTTCGCCCGACCTGGCTGCGGCCGAGATCGCGGCCAAGGCGCTGGGCACCGTGCATCACGGCTTCACTTATACGTTCGAAGAAGGCCTGGATGTGCTGCCGGACGTGATCCAGCACATCGAGACCTACGACACGACCACCATCCGCGCCTCCACGCCCATGTTCCTGCTGGCGCGGCGGATCAAGGCGATGGGCGTGAAGATGGTGCTGTCGGGCGAGGGCAGCGACGAGATCTTCGGCGGCTACCTGTATTTCCACAAGGCGCCGAACGCGCGCGAGTTCCACGAGGAGCTGGTGCGCAAGCTCGACGCGTTGCACAGCTACGACTGCCTGCGCGCCAACAAGTCGATGATGGCCTGGGGCGTGGAACCGCGCGTGCCGTTCCTGGACGTCGAGTTCCTGGACGTGGCGATGCGCATGGACGCGCAGGCCAAGATGGCCGGCAAGGGACGGATCGAGAAAGCCGTGCTGCGCGAGGCCTTCGAGGGCTATCTGCCCGACGAGATCCTGTGGCGGCAGAAGGAGCAGTTCAGCGACGGCGTCGGCTACGGCTGGATCGACGGGCTCAAGGCGCACGCCGAAGCCCACGTCAGCGACCGCGAGTTCGCCGCGGCGGCGGGGCGTTTCCCGATCAACCCGCCGCAGACCAAGGAGGCCTATTACTACCGCTCGATCTTCGAACGCCACTTCCCCGGCACCGCCTGCGCCGAGACCGTGCCCGGCGGCAAATCGATCGCCTGTTCGTCGCCGGCCGCGATCGCCTGGGACGCGGCGTTCGCGAACGCGGCCGATCCGTCGGGGCGTGCGGTCGCGGGCGTGCACCAGGCTGCGCTGGGCTGAGCCCGGCGCGCGAACGAAACGGGCGCCGCGATGGCGGAGATCGGAAGAGCGTCATTGAGCTGCGGTGTTCTCGCGTGCCTACAGACCGCAGCCGACCCAGGTCCGCTCCAGGGTCTTGTATTCCCAATTGCCGGCAGAGCAATGCACGCTGACCACGGCGTTGCCGGCCAGTTCGCAGGTCGGGCTGCGCAACACCATTTTGGTCGCGCTGGCCGGCGATGCCGGATACGCGCCGTAGCCTTCGAGGTTCTGGTCGTTGGTGACCCAGCCCGAGCTCGCGTCCGGGCGGTGCGAGGCGGCGGCGTAGACGTTGTAGTACGGGGGCGGCGGCGGGAACGGACTGAACGGTGTGCTGACCACCGTGGCTTTGGCCACGACGGTCGCGGTGGTGCCGGTATTGCCGAAGTCCAGCGACATCTCGGCGAAATAGCCGCCGTTGCAGATCGGTATGCGCGCGCTGGCATCCGGCGGCGGCGAGGCGGCGGCGATCGGGGACAGCAACAGAGCCGCTGCGAACAGCGCGGTGTTGGAGCAGGTGAGCTTCATGGACGCAGATCCTTGCGTGCTTGAGTGGGTAGAGCCGACGGCGGCCTGGGTTCGCCGGCGCTTCCGCGCCGGTGCCGTCGCCGGCGGCAAACGACGGCCGGCTGGCCGTCGCGCTCAGTGTCTGGCCTGTTCCGTGACGCTGTCACTCGGACTCGTCGCGCGAAAACCGGGTTTCGTCGGATCGCATTCGCCGCTTGGCAGGGCGACCATCGAGAGTTGCGGCTTTTACGTCCGTTCGAGCCGGTACACCACCGTTTCCAAGCGAGTCACGCCTTCGGAGACGAAACCGGGTTGCTGGGCGAGGATGTCGCGGCGTTCGAGTACCTCGACCTTCCAATCTTCGGCGTAGCCCTCGAACACTTCGGGCTGGGTCACCGAGAACGGCGGTCCCTGCTTCTCGTGCTGCGGATATTCCAGGGTGATCAGCAGACCGCGGCAGCCGGCGGGCAGGCGCGGATAGAGTTCATGCATGTAGCGCCGGCGCAGCGGCGGCGGCAGCGCGATCAATGCCGCGCGGTCGTACACCGCCGCGCAGCCGGCCAGCGCTTCGCTGTCCAGCGCGAAGGCATCGCCGCAGATCAGTTCGATCGCGCCGGCGCGGTAGTGGCGGCCATAACGCGACTCGACGATCTCCGGCCGCAAATCATGCTCGGCGAAGAAATCCTCGACCGCGATCCGCGACAGTTCCACGCCGAGCACCCGATGGCCCTGGCTGGCGAGCCAGGGCATGTCCAGGGTCTTGCCGGCCAAGGGTACGAACACGCGGCTGCCCGGCGCCAGACCCAGCGATGGCCAGTGCTTGAGCAGCAACGGCGAGGGCCGGTCCTGATGGAAGCCGATCTGGTTGTCGCGCCAGCGCTGGTGCCAGAACTGAGCTTCCATTACGGCAGGTTCATTCCACCGACAGGCCTTCGACCTTCTGCCAGCCGCGCGGCAGCAGACCGCCGCGGGTGGCGCGCGCGCCCACGTAGGCGTCCAGGTCCTTCCACGACAAGCTCATGCTGCGGCTGCCGGAGCGGACGCTGAGCGTGGTTCCGGGCGCGACCACCGCCACCGCGACCACGCGCTCGGTGCCGAGCTTGGCCTTGGGGATGTCGATGATCTTGTTGCCTTTGCCCTTGTCGAGTTCGGGCAGCTCCGAGACCGGGAACGCGAGCAGGTGACCGACGTTGGTCACCGCGACCACGCGGTCCTGCTCGACCGTGCCGACCGCGGCCGGCTGCAGGACCTTGGCGTTCGGCGTCAGCGACAGCATCGCCTTGCCGGCCTTGTTGCGGCCGGTGAGGTTTTCGAAGCGGGTGACGAAGCCGTAGCCGTGGCTGGAGGCGATCACGAAGCGGCTGTCGTTGTCGCCGCTGGCCAGGGCCTGGAACGAGGCTCCGGCCGCGGGCGAGAAGCGCCCGGTCAGCGGCTCGCCGTTGCCGCGCGCCGAAGGCAGGCCGTGGACCACGGTCGAGTACGAGCGTCCGGTCGAATCCAGGAACGCGACCTGCTGGGTGCTGCGGCTCTTGACCGAGCCGAGCAGGCCGTCGCCATCGCGATAACTCAAGGTCGACGCGTCGATGTCGTGGCCCTTGGCCGCGCGCACCCAACCCTTTTCGCTGAGCACCACGGTCATCGGTTCGCTGGCGACCAGTTCGGTTTCCGACAGCGCCTGGGCGGCATCGCGCGCGACCAGCGGCGAACGGCGGGCGTCGCCGAACTTCTTGGCGTCGGCCAGCAGCTCGTCCTTGACCAGCTTCTTGAGCTTGGACTTGCTGCCCAGGGTGGCGATCAACTTCTCGCGCTCGGCGGCGAGTTCGTCCTGCTCGCCGCGGATCTTCATCTCTTCCAGGCGTGCCAGCTGGCGCAGCTTGGTTTCGAGGATGTAGTCGGTCTGCTCCTCGCTGAGCCCGAAGCGCGCCATCAGCACCGGACGCGGTTCGTCCTCGCTGCGGATGATGCGGATCACCTCGTCCAGGTTCAGGAACGCGACCAGCAAACCTTCCAACAGGTGCAGGCGGCGCTCGACCTTCTCCAGGCGATGGGTGAGGCGGCGGGTCACGGTGTCGGTGCGGAACACCAGCCACTCGCTCAGCAGCGCCTTCAGGCCCTTGACCTGCGGACGGCCGTCCAGGCCGATCACGTTGACGTTGACGCGGTAGCTCTTTTCCAGGTCGGTGGTCGCGAACAGATGGCCCATCAGCTGTTCGGCATCGACACGATTGGAGCGCGGCACCAGCACGATCCGGGTCGGATTGGCGTGGTCGGATTCGTCGCGCAGATCTTCCAGCCAGGGCAGCTTCTTGGCCCGCATCTGCTGCGCGATCTGCTCGATGATCTTGCCCGGCGAGGCCTGGTAGGGCAGCGCGGTGATGACGAAGTTCTGCGCTTCCTTCACCCAGGTGGCGCGCGCACGCACGCTGCCCAGGCCGGTTTCGTACATCGCGAGCAGGTCGGCGCGCGGGGTGATGATCTCGGCCGTGGTCGGATAGTCCGGGCCGAGCACGTGCTCGCACAGGTCGCGGGTGGTCGCGTCCGGGTCGTCGAGCAGGCGCACGCAGGCGCTGACGACTTCGTTGAGGTTGTGCGGCGGCACGTCGGTGGCCATGCCGACCGCGATGCCGGTGGTGCCGTTGAGCAGCAGATGCGGCAGGCGCGCCGGCATCCAGGTCGGCTCTTCCAGGGTGCCGTCGAAGTTCGGGACCCAGTCGACCGTGCCGTGGGCGAGCTCGCCCAGCAGCACTTCGGCGATCGGGGTCAGCTTGGATTCGGTGTAGCGCATCGCCGCGAACGACTTGGGATCGTCGCTGGAACCGAAGTTGCCCTGGCCCTCGACCAGCGGATAACGGTACGAGAACGGCTGGGCCATGAGCACCATCGCTTCGTAGCAGGCGCTGTCGCCGTGCGGGTGGTACTTGCCGATCACGTCGCCAACGGTGCGCGCCGATTTTTTCGGCTTGGCGCCGGCGTTGAGGCCGAGCTCGCTCATCGAATAGATGATGCGGCGCTGTACCGGCTTGAGACCGTCGCCGAGGAAGGGCAGGGCGCGGTCGAGCACCACATACATCGAGTAATCGAGGTAGGCGCGCTCGGCGTACTCGCGCAGCGGGATCTGTTCGAAGCCGTGGAACACCGGACGTACGGATTCAGTCATGGAACGCAATCAACTCGCTAAGGCGTGACCTCGCGATTCTACCCGTCGCTGTACCGGGCCGGAGCCGCGATCTCGGCTTATGTGCTCGCGCAAGTCGGCGCACGTGCCGGCGCCAAGGCGTGGGGCGATCGGGGCCGCGGTACGGGCGCGCGCCGCGCCGGCCCGAGCGGGCGCCAGGGGTCGGCCTTGCCGAGTCCGGCGTTGAGCCGGCGTTGTGACAAAACCGTTGACAGCCGCCTCACCGCAACGCAACATACGCCTCCTCGCAGCGCCCACAGCGTCGCGATAGGCCCAGGTGGCGGAATTGGTAGACGCACTAGTTTCAGGTACTAGCGGGTAAAACCGTGGAGGTTCGAGTCCTCTCCTGGGCACCACTCTTCAGAAGAACCCCTGAGAAATCAGGGGTTTTTCGTTTTCAGAGTCCGTTCCGGCCCGATTCCGCGGCCGCAGCTGCCGCACTGGCCCCGGCTCCGGCCGCAGCCTGGGCTTCGATGTTCTTCCAACCGTCGCCGATCCGGCCGGCCTAGACTCGGCCGGCGCAGGCCTCGGCTTCGGTTTCCGCGTCCCCTGCCGGGTAACGCCCGACGGTTCCAACCGGGTCGCTCGATCCCGGTCGCTGTATCCCACGCCACACGCCGTCCTGCGCCGCCGCTCACGCGCGGCATCGCATCGCGTTACAGGCCGCCGCGCGCTCGCCGCCGGACACCCACCCTTCCGATCCCGTGCCGCTGCGCGAGGTCATCGCCATGCCGAGTCTGCTCGCATGCGCGGCGCCGAAGCCGGTGTCGCTCGCGCCGCATCCTCGTTCCGAACCAACCACCCACGATTCCGCACAGGAGTTCGCCTCTGACACCGCCTCCCACTTCCATCGCCATCGGCGCCTGTACCCGCGTCGATGCCAGTCCCGCCGCGATCTGGACCTGCCTGATCGACATCGCCTGTTGGCCGCAATGGCACGACCGGATCTCGGCCTCCAACTTATTGGGCCCGGCGCAGCCCGGCTCCGCGCTGTGCTGGCGCGAACACGAAACGCTCTCGGTCGCGCGCCTGACCTGCGTCGAACCCGGCCGCCGGCTCGAATGGGACCTGCTGCAAGGCCCCTGGCCCGGCCAGCATCGCTGGCGCATCGAGGAAAGCGCGGGCGGCGCGTTGGTCTGCCACGCCCGCAGCCTGGCCGTCGTCGGCACCGACCAGGACGTCGCGAAGCTGCGCGAACGCTTGCTCGTCGCGGTCAACGACTGGAATGGCCGACTGCGGGCACGCTTCACGCGTAGTTAGTCACGCGAATAATCACATCGCTGCTTCGATTCGCCGCAATGTCGCCGCATACACGTCCGCGCATGCTGGGCGACGCTATTCTTATGGTTGATGGAGCGGAGCCGCATACGGTTCCGAGGCGGAAGTCGAGCCTACAAGGAGAGCGGAATGTTCGATCGATCCGTCCGGCGCAAAGCCTGGACGATGCTGTGCCTGGCCGGACTGGCTTTGTCGGGCAGCGCTTGTTCGGCACAGAACGAGCGACCTACCGCGACGACGAGGGCGGCAACCGAAGCAGGCGCCGATCCGTTCGCCGGCGACTGGGGTTTCAGTACGAGCTGCTACAAGGGGCACTACGTCGGTATCACGCTCAAGCGCGAAGGCAATCGCTATACCGGCACTTGGAGCGACGGCACCGACATCTGGGGCTCGGACGGCGAGTTCAAGGGAATGCAGGACGACGACAAGCTCAAGTACGACGTATGCACGGTAACCGAGCAACGGGGTGGGTATGCACGTTGTCCCTCGTATACCCGCGGCGCCGGGTATTTCGTCCGCCGTGGCGAACAACTGGTGTGGTATCTCCGGGGCGGCGGCGTGAGGACCGAATACCTAATCCTGGATCATCAACCTCAACAACAAGTTCCTGTCGTCGATCAGACGGAAGTCTGCGACGAGTAAGCCCAGAAGGGGCGAATCATGACCGACACGCCGAATCAGCATCCGGCGGCACGACCGGGACTCACCAATGCCGAATTGCACGCGACGGCCGCGCAGGCTGGGCGGCGCTATTCTTCCGGTTGATGGAGTGGAGCCACATACGGTTCCGAGGCGCAAGTCGAGAGCCCACAAGGAGAGCGAAATGTTCGATCGATCCTTCCAGCGCAAAGTCTGGACAATGCTGTGCCTGGCCGGATTGGCTTTGTCGGGAAGCGCTTGTTCGGCACAGAACGAGCGACCTACCGCGACGACGGCGGCGACCGAAGCAGGCGCCGATCCGTTTGCCGGTGACTGGGGTTTTAGTACGCGTTGCTCCAAGGGGCACTACGTCGGCATTACGTTCAAGCGCGAAGGCGATCTCTATATGGGGTCCTGGACCGACGGGTCGGACCTCAGCGGTTCGGACGGAAAGTTTGAAGGCCATGTGCGCGGCAAGAAGCTGGAATACGACGCTTGCAGCGAGGTCGCGCAGAACGGCGGTTACGAGGTGTGTCCGAAGTTCACCCGCAAGGTCGGGTATTTCGAACGCGAAGGCGAGCATTTGGTGTGGTACCAGCAATACAGCAAAGTGATCGATCGCTATCTCACGCTCAGTCGACAGCCCCGATTCCAGGCCGCGCCCCTGGATCCCGCGGAAACCTGCGCCGGCGAATAAGCCCAGGAGGGGCTGACCATGACCGATACTCCCCAACATCGTCCTGCAGCGCGGCCTGGCCTGACAAACGCCGAACTACGCGCCACCATCTATTTCGCTATGGGCGTGAGTTCCGAGAGTGGCGAGAAGGCCTACGGACTCGCCGTGGCCGGCGATCTGGCCGATACCGCGCGGATCGAAACGGCCGATCGCAGCGGCTACACCATAGGTACGATCCAGACCGATCTAGGGCAGCACTATCAACCCAACGTCCCCGGTGGCGAGAACGTACCTGCCGATCTGGTCAACGCCTACCAGGCCTGGGCACGGACCCATCATTCGGATTGGGTCTTGAATCAGGCACAGGTGAATCAAACCACGGCGGACCTCGGGCGTAAGGGTACGGCCATTCGTGACGAACAAGGGCGCGACATCGACGCTACGGTGCGCTCGCACCTGGATAGTTTTCTCGCGTCGGATGCTGGTGTGACCTGGGTGCATGACCGCGACGTGGCCCAAGTCGACAAGCTCATGGATCGCGCGATCGCTCCGCTGCAACGTTCTCAGGTGTACCGCGACGCCTCGGGCGACGATCAGGTCAAGCTGGTCGCGATGGTGGCCAAGGTCTACAACCAGAATGAAGCGAAAGCGCGCCCGATCCTGGCCGCGCTGGAGCGCGGCCAGTACCACAGCGTGAACGACGTCAGCGATGCCATCGGTAACTTGAGCCCGGCGGCGACCGACTACTTCCAAACCGGTCGCGACAAAGCCCTGCACGGCGCCGACGTCGTCAACGCGCTGCGCAATTCCCACCCCGACAGCCCGCTGCATCCGGTATGGGAGCACGTCACCGCCAACCCCCTGATCAATCCCACGCGCCTGGACCAGGACCGCGCCCATCCGAACCTGCCCGGCGAATACGCGACCGTGCGCCGCCTGTTCGTGAACTACGAGCAGGCCGAGCCCTTCATCCATGCGCTGGATCGCGGCGGCGCCTACCAGCAGGCGCGCACCAGCCAGACCGAGCCGGGCCGCTTCAACGACAACGGCGTGTACGCGGCCGGCAACGACTTCGTGACCTGGGACCGCAAGGGCAACGGCCACGCCTTCGTGCGCGGCACCTGGAGCGAGGTCGACCGCGACGACCTGTCGCGGGTCAATCAGGCCAACCGCGTGGTCGATCTCAACATCGACCGCAACGGCGCGTCCGAGCGTCTGTTGCGGGTGGATCGCAACGCGCCCGCGCTGCGCGCCGAGCCGGCGCCGGTGACGGCGCAGCCCGCGCCCGTGGCGGCGCCGCCGATCGCCAATCCGGCCGGCCCCGCGCAGCCGGCGCCGCACCGGCCGACGCCGGCCGAACTCGATCGTCGCGGCAACGAGATCGGGCCGATCCCGGCGCCGGGTGCGCCGCGTCCCGCCGGCCAGCCCTTGGGTGCGAACGATGCGCGCGACCGCAACCATCCCGACCACGCCGCCTTCGGCAATATCCGCGGCGTGCTCGCTGCCGACGGACGCTGGAACGCCGAGCAATGCGACAACATTTCGGCGCAGCTGCTGTGCCGGCACAAGGCCGATCCGCTCAGCCACGGCATCGACCGCGTCGCGATCGGCCGACCGACCGCGAACGGCGAGGTCCACGTGTTCGCGATGTATTCGCCGTCCGGCGAGCGCGGCCCGCATTTCCATGCCCAGGTCGAGGCCAATCAGGCGGCGCGCATTCCGGCCGCGCAGAGTTTCGACCAGCTGGCCCAGATCAGCGCGCAGCAGACGCAGCAGCAGGCCCAGGGCCTGAGCGGGCCGGAGTCGCCGGGTCGCGGCGCGCAGCGGATGGGCTGAGCCTGGCCTCGTTTCGCAGCCGGGCGGCGCCGCAACGGTGTGGCCCGGTATGCATCGGCGGTGCCGGGCCGACGACACCGCGTTCATGGCGATGTGCGACCATGCCGCGATGAGCAAGAAGACCCCGGCCGGGGGCAAGCCCGGCAAATCCACCCGCGCTCCTAGCGCGAAGGCCGGCGCCAAGCCGGCGAGCGGCAAGCAAGGCGCCGGCAAGAGCGGAGGCGGCAAGAAGACCGCCGCCCCGCGCCCGGCCTGGTTGCCGGAGAACCTGCAGCACGGCGCGCCCGGCAAGGGCGGCAAGCGTGGCAAGGCCGATGCGGCGCCGCCGCCCGCGCCGCGTGCGCGCAGCGCGCCGTCGGCCTACAACGATCCCTACGCCGAGCGCGAAGCGCGCCGCTACGAGCAGCCCATCGCCAGCCGCGAGGCGATCCTGCAACTGTTGGCCGCGGCCGACGGCCCGATGCGCGCCGAGGCCCTGGCCGACACCCTGGGCCTGAGCGAGCCCGATCGTTTCGACGCGCTCGGCAAGCGCCTGGCGGCGATGCTGCGCGAAGGCCAGCTGCTGCAGAACCGCAAGGGCGAGTTCGCCCCAGCCGCGCGCATGGACCTGATCCCGGGCGTGGTGATCGCCAATCCCGACGGCTTCGGTTTCCTGCGTCCGGAAGCCGGCGGCGGCGACGATCTGTTCCTGCCGCCGTTCGAAATGCGCAAGGCCATGCACGGCGACCGCGTGCTCGCCAGCGTCACCGGCGTCGACCGCCGCGGCCGCCGCGAAGGCGCGATCGTCGAAGTGCTGGAGCGCCGCCTCAACCGTCTGATCGGGCGCTTTACCGTGGAGTCCGGCATCAGCTACGTCGTGCCCGACGATCGCCGCATCCAGCGCAACGTGCAGATCCCTCCCGATGCGCGCCTGGAAGCGCAGAACGGCCAACTGGTGGTCTGCGAACTGGTGCAGGCGCCGGACGCCAAGCGCCCGCCGATCGGCCGCGTGCTGACGGTGCTGGGCGAACGCCTGACCGCGTCGCTGGCGGTGCAGGCCGCGATCCACGGTCATGAACTGCCACACGAATTCCCGCAGGCCGTGCTCGACGAAGCCGCCGGCGTCGCGCTGACCGTGCCGCCCGAGCTGGCCGCGCAACGCGTCGATCTGCGCTCGACCCCGCTGGTCACCATCGACGGCGAAGACGCCAAGGACTTCGACGACGCGGTCTATTGCGAACCCAACCGCGACGGTTTCCGCCTGGTGGTCGCGATCGCCGACGTCTCGCACTACGTCCGTCCCAGCACGCCGCTGGACGAAGAGGCGACCCGCCGCGCGACCTCGGTCTACTTCCCCGGCTTCGTGGTGCCGATGCTGCCGGAGACCTTGTCCAACGGTATCTGTTCGCTCAAGCCCAAGGTCGACCGGCTGTGCTTCGTCTGCGACATGCAGATCGACCGCGAAGGCCAGGTGACCGAATCGAAGTTCTACGAAGCGGTGATGAACTCGCATGCGCGCCTGACCTACACCCAGGTCTGGAGCGCGGTAGGCGAGGGCATCGAGGAAGAAGCGCGCGCGGACGCGCTGGCCCAGATCGGCTCGCTGCTGCCCGCCATCCAGCGCCTGCATCAGCTCTACCGCGTGCTGTCCAAGGCGCGCCAGCGCCGCGGCGCGATCGAGTTCGAATCCAGCGAAGTGCGTTTCGTGCTCGACCAGCGCGGCGAAGTGGTCCAGGCCGGCATGCTCCAGCGCAACGACGCCCACAAGCTGATCGAGGAATGCATGATCGCGGCCAACGTCGAAGCCGCGAAGTATTTGATCGGCGCGCACGTGCCGGCGCCGTACCGCAACCACGAACGGCCGCCGGAGCAGAAGTACGCCGACCTGCAGGAGTTCCTCAAGGAGTTCAAGCTGCGCATGCCGCCGTGGCCGCAAGTGCAGCCGCGCGACTTCACCGAGCTGCTGAAGAAGGTGCGCGAGCGTCCCGATGCGGCCCTGATCGAATCGGTACTGCTGCGCAGCCAGAGCCTGGCGGTGTACGCGCCGGACAACCTCGGCCACTTCGGCCTGGCGTTGGAGGCCTACGCGCACTTCACCTCGCCGATCCGCCGCTATCCCGACCTGCTGGTGCACCGCGCGATCAAGTACGCGCTCAGCGGCGCGCGCCCGGACCAGTTTCTGTACTCGCCGCGCGAGATGGCGGCATTGGCGCTGCAATGTTCCGAACGCGAACGCCGTGCCGACGAGGCCGAACGCGAGGTCGACGAGCGCTACCGCGCCGCCTGGATGGAGCAGCACGTCGGCGGCGAGTTCGAGGGCACCATCAGCGGCGTGACCAGCTTCGGCCTGTTCGTCGAGCTCGACGAGTCCAAGGTCAACGGCCTGATCCACGTCACCCAGCTGCCGCACGACTATTACCACTTCGATCCGATCCGCAAGACCTTGCAGGGCGAGCGCACCGCGCGCGAGTTCCGGCTCGGCGACCGGGTCTCGATCGTGGTGATGAAGGCCAGCGTCGAGGACCGCAAGATCGACTTCAAACTGGTCGAGGAACGCGGCGCCAAACCCTTGCCGCCGCGCGGGCAGCCGGCCAAGCGCAGCAAGCAGAAGTATTGAGCGGGTAGAAGCCAGTCCGCGGCCTTCCTTTCCCGCATGAAGGCGCCCGCGCCCGAAGCGGGCGAAACGAGCGCCAGGGTGCCCCCTTGAAGTGGGGGCGAGCGCCCGAACCCGGTTCCGGTTCATGCGACGGAGCCGCAACGCGGGGGTTGGCTTTCCCGTGCAGGCAAGCAAGGGCAAATCCCTCCGCCCCCATTTTCAAAGGGGGAAGCCGCGTTTGAAGGGCGGGACGGGGCCGGAACAGGCCTCAGGGCCCTCGCTGGCTTAGAATCTCCCCCCTTGTCCTCCCGTCGGCCCGGCTCGCGCCCGGTCGGCGGTCGCTCCCGCATACGGAACCCCCATGAGCCAGAAACAATGGATCGCCGGCATCAACGCAGTCTCGGCGGCGATCGAGTACGACGCCGACAACGTGCGTGAAGTGCTGATCGAAGCCGGCGCCAAGAACCCGCGTCTGGCCGAGATCGAAAGCAATGCGCGCCGCGTCGGCATCGACGTGCGCAAGGTCGCGAGCCAGGCCGTGGACGGCGTCGCCGGCGGTCTGCGCCATCAGGGCGTGGTCGCGCGCTATGCCGCCGCCAAGACCTGGGACGAGAACGAGCTGCAGGGCCTGATCGAGGCCGCCGAAGGCCGCGCGCTGGTGCTGATACTCGACGGCGTGCAGGACCCGCACAACTTCGGCGCCTGCCTGCGCAGCGCGGCCGCGGCCGGCACCACCGTGGTGATCATCCCCAAGGACCGCGCGGTCCAGGTCAACGCGACCGTGCGCAAGACCTCGGCCGGCGCCGCCGACAGCGTGCCGATCATTCCGGTCACCAACCTCGCGCGTACCCTGCGCGAACTGCAGCAGCTGGGCGTGTGGCTGTACGGCCTGGCCGGCGAAGCCGAGGCCTCGTTCTACAGCATCGATCTGCGCGGCAACGTCGGCCTGGTGCTGGGCGGCGAATCCGACGGCCTGCGCCGGCTCACCCGCGAGAATTGCGATCAACTGGTAAAGATCCCGATGCCCGGCGGCGCCGACGGCTCCGCGGTCGAGAGCCTGAACGTGTCCGTAGCCGCGGGCGTGACCTTGTTCGAAGCGGTGCGCCAGCGCCTGGTCCCCGTGAAATAATCCACGGGCATCAGGAAGCGGGGACGACCCCGCCGCTCCAATCGCCCGGGGACGGCCCCATCGCGAAAGGAGACCTGTCATGCCTTGGATCATTCTCGTACTCGCCGGTCTGTTCGAGATCGGCTGGGCCATCGGCCTCAAATACACCGACGGTTTCAGCAAACTCTGGCCCACCGTGGGCACGGTCGCCGCGATGGCGATCAGCCTGGGCCTGCTCGGCATCGCCATGAAGTCGCTGCCGGTCGGCACTGCCTACGCGATCTGGGTCGGCGTGGGCGCGGTCGGCACCGTCATCCTCGGCATCGTCCTGTTCCAGGAGCCCCTGAACGCGTTGCGCGTGATCAGCGTGGCGCTGATCGTGGCGGGGCTGGTCGGGCTCAAGCTGGCTACGCCTTGAACTTCGCCCCGCCTTGAGTCTCGCTGCGGCGGCCGGAGACGGCCGCCGAGTCGCGCGACGGCTCAGTCCAGCAGCGCCACATTCGCGTTCGCGATCCCCGCGGGGTCGGCAATGATCTCGATCGCGACGATGCGTTCGCCGACCACCCTGAAGGCGAAAGCGACGCGTGGGGCGCCGTCCGGTGCCCAGGCCGCGCCCGCGGCACCGGCGACAATGGCGGCTCGGGCGGTTTGCGCGCGACCGACGAAGGTTTCGGCGACCGTCTTGGCGCCGCGCAGTTCCGGCGCCAGGCGCGGTGCGCCGTCGGACTGGTTGGCACTGGCGGTGAGCACGGCGACGGCGTCGGCGCGCAGCACCACGTTCGGGTCCAGTACCGACAGCAGGCCGAGCAGGTCGCCGCCGCGCGAAGCCGCCAGGAACGCGTCGACGACCTTGCGTTGGCGCGCCAGGTCCGGGTCCGGCGTGACCGCGCCCTGGACGCGGCGGCGCGCGCGGCTGGCGAGCTGGCGCGCGGCGATGTCGCTGCGCCCGACGATGGGGCCGATGTCCTCGAACGACATGCCGAACAAGTCGTGCAGCACGAATGCGATCCGCTCCGACGGCGTCAGCCGATCCAGCACCACCAGCAGCGCCGGGCCCATCGCATCGGCCAGCAGCACCTGGTCTTCGGGCCCTTCCAGATCGTCGCTGCCGTAGTCGTGTTCGACCGGCTGCGCGTCCAGCGATTCCTCGGCGCGTGTCTTGCGCGAGCGCAGCACATCTAGCGAGGCGCGCGCGACCACCGTGGTCAGCCAGCCGCCGAGGTTGTCGACTTCGCTGGTGTCGGCGCGGCTCATGCGCAGCCAGGCGTCCTGGACCACGTCCTCGGCCTCGCTGTGCGACCCCAGCATGCGCTGGGCCACCGCCCGCAGATGATCGCGATGGGCCTCGAATTGCGTGGCCAGCCAGTCTTGATTGCTCATGTCACGTTTCCGATTCGTGGCGCGTCATCTCTATGACGCACCTGCATCCCTCAATGTGACAAGGAGAAACCTGCCATGCAAATCCATGCCCGTATGAACAATCCCGCCGTGCTCCTGCCCGATGCCATGAAGGCCTTGTGGGCGCTGAAGAAATCGACCGAGCAGAACGGAGTGCCGAGCACGACCTTCGATCTGGTCGAGTTGCGCGCCAGCCAGATCAACGGCTGCAGCGCCTGCGTCGACATGCATTCGCGCAAGGCCAAGAAGGACGGCGAAAGCGATGAGCGCCTGTTCGCGGTCGCGGCCTGGCGCGAGACGCCGTACTTCAACGAAGCCGAACGCGCGGCGCTGGCCTTGGCCGAATCGGTGACGCGCATCTGCGACCGTTCCGATGCGGTATCGGACGAGGTCTGGGAAGAGGCGCAGCGTCACTACGACGAGCCCGCGCTGGCCGCGCTGGTATTGGCGATCGCCAACATCAACGTCTGGAACCGCCTCAACGTCGCGGTGCGGCAGCCGGTGGGCGACTGGGCCTGAGCCCGGAGCGAGTGGCAGAGCCGGTTCGCATCGCGATCCGGCTCGTGCTTGCGAAGCGATCGCCTACTTGAGGACGAAGCTCGCGCTCAGCGGCACTTCGACGCCGCGCAGTCGGTCCTTCAGTGTGACCCGCAGGGTCCAGCGGCCCGGCGGGTCGCCGGGTTCGGCGACGAACTGCAGGTTCGTCGTCGCCAGGTAGGTGTGGGTCGGACTGCCTTCCAGCTTGACCTTGAAACAGGGCAGATCCTTGGCGCCGGTGCTCGCGGTGCCGTCGGGGCGCAGCATGAGGAAGTCGCAGGCGACATCGGTCATGCCGTCGGCGCCGACCTTGGGATTGGCCAGGAAGGTGAGCATGGTCAGGGTGCCGCCACTGCTGACTTCCTCGGCGGCGGTGAAGGTCGGCGTGTGCTCTGCCGGGGTGTCCCACTTTTCCTGCCAGTCGCCGTCGGCTGTGATCAGCAGGCGGCCGCTGAACTCCTGGACCGTGCGCATCGACTCGGTCTGCGGCAGTCGATTGCCTTCGCGGTCGATCCAGCCCGCTTGCGCGCAGGCCGCGCCCGGCAATGCGAGCGCGAGTGCGATCAGGGCGGTAAAAATCGTTTGCATGTGCTGCGCGTTCCTTGCGTCAGGGTGGGCGATCGCGGGGCTCAGGCGCCGGGCAGCGGCAAGGGCCAGGCGTTGACGACCTTGCAGAACAATTGCGCGGTACGCTCGGCATCGTAGACGGCCGAGTGCGCCTCTTCGGCGTTCCATTCGAAGCCCGCGGCCTGCACCGCGCGCGCGAGCACGGTCTGGCCATACGCCAGGCCGCCCAGGGTCACGGTGTCGAACACGCTGAAGGGATGGAAGGGGTTGCGCTTGTGGCCGCTGCGCGCGACCGCGGCGTTGAGGAAGTTGAGATCGAAGTGGGCGTTGTGGCCGACCAGGATCGCGCGCTGGCAGCCGTGGCGCTTGACCGCCTCGCGCACCGGCGCGAACACGTTTTCCAGCGCGACCCGCTCGGGCTTGGCGTCGCGGAACGGATGGTCGATGTCGATACCGGTCACTTCCAGCGACTTGGGATCGATCTCCAGGCCGAGCGCGGGCACCACGTGCGCGCTGGCCGTGACGCCGGGAATCAGCAGGCCGTTTTTGTCGAGCTCCAGCGGAACCACGGCGATCTCAAGCAGGGCGTGGCGGTTCCAATCGAAACCACCGGTTTCGACGTCGACCACGACCGGCAGGAAGCCGCGGAAACGGGTGTTCAGACGGGGCGGGGCGGTGGCGGGTTTGGGGGCGGTGCCGGCATCGATCATGCGGAAAGCCTAGCAGACGGCGATGGCAGACCCGTTTGGCGGGGCCTCATACGGCCTCGCCGAGGCGCAGCCGGCGCTGCGGGCTCCGGGGTCTGCGGTCTTCGGGACGGCCATGCGGCGCGCCGGCACGACAGGAAACGCGCCGCTAGCGCCGGCGCTGCCCAAGCAGGGCCGCGATCAGACGGAACGGTCGGCGCGCGCGCCTGGCACGACGCCGTTGCTGCGCATCTGTTCGAGCAGGGCGCGGCCCTGGACGACGAAACTGGCCAGGTCGTCGCTGCCGGCCTCGGCGGCCAGCGCCTGCAACTGCTCGCGGCCGCTGAGTTCGGGCGACTCGCCCAGGCGTTCGACCAGGCGATAGGCGAGCGGACTGAGTTCGGAGAAACGGACCTCGCCGTCGGCCTCGCGCCGCAACAGCAGCAGGGTCGGTTGCGGCGGCGGGGCCTCCGGCTGGAACTGCGCGCCGATCCGATGCACCGGCCAGACGTAGGCCAGGGGCCAGGCCAGCGGCGACAGCACCGGCACGCCGTCGAGCAGGTCGGCATCGGCGTCGAACTCGGCCGGATCGAGCGCGGCATCGGACAGCTGCAGGGCCAGCTCGACCCATTCGTAGTGCGCCAGTTCGAGCAGGAACGCCGGCTCGAGTTCGTCGCGGTCTTCGAGGTAGCGCAGGAACTCGCGCGCGAGCTCGGGAAACAGCGGCGTGCGGCAGCGGTGCTCGCGATAGAAATCGCGCACCAGCGCGGTCCAGCGTTGTTCGCCCAGCAGTTCGCTGACGACCGGGAAGTTGCCGGCCAGCAGGCCTTCGATGTTGTTGAACAGCAGGTCGCGATAGACCGCCAGGCGCCGCTCTTCGATACCGGCCGGGGCGGGGCTGGCATGCGGGTCGCGCAGGTGCCGGGTCAGTTCGAACTGCTGCGCGCGCAATCGCGCGGGCGCGTCGGCGCGCGGCTCAGCCATGGGCCTGGCGCGCGGCGGCGGGCGCGTGTTCGCGCAAGACGGCGCGCACGGTGTCGAGTTCGGCCACCAGCTCGGCGTAGGGCGGGAAATTGAAGTCGCGTTCGAGCAGGGTCGGGCGCGCGCCGAAGCGCCGGTAGGCCTCGCCCAGCAGCGACCACACCGCGTCCTTGACCGGGGCGCCGTGGGTGTCGATCTTGAGGTCGTCGGCTTCGTCGTAATGGCCGGCGACGTGGATGTAGGCGATGCGTTCGCCCGGCAGCGCGGCCAGGAACGCGCTCGCGTCGTAGCGGTGGTTGATCGAATTGACGTAGACGTTGTTGACGTCGAGCAACAGGTCGCAGTCGGCTTCGGCCAGTACGGCCTGGGTGAAGTCGATCTCGCTCATTTCCTGGTGCGGCGTGGCGTAGGTCGAGGTGTTCTCGACCGCGATGCGGCGGCCGACGATGTCCTGGGTCTGGCGGATGCGCGCGGCGACGTGGTGCACGGCTTCCTCGGTGAACGGAATCGGCAGCAGGTCGTAGAGGTGGCCGTCGTCGCTGCAGTAACTCAGGTGTTCGCTGTACAGGCGCACGTGGTGCTGGTCGAGGAAGCGGCGGACCCGGATCAGGAAGGTTTCGTCCAGGGGCTCGGTGCCGCCCAGCGACAGCGACAGGCCGTGGCAGACCAGCGGATGGCGCGCGGCGAGTTCGCCCAGGGCGTCGCCGTAGCGGCCACCGACCCCGATCCAGTTCTCGGGCGCGAGCTCGAGGAAGTCGAAATCGGTGGGCGCGGCCGATCGCAGCGGGCCCAGCAGGGCCCGCCGCAAACCGAGGCCGACGGCGTCCGCGTTCAGCGGACGCACGCCCTCCATGCGTGGATCAGACCGAGCCACCGCACTTGCCTTCGCCGCACTTGCCTTCGGCGGCCTTCTTGCCCTCGGCAGCCTTCTTGTCCTTGTCGGCGCCGCACTTGCCTTCGCCGGTCTTCTTCTTGTCGGCACCGCACTTGCCTTCGCCGCACTTGCCTTCTGCGGCCTTCTTGTCCTTGTCGGCGCCGCAGCTGCCTTCGGCATGCTTCTTGTCGGCGCCACAGCTGCCTTCAGCGGCCTTGGCGTCGGTGGCCTTGGCATCGGCGGCCTTATCGGCCGTCTGCGCCTGCTGGGCGCCGAGCAGGTAACCCTGGGCGAGGTCGCTCATGGCGAAGGCGGAGGTGGACAGGGTCAAACCGCCGACCAGGGCGGCGCCGAGCGCGAGGGCGACGGGTTTCTTGATCTGCTTGGACATGCGCTTGCTCTCCATTACGTTGGCGATGATGACGGGATCGACCCGCCGGTGAAAAACACAGGGCGGAAGCGGGCGCAGTGTGCCCGGTTCCTTGTTCGAAAACTGTTCATGGATCCAGATATTCGCGCGCCAGCATGCGCGCGCGGTGCAGGCGCGCCTTGACCGCTTCGCGCGTGAGCGACAGGCGTTCGGCCATTTCGGCGATGGTCAGGCCCTGCAGATCGCGCAGCAGCACGACCTCGCGATAGTGCGCGGGCAGGGATTCGAGCGCGGCGGCGACATCGTGGCGCCATTGGCAGGGCTCGGGCAGCGCCACCGCCAGGATGTCCTCGGTGATCGCCTCGCCGGTGAGCAGGCGCATGCAGCGTTTGAGGCGGTTGCACTCGCGCTTGACGATGCGGAAGGTCCAGGAGGCGAAGCACTCCAGCGAGCGCAGGTCGCACAGCTTGCGCGAGACCGCGATCAGGGTTTCCTGGACCGCATCCTCGACGTCGTTGATGACGCAGTGGAATTCGGCGTAACGGCGCAGGTCCTGGCGCGAGCGCACCAGCACGCGTTCGAGCGCGCCGCGGTCGCCCGCACGGGCCGCTTCCAAGTCGCCATAGGCCGACGTCACGCTCATGCCCTTCGTATCCCTCCGAATCCTTGCTACATAAACCGCAGCGGGGCGCTGCGAACATGTACCAAGAGTTAGGGGTTACGGCAAACGGTTCGCGGCGGAGGCAGCCGGATCGGTTTTGTTGGGCGTGCGTTCAGTTAGTGAACACTGGAAACGTTTGCAGTTTTGCTGCGCTGCAGCGAGACGGATCGGCGCCCGGGAGGCGCCCGCAGCCCGGCCCCGCGATCGCGGAGCCGGGCACGGCTTCGTATCAGACGACGCCGGTGGTGTTGGTGTCGTCGCGCTTCTCGCGCGGCGGCAGCAGTTCCTCGCCCTTGACCAGGAACCAGACGTTTTCGGCGATGTTGGTGGCGTGGTCGCCGATGCGTTCGATGTTCTTGGCCATGAACAGCAGATGCGTGCAGGGGGTGATGCTGCGCGCGTCCTCCATCATGTAGGTGAGCAGCTCGCGGAACAGGCCGGTGTAGGCGGTGTCGATCTCGGCGTCGCGTGCGCGCACGCGCTGGGCCAGTTCGATGTCGTTCTCGCGATAGGCGGCGAGCACGTCGCGCAGCTGCTTGACCGCGAGCGTGCCCAGCGCGTGCAGGCCGGCGATGTGCGGCAGCGGCGGCGACAGATTGAGCGCGGTCGAGCGCTTGGCGACATTGGCGGCGTAGTCGCCGACGCGTTCGATGTCGGCGGCGATGCGGATCGCGGCCAGGATCTCGCGCAGGTCGCGCGCCATCGGCCCGCGCAGGGCGAGCTTCATCACGTCGTGGCTGATTTCCTGCTCCAGCGCGTCGATCGCCTCGTCGTTGGCGATGATGCGCTCGGCGGCCTTGTCGTCGCGGCGTTCGACCACGTCGAGCGCGGCTTCGAGCTGGGACGCGGCCATCTCGCCCATGCGCAGGGTTTCGTCGAGCAGGCGGCGCTGCTCGTCGTCGTAGCTCTTGACGATATGGTCGTGCATATGGGTGCTCATGGGAGTGTCCGAATTTCGTTCCAATTCTGGTTTGTACTGCATTGCCATCCATGGCGAGACACTCGGTCTCCGGATGGTCCGGCCCGGCCATCCTGGCCGGGCGCTCGGTACCGCAGCCGATGCCGATAGGGCATCGGCTAAGCGCGGTCCCTCACCCAAACCGCCCGGTAATGTAATCCTCGGTCTGCTGCTTGCTCGGCTTGGAGAATATGGTTTCGGTCGGCGCGTGCTCGATCAGATCGCCGAGGTACATGAAGGCGGTGAAGTCCGACACGCGCGCGGCCTGCTGCATGTTGTGGGTCACGATCGCGATCGTGTAGTCCTTCTTGAGCTCCTCGACCAGCTGCTCGATGCGGCTGGTCGAGATCGGGTCCAGCGCCGAAGTCGGCTCGTCCAGCAGCAGCACGTCCGGGCGCAGGGCGACCGCGCGGGCGATGCACAGACGCTGCTGCTGGCCGCCGGACAGGCCCAGCGCGCTCTGGCCCAGCTTGTCCTTGACCTCGTCCCAGAGCGCGCCCTGGCGCAGGGCGTGCTCGACGCGGTCGTTCATTTCCGACTTCGACAGCTTCTCGTGGTGGCGGATGCCGTAGGCCACGTTCTCGAAGATGGTCATCGGGAACGGCACCGGCTTCTGGAACACCATGCCGACCTTGCTGCGCAGGCGGTTCATCGGGTACTTGGCGTCGAGTATGTTCTCGCCGTCCAGCAACACTTCGCCGCGCGCTTCCAGCTTCGGGTACAGCGCGTAGATGCGGTTGAAGATGCGCAGCAGGGTCGACTTGCCGCAACCGGAAGGGCCGATCAGCGCGGTGACCTGCTTCTCGGGAATCTCCAGGTTGATGCTCTTCAGCGCGTGGAACTTGTCGTAGTAGAAGTCCAGCCCGCGTGCGGCGAGCTTGACCGGCGCCGAGGCGGCGGCAGTACTGTCCCGCTCGGGCGTGGCGAGAGTGAGGCGGGCGTCGTTCATGGCCGGAGTCCGGTCGAGGGAATGAAGGGTCAGGTCAGTCATTGGAAATCCGATTCCGCAGCACCAGGGTGCGCGCGATCAAGCTGACGACGAGGACGAAGAAGGTCAGCACCAGAGCGCCGGCCCAGGCCAGGGTCTGCCAGGATTCATAGGGGCTGCCGGCGAACTGGTTCATCACCACCGGGACGCTGGCCATGGGCTGCAGCACGTTGGTGCTCCAGTACTGGTTGCCGAAGGCGGTGAAAAGCAGCGGTGCGGTTTCGCCGGAGATGCGCGCCAGGGCGAGCAGGATGCCGGTGACGATGCCGGCCGAAGCGCTGCGGTACAGCACCTGCACGATCACTTTCCACTGCGGCACGCCCAGCGACAGCGCGGCCTCGCGCATCTGCGAGGGCACCAGGCGCAGCATCTCGTCGGTGGTGCGCACCACCACCGGCAGCACGATGAAGGCCAGCGAGATCGCGCCGGCCAGGGCCGAGAAGTTGCCGCCGGTCTGCATCACCACCAGGGTGTAGACGAACAGGCCGAGCACGATCGACGGCGCCGACAGCAGGATGTCGTTGACGAAGCGGACCACGGTGCCGATCTTGCGGCCGACCCCGTATTCGGCCAGCCAGGTGCCGGCGGCGACGCCGAGCGGGGTGCCGATCAGGATCGCGATCGCGCACATCACCGCGCTGCCGAAGAAGGCGTTGAGCAGGCCGCCTTCCTGCATCGGCGGCGGCGTGTTCTGGGTGAACAGCGCCAGGTTGATGCCGCCCAGGCCCTTGGCGATCAGGGTCCACAGGATCCAGCCCAGGAAGAACAGGCCGAATGCGGCGGCGGCACAGGCCAGTGCGACCGCGATGGTGTTGCCGATGCGGCGTCGACGGTACAGGCCGTCGGCGGTGCGCAGTTCCTTGGCGGTGGCGACGGCCATCAGTTGCCCTCCTTGCGCGAGAGTTGCATCAGCATGAAGCGGGCCGCGGCGAGGACCACGAAGGTGACGATGAACAACACGAAGCCCAGCAGCAGCAGCGCCGAGCGGTAGGTCTCGGTGGCTTCGCCGAAGTCGTTGGCGATCAGCGCGGCGATGGTGGTGCCCGGCTCCAGCAGCGAGGCCGAGAAGTTGACCGAGTTGCCGATCACGAACGCGACCGCCATGGTCTCGCCCAGCGCGCGGCCGAGACCGAGGAAGACGCCGCCGATCACCGCCGAGCGGGTGTAGGGCAGGACGATGTCCCAACTCACTTCCCACTTGGTCGAGCCCAGCGCGTAGGCCGATTCCTTGAGCCGGGTCGGCACGGTCAGGAACACTTCGCGCATCACCGAGGAGATGAAGGGGATCACCATGATCGCCAGCACGATGCCGGCGGTGAGCATGCCGATGCCCAGCGGCGGGCCCTGGAACAGGCGGCCGATCACCGGCCAGGTGCCGACGTGGTCGTTGAGCCAGGGGGTCACGTATTCGGTCATCACCGGCACCAGCACGAACAGGCCCCACATGCCGTAGATGATCGAGGGGATGCCGGCCAGCAGTTCGATCGCGGTGCCGATCGGGCCGCGCGCCCAGCGCGGCGCGACTTCGGTCAGGAAGAAGGCGATGCCGAAGCTGACCGGCACGGCGATGATCATCGCGATCATCGCGGTGGCGATGGTGCCGTAGATCGGTACCAGCGCGCCGTACTGGTCCTCGACCGGATTCCATTCGGCGGTGATGAAGAAGTCGATGCCTTCCTTGGCGAGTACGGCGCGGCCGCCCCAGAGCATCGACAGCGCGGCACCCGCGAGCGCGATCAGGACGAAGATCACGGTCGCGGTCAGGACATAGCGGAACAGACGGTCGTTGCGCGCGTCGGCATGGTCGCGCGCTAGCGGTGCGGACGTGGGTAGGGCGGTCGCGTTCATTGCGAGTAGGAGTCCGTGAGGGCGGGGCGTGCGTGCGGTGCGCTAGAACGTTGTGGTCTTGGTGGCGGACGTCGTTCCCGCACAGGCGGGCTCTGCTTTACTTCGGCGGCGCCGAACATCCGGGTTCTATCGAGGCGGGGCGCTTGGGGTGCGGGATGGCCCCATCGGCAAAGCCGGGCGCTGCGCGCCCGGACCGATGGCTCACTTGAACTCCGCCGCCCAATAGGCCTCGACCTGCTTCACCAGTTCCGGCGGCAGCGGCACGTAGTCCAGCGAGCTCGCCTGGGCCTGGCCGTTCTCGAACGCCCACTTGAAGAAGGCGCGGGTATCGGCGCTGCGCTTGGCGTCCTTGGGCTGCTTGTACATCAGGATGAAATTGGTCGCGGTAATCGGCCAGGCGTTGGCGCCGCTGGCGTTGGTGATCACCAGGTTGAAGTCCTTGGCGTTGGCCCAGTCGGCGCTGGCGGCGGCGGCCTGGAAGGCCTCGGCGCTGGGCTGGACGAAGTTGCCGGACGCGTTCTGTAGCTGCGCGTAGCTCATCTTGTTCTGCAGTGCGTAGGCCAGTTCGACGTAGCCGATCGAACCCTTGATCTGCTTCACGTACGAGGCCACGCCTTCGTTGCCCTTGCCGCCGACGCCGCCCGGCCACTGCACCGAGGTGCCTTCGCCGACCTTGGTCTTCCAGGCCGGGCTGACCTTGGACAGGTAGTTGGCGAAGTTGAAGGTGGTGCCCGAACCGTCGGAGCGGTGGACGATGTTGATCTTGGTCGCCGGCAGCGCGGTGCCCGGGTTGACCGCAGCGATCGCCGGATCGTTCCAGACCTTGATGTTGCCCAGGAAGATCTCGGCCAGCAGCGGGCCGGTCAGGCGCAGCTTGCCGGCGTCGAGGCCGTCGATGTTGACCACCGGCACCACGCCGCCGATCGCCGACGGGAACTGGCCCAGGCCGGCCGCGGCGAGCTCTTCGGCCGTCAGCGGTTTGTCGGAGGAGCCGAAATCGACCGTGCCGGCCTTGATCTGGGCGATGCCGCCGCCCGAGCCGATCGACTGGTAGTTGACCTTGGCGCCGGTGGCCTTGTTGTAGTCGTCGGACCACTTCGACAGCAGCGGGTAGATGAAGGTCGCGCCGGCACCGGTGATCAGGGCGGCGGTCTTGTCGCCGGCCGCAGCAGCGGCGTCCGCAGGAGCGGCGCCGTCGGCGGCGGCCTTCGGCGCGTCGGTGCCGGGCTTGCACGCGGCCACGGCCAGCGTCAGGGCGAGGGACAGGGCGGCGATGCGGGCCGGCGACGATTTCATGCGCAACTCCATGAGGGGTGCCGACGAGGCTCGCCGGCGGGGCTGTGTCATTTGATGATCTTTTTGTTACAGCGCTATGACATCGTTCGGTAACGAATTTGTAGTGAAAGGCTGAAAGGCCGTAGCGGCGGGCTTTGCGGGGGCTTTGGGGGCGAGGCCGGGCTGGTGTAGCGCCGTGAGCGCGACGTAAAGAAGGCCGTGCCGGGATCTTCAGCCCTCGCGGCTTTAGCCCCTCTCCCGCTCGCGGGAGAGGGGTTGGGGTGAGGGCCTACGCAGCAACGAGCTTGCGTCGCCGCTTCGCTTTCGCGCGCCCTCATCCGGCCCTTCGGGCCACCTTCTCCCGCAAGCGGGAGAAGGGGCATGGCGGGAGGAGGGACTGTGCGGCGGGGAGGGGACGTGAATCGAGGCCCCAAAACGCAGAACGGGCCCGAAGGCCCGTCCCGTGCAACCCGATCCGCGGGGGATCAGTAATTCATGTTCGCCGACCAATAGGCTTCGATCTGCTTGACCAGCGCGTCCGGCAGCGGCACGTAGTCCAGGGCCTTGGCCTGAGCGTCGCCGTTGGCGTAGGCCCAGCGGAAGAATTCCTTGGCGTTCTTGGCGCCCGGCGCGTTCTTCGGCTGCTTGTACATCAGGATGAAGTTGGTCGCGGTGATCGGCCAGGACTTCTCGCCCGGCGCGTTGGTCATCACCAGGTAGAAGTCCTTGGCGCTGGCCCAATCGGCGCTGGCGGCGGCGGCCTGGAAGGTCTCGTCGCTGGGCAGCACGAAGTTGCCGGCGGCGTTCTTCATGCGCGAGTAGGTCATCTTGTTCTGCAGCGCGTAGGACAGCTCGACGTAGCCGATGCCGCCCTGGATCTGCTTGACGTAGGCGGCCACGCCTTCGTTGCCCTTGCCGCCGATACCGACCGGCCACTTGACCGCGGTGCCTTCGCCGACCGAGCTCTTCCACTCGCCGCTGACCTTGGACAGGTAGTTGACGAAGTTGAAGGTGGTGCCCGAACCGTCCGAGCGGTGCACGACGGTGATCTTCTTCGCCGGCAGCTGCACGCCGCCGTTGAGGGCGACGATCGTCGGGTCGTTCCACATGGTGATCTTGCCGAGGAAGATCTTGGCCAGGGTCTCGCCATCGAGCTTCATCGCGCCCGAGGCCACGCCCGGGACGTTGATCACCGGCACCACGCCGCCGATCACCGACGGGAACTGGGCCAGGCCGAACTTGGCCAGCTCATCGGGCTTCAACGGCGCGTCGGAGGAACCGAAGTCCACGGTCGCCGCCTTGATCTGGGCGATGCCGCCGCCGGAACCGATCGACTGGTAGTTGACCTTCTTCTGGGAGGCCTGGGCGTAGTCGGCCGACCACTTGGACATGATGGGATAGACGAAGGACGCGCCGGCGCCGGTGACGTCGGCGGCCTGGGCGGCCACCGGAACGATGGCGGCGGTCGCGAGCGCGAGCGCGGCGAGACGGAAGCGGAAGGACTTGAACACGGAGGGCTCCTGGAGAGAGACGGCGGGCAATGGCCCGCTCGCTGCGAATTTCATAACGGTTCGATGACAGTCGCGGGTCGTAGATGTGACAAACCGGTGACACGCGACATTTGGCTGAAGCGCTGGACCGCCGGCGAGGCCGGTGACCGGACGCAAAAAGGGGCGCGGCGTAGGCCGCGCCCCGAGGCGATTCGCGAATTTGCTGCCAGTGGGGGGAGAGAAGCGGTACGGCTTACCAGTAGAACTGCATGCGCACTTCGGTGATGTTCGGGTTGTCGTCGACGTAGCGACGGGTGGTGCCGCCGACCCACTTGCTGCTGTCGACCTTGACGTAGTTCAGCATGAACTTGAAGTTCGAGCGCCAGTACCAGTTGACGCCCAGGGTCCAGGCATCCTGCTCGCCGCCGAGCACGCCGGTGGTGGCGCCGGTGGTGACGTTGCCGCTGCCGTCGTTCAGATCGACGGTGTCGTAACGCAGGCCGAGCTGCCACAGGCCCTTCTCGGGCGCGTCGGGCAGCGGGGTGGTCGGGGTGCCGGCCTTGTAGCCCCAGGTCTCGCCGGTGATGTTCCACAGGCCGCTGATGTAGCCGCCGTCGAAGTCCACGTCCGGCGCCACGCCGTAGCGCTTGACGCTGGTCTTCATGTACTCGCCCTGCAGCTTGAACGGGCCGTGCACCCACAGGCCTTCGACGCCGGTGGTGGCGACGCGGTCGGAGCGGGTGATCGAGCCGGTGCTGACCAGGGTCTGCGAGATGTCGGCCAGCGGACGGGCGCTGAACGAAACCGTGTCGCCGGTGCCCGCGGTGCCGCCCAGGTCGGCGTCGTAATCGACATGCGACAGGCCGAAGTGCAGGACATTGCCGGTCTCCAGGATCGGAGCCCAGGTGCCGCGCAGGCCGAAGCCGTTGCCGTGCTTGCGGTTACGGGTCAGCTCGCGGCTGAAGTAGGTGGCGTTGACGCCCCAGTTGACGTCGCCGTAGTAGTAGCCGACGCCGACGCGACGGGCGATGCCGAAGGTGTTGGTGATCGAAGCCTTGGCGACGAAGTCGTTGTTCTTCGTCGAGGACAGCTCTTCCAGGCTGTTGGGCTGCTTGAACTGGCCGACCTGGATGAAGTGGTTGGCGTTGTTGCCGAACTTGTACTTGACGTTGGCGTCGAGGAACTTGTCGTCCTTGGCGTCGTAACCCAGCACCCACTCGAAGTTGCCCGGACCCTTGCCCTTCAGCACCAGCTCGGCGCGACGCAGTTCGTTGTCCGAATCGCTGCCGTCCGGGGCGTCGACGTTGAGGTTCTTGAGGTCGTTGCCGTAGCTGTAGTAGTCGGCCTGGAGCAGACCTTCGAAGCTGACTTCGGAGTCGCCGATCACGTCGAGCGCGACTTCGGCGTGGGCGGCCGGAGCGACGAGCGCGGCGAGCAGCGCGACGGACAGGGTGCTGCGGGAGAGTTTCATGGCGTGGCCCTAGGGCGTGGTTGGATGCCGCGCAGGCTAGGGTGTGAAAGTTGCGTAAATATGACAGGACTGACTTATTTCGCCGGCATGACCGATCCATGACGGTCCCGCCAAGCGCCCGCCGATAGCCGCAAATCAAGCGGCGACGGGCTCCGGCTGGCCTGGGGTCTTGTCCGGGTAGTGGCAAAGATCGCGGATCGCGCAGTGCGGGCAGTCCGGCTTTCGTGCCTTGCAAACGTAACGTCCGTGCAGGATCAGCCAGTGGTGCGCGTCGTGCAGGTAGGCCGGCGGTACGCGCTTGAGCAGGCCGTCTTCGACCGCGCGCACGTTCTTGCCGGGCGCCAGGCCGGTGCGGTTGGCGACCCGGAAGATGTGGGTGTCGACCGCCATGGTCGGTTCGCCGAAGGCGGTGTTGAGGACCACGTTGGCGGTCTTGCGGCCGACCCCGGGCAGGGCCTCGAGCGCGGCGCGCTCGCGCGGGACCTGGCCGCCGTGCAGATCGATCAGCTGCTGCGATAGCGCGACCACATTGGCGGCCTTGGTGTTGTACAGCCCGATCGTGGCGATATAGGGCTTGAGCCCCTCGACCCCGAGCGCGGCGATCGCCTGCGGCGTGTTGGCGACAGGGAACAACTTGCGGGTGGCCTTGTTGACGCCAACGTCGGTGGCCTGCGCGGACAGGGCGACCGCGACCAGCAGTTCGTACGGCGAGCTGTATTCGAGCTCGGTGGCCGGCTTGGGGTTCAGCGCCTTGAGCCGGGCGAACATCTCCTCGGCTTCGGCCGGGGTCATTCGGACCGCGCGCCTGGGTTTGGCGGCGGCGCCCTTCGCGGCCTTGGGCTTGGCAGTCGCCGGTTTTTCGCCGGCCGCGGTTGTCTTCGGGCCCGGGCGACGTTTCGCGACGGCCGTAGCGTTCTTGCCGACTCGACTCACGACTGGTTGCGCTCCGCGGCTTTGGCCTTGGCGCGCGCCAGCGCGGCCGCGGCCGCGGACGGCAGCGTCGGGCGTGACGGCGCGGCGGCCGGGGTCATGGCGCCGTCGCGCGTCACGGCCTCAGGCGCGCGAGCGCCCGCGCGTTGCGCCGCGCGCTCCTGCGCGCGCTGCGCCAGGCGCGCGTTGCGGGCGCGATAGCGCGCGCGCGCGGCCAGCGCCTTGCTGCGCGCCACGCGTGCGTCGATCAGCATCGCCGTGCAATCCGGCGTGCATGCGTTGCAGGCCGCGGCGTCGAGCAAACCCAGCGCCAGCGCGCGATCGAGATCGTCCGCGGCCAGCGCGGCCACGATCGCGTGCGCCGCGGCACCGCCGGCGCGCGTGCAGCCGCAGCGGCAGGGCGCTGCCGCGCTCACGTGCCGGAGAACACCGGCTTGCGGCGTTCCAGGAACGCGCCGGTGCCTTCGCGCATGTCGTCGGTCGCGAACATCAGCCCGAACTGCGCGGTCTCGTATTCCAGGCCTTCCTCGATCCCGCATTCGCCGCCGACCGCGACGCAGTCGAGCACGCCGCGCAGCGCCAGCGGCGCGGCCGCGGCCAGCTGCTCGGCGAGCTTGAAGGTTTCGGCTTCCAGTTCGGCCGCCGCGACCACGCGGTTGACGATGCCGAGCTGGCGCGCGCGTTCGGCGTCGATCGGCGTGCCGACCAGGCACAGTTCCAGGGTCGCGGCGCGCCCGGCCAGGCGCAGCAGGCGCTGGGTGCCGCCGAAGCCGGGGATCAGGCCGAGGTTGATCTCGGGCTGGCCGACCTTGGCGGTGTCGGCGGCGATGCGCAGGTGGCAGCCCATCGCCAGTTCCAGGCCGCCGCCCAGGGCGAAGCCGTTGACCATCGCGATCACCGGCTTGGGCATTTTCTCGATCCGGCGCATCAGCTTCTGCCCGCGCAACGAGAAATCGCGGCCCTGGACCGGGGTCAGGCCGTTCATTTCCGAGATGTCGGCGCCGGCCACGAAGGCCTTGGGGCCGGAGCCGGTCAGGACCACGCAGCGCACCGCCGGGTCGGCGGCCGCGGCCTCGAAGGCCTGGTACAGCGCGTCCAGGGTCTGCGCGTTCAGCGCGTTCAGCTTGTCGGGGCGGTTGACGGCGATCACACGCACGGCGCCGCGATCGGTGGTCAGCAGGGGCGATGAGGACATGGGTGGGGTCGTATGAATAGGTGCGGGGGAGGGGCCTGAACCGGTTGCGGCGACGGAACTCCGGCGCTTGCGCGGGGTCTGAGCCCTGGATGTCAGTGGCGGTTAAGCTCTGCGGCCGCTATCCTACCCCGTCCATCTGGGCGTATTCGACCCACTGGGCCTTATCGTCGGGGCGGTCCAAACCGCCCCGTGTCATTACCGGAGATTCCAACGAATGAAGTTGCGTTTGATTGCTGCCGCTGTCGCGGCCCTGGCTCTGACCGCCGGCAACGCCGTCGCGCAGGACACTTCGTCCGAGAAAGGCAAGCTGAGCTACGCGCTGGGCTACGACCTGGGCCGTAACGCCATCGAAAGCGGCGAGCAGGTCGATGTGAACACCATCATCAAGGGTCTGCAGGACGGCTACGGCAAGAAGCAGCCGGCCGTCGCGGTCGACCAGTTGCGCACCGCCGTGCAGAACATGCAGCAGCGCCAGCAGGCCAAGGCCAAGGCCGAGTGGGAAAAGGCCGCCGCCGAGAACAAGACCAAGAGCGACACCTACCTGGCCCAGAACAAGGCCAAGGCCGGCGTGAAGACCTTGCCCAGCGGCGTGCAGTACCGCGTGATCGAAGCCGGCACCGGCGCCAAGCCGACCCAGACCAACACCGTGCAGCTGGAAGTCGCAGGCCCCTACGCCTGGGGCGAGCGTCCGGCCACGGCGCGTCCGCCGCAGGCGATCCCGGCCATCAAGGTCAGCGAGATCGAAATGCAGGCGATGCGCGAAGTGCTGCTGCAGATGCCGACCGGCTCGAAGTGGGAAGTGACCCTGCCGCCGGCCGCCGCCTACGGCGCCGATCCGCGCACGCCGTTCCCGCCGAACGTGGCGGTGCAGTTCGAAATCAAGCTGATCAGCACCAAGTAAGCCGATCAGTGAGTCGTCAGGTTGCGCCGGCTCTGCCGGCGCAACTTTTTTGAGCAGTCCACCGGCTTGGCCGGCGTAGTTTTGGGACTCACCCGCCGGCGTCGCCGGCGAGGCGTTGAACCCGGCCCCGGCCGGTGCGATGCGGCCTGCGGGCCGCCCTGACGGCCGCGCGAGGCTGCGCGGCTTGGTGGTGTGGCGAAATGAATTTCCAATTCCGGGCGGTCCTCAGTCCCTGCATCGGCGTTTGCTCGCTGGATGAGCAGGGCCTGTGCGAGGGCTGTCACCGCACCAGCGCCGAGATCGCGCGCTGGTCGCAGATGAACGACGACGAGCGCCTGCGGCTGATGGAACACGTGCTGCCCGAACGCGTGTCGCGCAGCCGGTGAACGCGCTGCCGCCCCTTTATCCGCCCGACTATCCGCGGCTGCGCGATGCCTTGTATCCGCTCGCGATCGAGCCCGCCGGCGCCGCCTGGAACCTGGACGAACTGCACGGCCTGCTGCCCGAGGCCGCCGAGCCCGCGCGCGCCGCGGTCCTGGTCGGCCTGGTGCCGCGCGAGGACGGCACCCGCGTGCTGCTCACGCGCCGCACCGACGCGCTGCGCCAACATGGCGGCCAGGTGAGCTTCCCGGGCGGCCGCATCGAGTCCGACGACGCCGATGCGGTCGCCGCGGCGATCCGCGAAACCGGCGAGGAGATCGGCCTGATGCCGGCGCAGATCGCGCCGCTGGGCTATCTGGATCCGCTCGCGACCATCACCGGCTACCGCGTGCTGCCGGTGGTGGCGATTGTCGACCGCGACTACGTGGCGCGGCCGGACCCGAACGAAGTCGCCGACGTATTCGAAGTGTCGCTGGCCTATCTGATGGACCCGTCCAACCTGGACGCGCACACGCTCGACTACCGCGGCAGCGCGCGCCAGGTGCTGGAGTTCCGTTATCCGGACCAGCGCATCTGGGGCGCGACCGCGTCCATGCTGTTGAACCTGCGGCAACGACTGGAGGCGATCGCATGATGGACTGGACCACCTTGGTGTCGGCCGAAGACTTGGCCGCGCAACTCGGCCGCGACGGCCTGGTCGTGATCGACGCGCGCGCCGGCCTCGCCGATCCCGACGCGGGCGCGGCGGCCTACGCGCAGTCGCATATCCCGGGCGCGCGCTACGCGCACCTGGATCACGACCTGTCCGATCACCGCAAGCGCAATGCCGGCCGCCATCCCTGGCCCGAGGCCGCGGATTTCACCGCCGCGCTGGAACGCTGGGGCGTGTCGCCGGAGGACCAGGTCGTGGCCTACGACCACGGCGACGGCGCGCTGGCCGCGGCGCGGCTGTGGGCGCTGCTGCGTCTGCTCGGCCACCGGCGCGTGGCCGTGCTCGACGGTGGCTGGCAACGCTGGAGCGAGCTCGGTCTGCCGACCGACGACGCGCTGCCGACACCGCAGCCGACGCGTTATCCCGGCAGTTTCGATCAGAACCGCTTGCTCGACGCCGACGCGGTGCGCGCGCATCTCGACGCGGGCGGGCTGTTGATCGACGCGCGCGCGGCCGAGCGCTTCCGCGGCGAAGTCGAGCCCCTGGATCGCGTCGCGGGCCACGTGCCGGGCGCTCGCAACCGCCCCTATGCGCAGAACCTGCAGCAAGGCCGCTTCAAGCCGGCCGCCGAACTGGCGGAAGGTTTCGCCGCGGTGATGGGCGACTACCTGCCGCAGCAGACCGTGATGATGTGCGGCTCCGGCGTCACCGCCTGCCATCACCTGCTGGCCATGGAGCACGCGGGCCTGCGCGGCGCGGGCTTGTTCACCGGCTCGTGGAGCGGTTGGGTCGACGATCCCTCGCGCCCGGTGGCGACGGGCGAGGCTTGAGGTCATACGGCTGAGCGCGTCCAAGCGCGCGCTGCAAACCGTTGTGGGAGCGGGGTGAGCCGCGATCGCACGGCAGCCGATCGCTTCGCATCCGCGTCGTAGCGCCGCAACCGACCAACGCATACGTGCCGCGTTTCGCGGACGATGCTGCGTCGTTGCCGGATCGCGGCTCACGCCGCTCCCACAGGGCGCGGGCGACGCCTCCAAGGGATGCGTCGCGAACGGGCAGGAGCGTCTTACTTGCCCAGACGCGCGACCAATGCCTGCAACGCCGCCTGCGTCGAAGGCTGATACCAGGCTTCGATGAAGCGCTGCAGGTGGATGTACTCCGGTTGCAGCGCCTCGATCAGGTCGGCGCGCGCGATCGAGCGCGTCTGCAGCATGGCGTGGCGCGGCAACGCCAACAGCTGTTCCAGCCAGACCCGGGCACGCGTGGCGACATCGTCGATGTCGGTCAGCTCGTCGACCAGACCCGCCTGCAGCGCCTGCTCGGCCTCCAGCATTTCGCCCGCGACCAGCAGGCGCTCGGCACGGTAGGTGCCGACCACGCGCCGCATCAGGCGCTGGATGCCTTCCGGCGCGACCAGGCCGACCTGGGTTTCGTTGAGGCCGATCCGGAACGGGCCGGAGGCCATGATCCGGTAGTCGCAACACAGCGCCAGCACGCAGCCGCCGGCAGGGGCGTGCCCGGCCATCGCGGCCACTACCGGCACCGGGCTGGCGGCCAGCGCCAGCGCGGTGTCGAAGAAGGCCTGCCAGGCCGCCATCAGCGCATGCCGGTCTTCGCCCAGCGACAGCAGGTGCGGCACGTCGAGGCCGGCCGAGAACACTTTCGGCCCGCCCGCCAGGACGATGCCCTGGGCGCCGTTGCCGATCGCATCGGCGAGCGCGCCGCGCAGCTCCTGGCACAAGGCCGGGTTGAGCGCATTGACCGGCGCGCGGGTCAGCTGCAGTTCGACGATCTCGCCGTGGGGAGTGGCGGTGACTAGGCTCATGGGGAGGCTCCTTGCGCGGCGGTTCGGGACGGAAACTTCAAGCGCTATCATAGGCCGATGAAGCCGCTCCGCTACCGCACCGCCGTCCTCGTTCCGGCCCTGCTGCTGGCCCTGGTTCCCGCTTTGTGCGCCGCCCCGCCGGCGCAGGCCCGCGGTTGCGCCGCGCGCCTCGTCGACGGCTGGGTCCGGCTGCCGCCGGCGCAGATGCCGATGATGGCCGGCTTCGGCCGGATCGAGAACCGCTGCCCGCAGCCGATCGTCATCGTCGGCGTCAGCAGCCCGGCCTTCGGCGACAGCTCTCTGCACGAGACCCGCATCGTCGACGGCGTCAGCCGCATGCGCGCGCTGCCGGAACTGCGCATCGCGCCCGACGCCGCGGCCACCCTCAAGCCCGGTGGCATGCATCTGATGCTGATGCAGCCGCATGCGCCGCTGAAGCCGGGCAGCAAGGTCGTGGTCGAGTTCGCGCTCAAGGACGGCGGCGTGCTGCGCGGCGAGCTGGAAGCGCGCAAGCCCTGAGGGCGCGGCGCGCGTTTCGATCCGGGAGCCGCCGGCCCGGTCCCGATTTCTGCGGTTGCCACCGCGGCTTACGGTGTCGCGAAGCTTAGGGTGCGGTGACCACCGCTCCGCGCATGTTCAGCGCTTGATCGCTGCCGACACCGCCGCCGGACGGCCGCCGACGCGGTCGACCCAGATGTCTAGAGATAGCTCCCAGGGCGTCGTTCCCCCTGGCAGAGCCCATTTCTGATGTGCAAGTGAATCTCGCGGACCTCATGGACTGCGAGCAGGTGCTGCCTGCCCGCTTTGTATCCGAATGTGTCCGGTGGCGGATTGGCGTCATTGGCTGACGAATCCGCGGTTGGCCAAACACATGGGCGATACGCCTCAGGCGCGCAATGGCCCCATCGCCGACCAGCCTGACCTTCGACGGCGGCTATCTGATCTAGCACGCACGCTTCGTTCCGCTTCCCGATTTCCAACGCGTTGGAGGACCCACCCATGTTTACCGCTCTCGCTTCATTCCTTTCCGCTGCGCGCCGCAGACCGCGCCTCGCCCCATGGCTGTTCGCCACGCAACTGCTGTTGGCCGGCGCCGCCGTCGCCGCTACGCCGGAACCCGCGCCCGCCGGCGCGGCCTTGCCCGCGGCCTTGGTGGCCGACAAACACGTCGATGCCGGCGACCTGCGCATCGGCTATGCCGAACTGGGGCCGTCGCGCGGCGAAGTGGTGATCCTGCTGCACGGCTGGCCGTACGGCATCGATAGCTACGCCGAGGTCGCGCCGCGATTGGCCGCGCGGGGCTATCGCGTGATCGTGCCGCACCTGCGCGGCTACGGGAGCACGCGTTTCCTTTCGCCCGATACGCCGCGCAACGGCGAACCTGCCGCGCTGGCCTCCGATGTCGTGGCCTTGATGGACGCGCTGAAGATCCGCCGCGCGACGCTGGCCGGCTACGACTGGGGCGCGCGCACGGCCGACATCGTCGCGGCGGTGTGGCCGGAGCGCGTCAAGGCGCTGGTCTCGGTCAGCGGCTACCTGATCAGCAGCCAGGAGGCGGGCCGCAAGCCGCTGCCGCCGCAGGCGGAGTTGCAGTGGTGGTACCAGTACTACTTCGCCACCGAGCGCGGCCAGGCGGGCTATGCGCAGTACACGCACGACTTCGCCAAGCAGATCTGGCGGCTGGCGTCGCCGCAGTGGAAGTTCGACGACGCCACGTTCGAGCGCAGCGCCGTCGCGCTCGACAACCCGGACCACGTCGCCGTCGTCGTGCACAACTACCGCTGGCGCCTGGGCCTGGCCGAAGGCGAGCCGAAGTATGCCGCGCTGGAACAACGCCTGGCGGAGGCCCCGGCGATCGCCGTGCCGACGATCACCATCGAAGGCGACGCCAACGGTGCGCCGCACCCGAAGCCCGAGGCCTATGCCGGCAAGTTCATCGGCAAGTACGAGCACCGCACCTTCGGCGGAGGCGTCGGCCACAACCCGCCGCAGGAAGCGCCCGGCGAATTCGTGCAGGCCGTGATCGACGCCACTCGTCTGTGAATCCTTATCGCGCTACGTGTCCGCCCTGCACGCCGATCTTGGGGGCGCGGGCTTCTCGATTCCGATCGGTGCGGTTGTCACCGCACCCTACGGCGTCGCGATGGATGGGTGCGGCGACCACATCGCCGCACCGCACCTGCTCAGCGTTTGATCGCTTCCAGCACCGCCGCCGGCAGCGGCACCGGACGGCCGCTGGCGCGGTCGATCCAGACCACGACCACGTGGCCGTCGCAGTACAGCGCGCTGCCGTCCTCGGACACGATGCGGTGACCGATGGTCATGCTGGTGCTGCCCACGCGCTGCGCGAACAGTTCCACCACGACCTCGGACGGGTACGGGATCGGCAGCCGGTAGTTGAGCTGCACCGCCGCCAGCAGCGGCGCGATCTCGTCGTTGACCCACTCGCCGCCCCAGCTCGCGAACCAGCGGATGCGGCTTTCCTCGAGGTAGGTCAGGAAGTTGGAATTGTTGACGTGGTTGAACGCATCCAGGTCGCGCCAGCGCAGCGCGATCGGCATGCGGAACAGCACCTCGGCTACGGTATCGGTGGCTTCGGTCATGCGGCGGACTTCTTCTTGGCCTTGGCCGGAGCTTTGGCGACAGGCGGTTTGCGCGCCGGTTTCGGCTCGCGCGCGGCCGGGCCCATGCCCAGCAGCGGCGCCAGGAAGTGGCCGGTGTGCGAATGCGGCAGCGCGGCGATCTGCTCCGGCGTGCCGGTGGCGAGGATGCTGCCGCCGCGGTGGCCGCCTTCCGGGCCCAGGTCGATGACCCAGTCGGCGGTCTTGATCACATCCAGATTGTGCTCGATCACGACCACGGTGTTGCCGTCGTCGCGCAGGCGGTGCAGCACCGCCAGCAGGTGCTCGATGTCGTGGAAGTGCAGGCCGGTGGTCGGCTCGTCCAGGATGTACAGCGTACGCCCGGTGTCGCGGCGCGAGAGTTCCTTCGACAGCTTGACGCGCTGGGCCTCGCCGCCCGACAGGGTAGTCGCGCTCTGGCCGAGCTTGATGTAGCTCAGGCCGACGTCCATCAGCGTTTCCAGCTTGCGCGAGATCGCCGGGATCGCCTCGAACAGACCCAGCGCATCCTCGACCGTCATTTCCAGCACGTCGTTGATGTTGTAGCCCTTGTAGAGGATCTCCAGGGTTTCGCGGTTGTAGCGCTTGCCGCCGCAGACGTCGCAAGGCACGTACACGTCCGGCAGGAAGTGCATCTCGACCTTGATCAGGCCGTCGCCCTGGCAGGCCTCGCAGCGTCCGCCGCGCACGTTGAAGCTGAAGCGGCCCGGCGAATAGCCGCGCGAACGCGCTTCGGGCACCTGCGCGAACAGTTCGCGCAGCGGCGTGAACAGGCCGGTATAGGTGGCCGGATTGGAACGCGGCGTGCGTCCGATCGGCGACTGATCGATGTCGACCACCTTGTCGAACAGCTCCATGTTCTCGACCGCCTTGTACGGCGCCGGCGTGTGCGAGGCGCCGTTGAGCTCGTTGGCCGCGATCGCGAACAGCGTGTCGTTGATCAGGGTCGACTTGCCCGAGCCGGACACGCCGGTGACGCAGGTGAACAGCCCCGACGGGATCGTCAGGTCGACGTCCTTGAGGTTGTTGCCGGTGGCGCCGCGCAGATGCAGGCTGGTCTTGGGGTTGGGCTTGTGGCGGTTCTTGGGGATCTCGATCCGGCGCTTGCCGCTGAGGTACTGGCCGGTCAGCGAACGCGGCGCCTTGAGGATGTCGGGGAACAGGCCCTGGGCGACGATCTCGCCGCCGTGCACGCCGGCACCGGGTCCGATGTCGACGATGTAGTCGGCCAGGCGGATCGCGTCCTCGTCGTGTTCGACCACGATCACGGTGTTGCCCAGATCGCGCAGGCGGGTCAGGGTGCCGAGCAGGCGCTCGTTGTCGCGCTGGTGCAGGCCGATCGAGGGCTCGTCGAGCACGTACATCACGCCGACCAGGCCGGCGCCGATCTGGCTGGCCAGGCGGATGCGCTGGGCTTCGCCGCCGGACAGCGAGTCGGCCTTGCGTTCCAGGGTCAGGTAATCCAGGCCGACGTCGACCAGGAAGCGCAGGCGGTCGGCGATCTCCTTGACGATCTTGACCGCGATCTCGCCGCGCCAGCCGGGCAGGTTGAGCGACTTGAAGAAGTTCAGGGCCTCGTCGACCGGCAGCACCACCAGCTCAGGCAGCGGCCGTTCGGCCACGAACACGTTGCGCGCGGCGCGGTTCAGGCGCGCGCCGCCGCATTCGGTGCAGGCGCGTTCGCTGATGTACTTGGCCAGCTCTTCGCGCACCGCGGCCGATTCGGTCTCGCGGTAGCGGCGCTCCAGGTTGGGCACGATGCCCTCGAAGCGGTGCTTGCGCTGGCTGCGGCCGCCGTTCTCGGTGATGTAGCTGAAGTTGATCTGCTCGTCGCCGCTGCCGTACAGCACGGCGTTGCGCGCCTTCTCCGCCAGCGACTGCCACGGCGCGTCGACGTCGAACTTGTAGTGCTTGGCCAGCGACTGGATCAGCTGGAAGTAGTAGGCGTTGCGGCGGTCCCAGCCGCGCACCGCGCCGGCCGACAGCGACAGCTCCGGATGCACGACCACGCGCGAGGGGTCGAAGAACTGGGCCACGCCCAGGCCGTCGCAGGTCGGGCAGGCGCCGACCGGCGAGTTGAACGAGAACAGGCGCGGTTCCAGCTCGGGCAGCGAGTAGTCGCAGACCGGGCAGCTGTACTTGGACGAGAACAGCAGCGGCGCGGCGTCGGCGTTGTCCAGCGACATCACCTGGGCCATGCCGTCGCCGAGCTTGAGCGCGGTTTCGAACGATTCGGCCAGGCGCTGCTTGATGTCCTCGCGCGGCTTGAAGCGGTCGATCACCGCTTCGATGGTGTGCTTGACCCGCAGCGCCAGCGGCGGCACCGCGTCGATCTCGTACAGCGCGCCGTCCACGCGCACGCGCACGTAACCCTGCGCGCGCAGCTGCTCGAAGATCTGCGCGTGCTCGCCCTTGCGCTCGCGCACCACCGGCGCCAGCAGCATGTAGCGCTGCTCCGGGTCCAGGGCGATGACCTGGTCGACCATCTGGCTGACCGTCTGCGCTTCCAACGGGTAGTGATGGTCCGGGCAACGCGGCGAGCCGACGCGCGCGTACAGCAGGCGCAGGTAGTCGTAGATCTCGGTGATCGTGCCGACGGTCGAACGCGGGTTGTGCGAGGTCGACTTCTGCTCGATCGAGATCGCCGGCGACAGGCCTTCGATGTGGTCGACGTCGGGCTTTTCCATCACGCTGAGGAACTGCCGGGCATAGGCCGACAGCGACTCGACGTAACGACGCTGACCTTCGGCGTAGATGGTGTCGAACGCCAGCGACGACTTGCCGGAGCCGGACAAGCCGGTGATCACGATCAGCTTGTCGCGCGGAAGATCGAGGTCGATGTTCTTGAGGTTGTGCGTCCGCGCGCCGCGGATGCGGATGAAATCCAGCGCCATCGTTTGCCTGCAATGGGGGAGGGCGGCCGGCGCGCGAGGCGACGGCGAACAGAAGAGCGTAGCGAGTGGGGAACATGGGGGCAAATCCCCGGAACGGAAGGGCCGTGCGGGGCGTCGTCGCAGGCCCGATCGCGACGGTGGGTTTCGTTGCGGATAAGCGGGTTGGCCCCTCAGCGGGGAAGCCAAACGGAGGCGGCAGGGGCCGCCACGGCTCTGCGGTTCCCTCCCTTTGAAACGAGGGCAGAGGATTGGCTTCTGCGCGAATCGGGTATTCCCACCGCCAAAAAAACGCCGGCGCAAACCGATCGCCGGCGAGGGCCTGGAGAGAGGCCGGTTACGTAATCGGCGGCGGCCGCTGCGCAGCCGGCCGCCGGGTCATTTGACGAGCTTGAAACTGATGCCGCGGCCGCCGTCGGGCCCGGAGGGCTTGGTTTCGATCGCGCCCGGACTGACGCCGTTCACGATCAGCAGCACCTTGACCGCCTCGGCGCGCTGCTTGGACAGGGCCAGGTCGTCCTCGGCCACGCCGCTGCCGCCGGCCGGGCCGTAGATCTCGACCCGGGTCTGCGCCGGCGCGGACTGGATCGCCTTGGCCGCGTCGCTGAGCGCGTCCAGGCTGCCCGCGGCGATGCGCGCGCTGTCGCCTTCGAACGCGATCGGGGTCTGGTTCAGCGCCTTGACCACCTCGGCGGCGCTGGCCTGGTCCCCGAGCGAGGCCAAGGCGGCATTGGCCGGCGCCGCGCCCACGCCTTCGAACAGGCCGGTGTAGGCGTAGCCGGAATAGAGCGTGCGCGCCTGTTCCAGCAGCGCGGCGCGGTCGGCCTCGGCGACCTGGCCGGACAGCTGGATGCGCTGGCCTTCGAAACTGACCGCGGCGCCGGGCTGGGTGAAGCCGGCGACGAACTTGGGCAGGTTGGCGGCCCAGGCGGCCGGACGCGCGTAGCGATCGACGGCGAGGTCGCCGGACACTTTCTCGGCGCCGTAGGCATGGGCAAGCGCGGCGATCACCGCCTGCTTGGTGGCCTCGCTGTCGACGTTGCCGTCGTAGCGCAGGCTGCCGTTGTTGTTGACCAAGCTGAGCTTGGCCTCGTAGCGCGGCACCGGTGCGGCCGCGGCGGTCTTGGCCGCCTCGGCATCGGCGCCGGCGGGGCCGCGGTTGCAGCCGGCCAGGCCGGCGACGCAGGCCAGGGTCAGCAGCAAGGCGCCGGTGCGATGCCGGCGCGGAAGAATGGGGCGTGGATGCATGCAGGCTCCAGGGCGTTACGTAGAAAACGACGGACGGCAGGCGTAGCCGCGAAAGCGGTCGCTCCGCTCCGGTAGCGGAGGGCCCGGCGTACCGGGCCCTCCGTGTTGCACGCTGCGATCAGCGCTTGGAGGAGGCGTACTCGATCTCCACCGGGTCGGCGCATTCCTGCGTACCGTTGTTGCACAGCTTGTAGCTCATGGTGCCGGTACCGATGATCCGGAAGGTATCGGTGGTGGCGCCGTTGTTGCGCACGGTCTTGAGGATCGCGCCGTTACGGTAGACGTCGATGTTGCGCTTGCCCTTGAGCCAGGTCAGATCGACGCGGGTGCGGTGGTTGGTGAGCGGGGTCGCCTCGGCCTCGACCGCGCGCGGCCAGTTGGCGTCGGTGAAGCTCGGGTACAAGGACACGCCGGCCGAGTTGCTGAAGCCCTTGATCGTCACGTACCAGATGCCGCCCTGCGGTGCCGGGAAGAAGCAGTTCTCGTTGTTGCCGGAACTGAACGGACGGCAGTCGTAGGAGGTGTTGGTCGGCGGGGTGCCGCGCTTGACGTAGATGTCCGCGTCGCCGGTGCCGCCGTACATGGCGAACAGCAGGTTGGACGCGCCGTTGGGCACCAGCAACTGGTAACGGACGTTGCCGCCGGCCAGCACTTCGATGCCGGTGACGGTGACGCCGTTGGACAGCTCGATCGCCGGCGGCGGGGCCGGCGGCGGCGGCGGATCGGCCGGCAGCGGTTCGGCGCCGGAGGCCACGGCCACCGCGTAACGGGCATCGATGATGCCGGCGCCGCAGGGCTTGTCGTAGTTGCAGCCGCCCGCGAAGCCGCCGGACGCGTAGGCGGTGTTCTCGAGGATCTTCTTGATCTGCGCCGGGGTCTTCGGCGTGGCCGCGGCGGCCTGCATCAGCGCGACCACGCCGGCGACGTGCGGGGCCGCCATCGAGGTGCCCGCCATCCAGGCGTAGCCGTCGCCTTCCTGGCCCTGCAGGCCCAGGTTGAGGGTCGACAGGATGTTGTCGGCCGCCGGGGTGACGCCCGAACCGCCGGGCGCGGCCACGTCGACCACGGCACCGAAGTTCGAGTAACCCGCCAGCGCGCCGGTCGGTCCGACCGCGGACACGGTGATCACGTCGTTGCAGCTCGCCGGCGAGTAGCCGGCCGCATCGGCCGAGGAGTTGCCCGCGGCGACCACGACCGTGGTGCCGCGCGCGGCCGCCGCGGTGTACGCGGCCTGTTCGGCCACCGAGCACGCGCCGCTGCCGCCGAGGCTGAGGTTGATGACCTCGGCCGGGGTGGCGTTGGCCGGCACGCCGGCGACGGTGCCGCCGGAGGCCCAGGTCACCGCGTCGATGATGTCGGACTCGTAACCGCCGCACTTGCCGAGCACGCGCACCGGCTGGACCTTGGCGCCGAACGCGACGCCGGCCACGCCTACGCCGTTGTTGGTCGAGGCGGCGACAGTGCCGGCGGTGTGGGTGCCGTGCCAGCTGCTGTCCTCGGGGATGCCGAAGATGTTGCATTCGCCGTCGTGCCAGTCGCCCGGATCGTTCGGATCGGCATCGCGGCCGTCGCCGTCGACGCTGACGTCCGGATCGATGATGAAGTCGTAGCCGGCCACCAGGTTGCCGACCAGATCGGCGTGCGGGGTGATGCCGGTGTCGAGCACCGCGACCACCACGCCGCTGCCCGTGCTCAGGTCCCAGGCCGGTTCGGCGTTGATGCCGCCGGGGCCGTTCTTGTAATGCCACTGCTGGGCATAGCCCGGATCGTTCGGGACCAGCAGCTTCTGGCGCAGACGGTCGGGTTCGACCGCCAGCACGTTGGGATCCTTCATCAGCTCGATCATCAGCTCCTTGCTGGCGGCGCTGTCGAGCTTGCGATCGGTGCGGATCAGCGCGCTGCCGGTGGCGAGCGTGCGCATCGGCGCGATGCCCAGGCCCAGCGCCTTGGATGCGCTGGCCAGCTGCGTGCCGACCTGGGTGGCGGCCAGGCTCTTGGCGTTGGCCGAGCTCTTGAAAGTGATGATGAAGCGGTCGTGTTGGGCCGGCTGCTCCTTAGCCGACTGCGCCGCCTGCGGGGACAAGGTCGAGACCTTGGTCTTGTTGGCCGTCGGCAACTTGCCGCCGGAATAGGCCGCCGGTGCGACCACGATCGCGGTGGCGATGGCCAGTGCGGTCCATTTCATCGAACGTACTTTGCGAGTCATGACAAACATCCTTGATTTCGTAGCTCATGATCCCCGACGCATCCCCTGATGGCGTCGGGCGCTGGTCCGCGGCTATGGCATCTTTCCTCGCCGCGGGACTTCGGTGCGCGAGCTGCGCGCGGACGCCCGTCCGGGGCGGCGCGCAATCGCGGTAATGGGGTGGTGGAACCTGTGGAAAGCAGGATCGCGCGGCACTGTCTCGGTGACTGCGACGCCTGGAAAATCTGTTGCGCGCAGCGAGTGTGCGTGCCGATCGGTGGCGTGCAAGCAGGTGGCGTGCAAGTCGGTGACGTGCAAATCGCTGAGGTGCCGGCCGGCAAGGCGTCGGTCGGCGACGTGCCGGTCAATGAAAAATGCGAGCGCGATAGTCGCGATGTCGCTGCGAAACGCGGGAAGGCTGGAGGATTCCAGTCGCATGCAGAGGGCCCCTGTAGGTGGAACCGGCATGGCCTGCCGTGTTCGCGCGCAATGCGTCGCGACTCAGCATCCTTGCTGTGTTCCGTCTGGCGCGACCCCCTGCGGCGCGCCAGTTGGCAAGCTAATTCAACACTGGCGACGTGCGCAAGTGGCACGCACTACGACTAAAGCAGGCATGGTCTATACATCGATATGTAACGCGCCATGTAACGTATTGGCACCTTGAAGTGGCGTTCGCGCGCAAGGCCGAATTCCCGGCGAAAACCGGCGTGTTCACAAACGCGAATAGGCGTTAGGCACACTTTGTGTGCACTCGTCTGCGCATGCGTATGCGATGTCGATTGTGTGAACTGCGTCGCGCTGGCTGTCGCGATGCGCATCGTCAGCCGGCGCGATCGCGGTGTTCGATCGCCCCATTCAACCGCGCAGCAGCAACGCGATTGCCGCCAGCAGCGCGAACAACAACAGCCACGGCCACAGGCGGCGCCAGTACGAATGCCGATGCCGATGCCGCGGTCGCGGCAGCGGATCGTCTTCGGCGCGGTAGAGCGGGGCGTCGCTGGCCGCGAACGGACTGGGGCCGGTGTCGCGTACCGGATGCAGGCCGATGGGCGCGGGTTCGACCGGCTCGTCGGAGCTGGTCGCCGCCGACCCTGTTACGGGCGATCCCGCTGCGAAAGCTCCCGGCCACGACGATTCGAAACCGGATCCCGGCTCCTGCGGGTCCGGCCACTCGCCTTCGCGGCCCAGGTCATGGCCGCCGTGCCAGCGGTCGTCCTCGCCCAGGCTGTCGACCGCTTCGGGCAGGATCGCGGCCGAGGCGCTGGCCACGGCTGCGGCCGGCAGGTCCAGGATCCGGGCCAGGGCGGCGATCTCCGACTCGCCGAACACCCGCTCCAGCTGGTCCGCGGTCAAGGGGCGGTTGGGGCCGGGGGCGATCCAGGACGCCGCCAGGTCCTCCAGGCCCTGGGCCCGGAAGGCCTGCACGAAGCCCGACGGGCCGCCGCGCGCGGGGTCGAAGATTCGGTCCTTCCAGGCCGCCAGCAGGCGCTGGGCCTGGTCCGGGTTGAGGCCGTGACGGCTCGCGACCTGGTCCAGCAGATGTTCGAACATGAATCGGTCCCCCGCGCGGATAGGCCTGCCACGGGGTCCTTCGCAGCGTCTTCAATACAACATGAGACGCGTTAAGGCCGCGGCAGGCGGCCAGGCCCGGGTTCCGGGGCAGGGGGGTAGTTGCTCCAACTAGCTGAAGCGCCTACAATTCCGCTTCTGTCCGCCCGCGTTTGGGTGCGGCAGCGACCAAAATAACTACAGAGGAATACCGGTCATGTACGCAGTACTGGTCACCGGCGGTAAGCAATACCGCGTGATGCAAGGCGAGACGCTCCGCGTCGAGCTGCTCGATGTCGAAGCCGGCAGCGAGATCAAGTTTGACACCGTCCTGATGCTGGGCGATGGCGAAGGCGTGAAACTCGGCGACGCGCTCAAGGGCGCCAGCGTCACCGCCAAGGTCGTCGGCCACGGCCGCGCCGACAAGGTGCGCATCGTCAAGTTCCGCCGTCGTAAGCACCATCGCAAGCAGATGGGCCACCGTCAGCACTACACCGAAATCGAAATCACCGGCATCGCCGGTGGTGACAACAAGTAAGGAGCAGCAGCCATGGCACATAAAAAGGGCGTAGGTTCTACCCGCAACGGCCGCGACTCCAACCCGAAGTACCTGGGCGTGAAGATCTACGGCGGCCAGGCCATCGAGGCCGGCAACATCATCGTGCGCCAGCGCGGCACCCAGTTCCACCCGGGCGCCGGCGTCGGCCTCGGCCGCGACCACACCTTGTTCGCGCTGGTCGACGGCAAGGTCGAGTTCTCGGTCAAGGGCCTGAAGAAGCGCCGCACCGTCAGCGTCGTCGGCTAATCCCGAAGCGCTGGTTCGCGAAGGGCCCCGCTTCGGCGGGGCTTTTTGTTTCAAGGCCGGGATTCGGGATGGGGGATTAGGGATTCGCAACGGCGAAAACCCAGTTTCCCGCTCCCGCTACAATCCTTGGTCTACGTGTTTTTGCTTTACGAATCCCCAATCCCGAATCACGAATCCCGGCTCCTATGAAACTCGTCGACGAAGCAGAAATCCAGGTCATCGCCGGTAAGGGCGGTAACGGCTGCGTCGGTTTCCGTCGCGAGAAGTTCATCCCGCTGGGCGGGCCGGACGGCGGCGACGGCGGTGCCGGCGGCAGCGTCTGGCTGGTCGCCGACGAGAACGTCAACACCCTGGTCGATTTCCGCCACCAGAAGCAGTTCCGCGCCCAACGCGGCGAGAACGGCATGGGCCGCCAGGCCTACGGCAAGGGCGGCGACGATCTGGTTATCGTGGTGCCGGTCGGCACCGTGGTCACCAATGTCGAAACCGACGAAGTGATCGGCGACCTGACCGCGAGCGGCGACCGCCTGCTGGTCGCGCGCGGCGGCAAGGGCGGCCTGGGCAACATGCATTTCAAGAGCTCGGTCAACCGCTCGCCGCGCAAGGCGCTGCCGGGCCTGCCGGGCGAAGAGCGCGAGCTCAAGCTCGAACTCAAGCTGCTCGCCGACGTCGGCCTGCTGGGCTTTCCCAACGCCGGCAAGAGCACCCTGATCCGCGCGGTCTCGGCGGCGACGCCGAAGGTCGCCGACTATCCGTTCACCACCCTGTATCCGAACCTGGGCGTGGTCAGCGTCGAAGCGCACCGCAGCTTCGTCATCGCCGACATTCCGGGCCTGATCGAAGGCGCGGCCGACGGCGCCGGCCTGGGCGCGCAGTTCCTGCGCCATCTGCAGCGCACGCGTTTGCTGCTGCACCTGGTCGACATCGCGCCGATGGAAGGCGGGGTCGAGGGCGTGAGCCCGGCCGAGCAGGTGCGCGCGATCGAGCGCGAGCTGGCCAAGCACGATCCCGAACTGTTGGCCAAGCCGCGCTGGCTGGTGCTCAACAAGGCCGACCTGCTGCTGGAAGAAGAGCAGCAGGCCGCGGCCCAGGCCGTCATCGACGAACTGGGCTGGAAGGACCGCTGGTTCCTGGTGTCGGCGATCGGCCGCGAAGGCACCTGGCCGATCATGCTGGACGTGATGGCGTTCTTCGACCGTCAGCGCGAGGAAGCCCTGGAAGCCGCGAACGCCGCCGGCGACCATGCGCCCTGAGCCGCGGGCTCGACTTTCCGATCCGATCCGATCCGGCGCGCAGCGCGCGCCATGCGTATTCGCGCGCGCCGCTACGGGCGCAACGGGCGAGGGCGCACGACCGCGCGTGCGCGACTTCTCGATCGCTTCACCGATGCGGCCGATGATCGGCCGCATGTCCGCATCCGCAGCGGCGAGTGCCGCGGCCCACCCGACCCGGAAAAACAAAAACCCGGCCGAAGCCGGGTTTTCGCGGACCGTCGCGACCGTAGTCGCGAGCGCTGCATCAGGCCGCGGACAGCGCCTTGATGCGAGCCGTCAGGCGGCTCTTGTGGCGCGCGGCCTTGTTCTTGTGGATCAGACCACGGGAGCTGAAACGGTCGAGGATCGGCTGAGCGACGTCGAACGCGGACTTGGCACCGGCGGCGTCGTTCTCGCCGAGGGCCTTCAGCACCTTCTTCACGGCGGTACGCAGCATCGAACGCTGGCTGGCGTTACGGGCATTGCGGACGACCGTCTGCTTGGCGCGCTTCTTGGCGGACTTGATGTTTGCCACGGGTGGTTTCCTGGAAAATTTGGTTGAAAGCTGTGATGGAACTGGGTGCAAAAATGCAATTGCGGAAAATCAGACCCAAAAGTATGGCCGATTCAGTGACTTGCGTCAACTGCACCGCCGCCCTGCCGGAAACGGCCGGGGGCGCCCGATGAGCAAGGGCGGTCTGCTGCGGTCTTCGGCCATTTTCAGCGCCATGACCCTGATTTCGCGGGTCTCCGGCCTGGTCCGCGACCAGGTCTACGCTTGGCAGTTCGGCGCCAGCCCGGCCATGGACGCGTTCTTCATCGCGTTCCGCATCCCGAATTTCCTGCGCCGGCTGTCGGCCGAGGGCTCGTTCTCGATGGCCTTCGTGCCGGTCCTGGCCGAGTACAAGGAAAACCAGGACCACGCCGCGGTCAAGGACCTGGTCGACCGCGTCGCCGGCACCCTGGCGGCCGCGCTGCTGGTGCTGACCGCGGTGGTGGTGCTGGCCGCGCCCTGGGTGATGCAGCTGTTCGCGCCGGGCTTCGAGCCGGGCAGCGAGCAGTACCGGCTCGCCACCCAGATGCTGCAGATCACCTTCCCCTACGCCTTGTTCATCTCGCTGGCCTCGCTGGCCGGCGGCATCCTCAACAGCTACGAGCGCTTCGCGATCCCGGCCCTGTCGCCGGTGCTGCTGAACTTGTCGATGATCGCCGCGGCGGTCAGCGCGGTGCCGCTGATGAAGCCATGGGGGTTGAATCCGGTGCTGGCGCTGGCCTGGGGCGTGTTCGTCGCCGGCGTCCTGCAGCTGGCGTTCCAATTGCCGGCGCTGGCCAAGCTGGGCCTGCTGCCGCGGCCGCGCTGGGGCGCCGCGCATGCCGGCGTGCGCAAGATCATGCGGCTGATGGTGCCGACCCTGTTCGGCTCCTCGGTGGCGCAGCTCAACCTGCTGCTGAACACCGCGCTGGCCTCGTTCCTGATCGCCGGCAGCGTGACCTGGCTGTATCTCACCGACCGCTTGCTGGAATTCCCGCTGGGCATGTTCGGCGTCGCGATCGGCACGGTGATCCTGCCGCACCTGTCCAAGCGCCATGCCGCGACCGACCCGCAGGGCTTCTCCAAGGGCCTGGATTGGGGCTTCCGGCTGTGCCTGCTGATCGGCGTACCGGCCTGCCTGGGCCTGGTGCTGTGCGCCGAGGCGCTGATCGCGACCCTGTTCCAGTACGGCCGCCTCAGCCCCGGCGACACCGCGATGATCCGCCTGAGCCTGATGGCGCAATCGACCGCGGTGCCGGCCTTCCTGCTGGTCAAGGTGCTGGCGCCGGCGTTCTACGCGCGCCAGGACACCAAGACCCCGGTGAAATCGGCGGTGGTGTCGGTGATCGTGAACCTGACCGCGACCGTGGCGCTGCTGCTGAGCGCGCTGTACTTCACCGACGTCGGCCAGGCCGCGCTCGCGCGCAGCGGCGGCCATCTGCGCGAGGCCCTGGGCGAAGTCCCGGGCGCGCACGCCTGCCTGGCGCTGGCGATCGCGATCGCGGGCTGGACCAACGCGCTGCAACTGGCCTGGTACCTGCGCCGCGCCAGGGTCTATGCGCGCCAGCCCGGCTGGGGCCGTTTCCTGCGTCAGATCGGGATCGCGGCGCTGGCGATGAGCGCGGTGGTGCTGGCCCTGCTGTGGCTGTGGCAGGGCTGGACCGGCTGGCCGTGGTGGGAGCGCGGCTGGAAACTGGCGGTGGTGGTGGGCGCCGGCGGTGCGGTCTACGGCGCGGCGCTGTGGCTGCAGGGCATCCGCCCGCACCACCTGCGCGGACATTGAACGAGTGGCGGCGGGCGGCTTGAGAGCCGCCCGCGGCGGCTATACTTCCTCATTCATCCTTCTAACTGGCTGTTTCGAGCCGGTCCCCCACGCCAAATTCAATGAGCAGGCTGTTTCGTGACGTCGAGGGCGGGCTCCGTTGCCCGCACGGCAGTGTGGTCTGCATCGGCGCCTTCGATGGCCTGCACCTCGGGCATCGCGCGCTGGTGCGCCACACGGTCGCGCGTGCGCGCGCCTTGGGCGTGCAGGCGGTGGCGCTGAGCTTCGAGCCGCTGCCGCGCGAATTCTTCGCCCCGTCCGCGCCGCCGCCGCGCCTGCTGCTGCCGCGCGCCAAGGCCGAGGGCCTGTTGGCGCTGGACGCCGACCAGGTCGGCCTGCTGCGCTTCAACACCCGCCTCAGCGGCCTGAGCGGCGAGGATTTCGTGCGCAAGGTCCTGGTCGAGCGGCTGGGCGCGCGCGAGGTCTGGGTCGGTCCGGAATTCCGGTTCGGCAAAGCCCGCGGCGGCGACATCGACCTGCTGCGCCGCCTCGGCGAAAGCTGCGGCTTCGGCGCCCACGAGATCGATCCGGTCCATCACGACGGCGAACGCGTCTCCAGCACCCGCATCCGCGCCGCGCTGCTGGCCGGCGATTTCGCCGCCGCCGCACCGCTGCTCGGTCGGCCGTACGCGATCGGCGGGCGGGTGGTGCGCGGCCGGCAGCTCGGCCGCACCCTGGGTTTCCCGACCGCCAACCTGCGCTTCGGCGGCAAGACCCCGGCGCTGTCGGGCATCTATGCGACCTGGGTGCACGGCGTCGGCGATCGCCCCTGGGCTTCGGTGTCCAGCCTGGGCACGCGGCCCACGGTCGACGGCGTCGAGCCCTTGCTCGAAGCGCATCTGTTCGACTTCGACGGCGACCTGTACGGTCGCAGGATCGAAGTCGAGTTCGTCGCGCACCTGCGCGCCGAGCTCAAGTTCCCCGATCTGGCGTCGCTGACCCAGCAGATGCACCGCGACGCCGCCCAGGCGCGCGAGTCGCTGCTGCTCGATGCGCAACGCCGCCCGTTCCCCGCACCGCATTCGTCCCCCGACCTTCGACGTGCGTCCGCGTCGCCGGCCCAGGCCGCGAGCGCGGCCGAGAAAACTGCCTGAGACCCGCTGTGACCAACGACCCGAGCCAATCCGCCCCCGGCAACGCCTACAAGGCCAGCTTGCTGCTGCCGGCGACCGATTTCCCGATGCGTGGCGACCTACCCAAGCGCGAGCCGGAAACCCTGGCGCGCTGGGAGAGCGAGGGTCTGTACCAGCGCATTCGCGAGAAGACCGGCGGCCGCGAGCGCAGCTTCGTGCTGCACGACGGCCCGCCGTACGCGAACGGCGAGATCCACGTCGGCCACGCGGTCAACAAGGTGCTCAAGGACATCGTGATCAAGTCCAAGCTGTTGGCCGGCTTCGACGCGCCCTACGTGCCGGGCTGGGACTGCCACGGCCTGCCGATCGAGCACAAGGTCGAGAAGGAATTCGGCAAGGTCGGCGAAAAACTCGATGCCGCCGAATTCCGCGCCAAGTGCCGCGAATACGCGACCACCCAGATCGACATCCAGCGCCGCGGCTTCAAGCGCCTGGGCGTGACCGGCGATTGGGATAACCCCTACCGGACCATGGATTTCCGCTACGAGGCGGACATCATGCGTTCGCTGGCCAAGATCGTCGATCGCGGCCACCTGGTGCGCGGCTCCAAACCGGTGCATTGGTGCTTCGATTGCGGCTCGGCCCTGGCCGAAGCCGAGATCGAATACCAGGACAAGGAATCCACCGAGATCTACGTGCGCTATCCGGTGCTCGACCGCAAGCGCGTGTTCGACGCGTTCGGGCTCGAAGACGACGGCGCACCGCTGTCGGTGCCGATCTGGACCACCACGCCGTGGACCCTGCCGGCCAGCCTGGCGGTGACGCTGGGGCCGGAGGTCGACTACGTGCTGGTGCAGGTGCAGCCGGGCGCCGAAGACCTGTTCAAGGAAGACGGCCAGCGGCCGGAATACCTGCTGGTCGCGTTCGACCTGACCGCGAACTTCCTCGGCCATCTGGCCAAGCGCGAAGCGCTGAAGCACGGCGACAGCGTCAAGGCCAACGACTCGCCGATCGTCAAGGGCGCCGAGTTCGAAGGCGTGCGCCTGCAGCATCCGTTCTACGAGCGCGAGATCCCGGTACTGCTGGGCGACCACGTCACCATCGACGCCGGTACCGGCGCCGTCCACACCGCGCCCGGCCACGGCCAGGAGGACTACGCGGTCGGCCTGAAGTACGGCCTGGTCGAGCGCTACACCGCCGCCCAGATCAACCCGGTCGACGCGCGCGGCCTGTACCTGCCGTCGACGCCGCCGGCCGCCGGCCGCGACCTCGCCGGCCAGCACATCTTCAAGATCGATCCGCTGATCGTCGAGGTGCTGCGCGAGCGCGGCGCGCTGCTGGCGATGGGCCGCATCAAGCACAGCTACCCGCATTGCTGGCGCCACAAGACGCCGGTGGTGTTCCGCGCCACGCCGCAGTGGTTCATCTCGATGGAGCAGGCCGGCCTGCGCCGCGACGCGCTGGCCGCGATCCCGGGCGTGTCCTGGGTGCCGGGCTGGGGCGAGGCGCGCATCTACAACATGATCGAAGGCCGTCCGGACTGGACGATCTCGCGCCAGCGTTACTGGGGCGTCCCGATCGCGCTGTTCTTCCACCGCGAAACCGGGCTGCCGCATCCGCGCACCGGACAGATCATGCGCCAGGTCGCCGACGCAGTCGAAGGGCAGGGCGCCGACGCCTGGTACGCGATGACCGCCGAACAACTGCTCGGCGACGAGGCCGGCGACTACGAGAAGGTCAACGACATCCTCGACGTCTGGTTCGACTCCGGCACCAGCCACGAATGCGTGCTCGCCCAGCGCCCGCAGGACGGCCTGCGCAAGCCGGCCGACCTCTACCTGGAAGGCTCCGACCAGCACCGCGGCTGGTTCCACAGCGCGCTGCTCAGCGGCGTGGCCATGGACGGCGTCGCCCCGTACCGGCAGGTGCTGACCCACGGCTTCACCGTCGACGAACACGGCAAGAAGATGTCGAAGTCGATGTTCAACGCGCTCGCGCCGGAGAAGGTCACCGACACCCTGGGCGCGGACGTGCTGCGCCTGTGGGTGGCCTCGACCGAATTCCGCAACGAGATGACGGTCTCCGACAAGATCCTCAAGCAGAACGCCGACGTCTACCGCCGCATCCGCAACACCGCGCGCTTCCTGCTCGGCAACCTCAGCGGCTTCGACCCGGCGAAGCACCTGGTCGCGATCGACGACATGGTCGCGCTGGACCGCTGGATCGTGCACCGCGCCGCCGAACTGCAGGACCGCATCGCCGCCGCCTACGAGCGCTACGACTTCGCCGAGATCGTGCAGGCGCTGTCGAACTTCTGCAGCGTCGACCTGGGCTCGCTGTACCTGGACGTGACCAAGGACCGCCTGTACACCATGCAGGAGGATTCGCGCGGCCGCCGCTCGGCGCAGAGCGCGATGTACCGCATCGCCGAGGCCTTCGTGCGCTGGATCGCGCCGATCCTGGCCTTCACCGCCGACGAAATGTGGCGCCACCTGCCGGCCAACACCGAGCACGGCGCGCGCGAAGGCAACGTGCTGTTCACCACCTGGTACGACGGCCTGGCCCTGCTGTCGGACGACGCGGCGCTGTCGGCCGAAGACTTCGCCCGCCTGCTCGCGCTGCGCGACGACGTCAGCAAGACCCTGGAACCGATGCGCGCCGAAGGCAAGATCGGCGCCGCGCTCGAAGCCGAGATCGCGCTGCGCTGCGGCGTCGCCGACCAGAACTGGCTGGCGCCGTTCGCCGACGAACTGCGTTTCCTGTTCATCAGCGGCGACGTCGAGATCGTCGCCGACGACGCGGTCAAGGACATCGCCGTGCTCGCCGCGCCGACGACCAAGACCAAGTGCGTGCGCTGCTGGCATTACCGTGCCGATGTCGGCGTCGACGCCGCGCATCCGGACCTGTGCGGCCGCTGCGTGAGCAACGTCGCCGGCGCCGGCGAGGACCGTCGCTGGTTCTGAGCCGCCGTCCACCGCCGGTCCGCGTTTGAACCACGCGGGCCGGCAGCCCAACCTTCCCGGATCCGCCGCGCGCGGATCCCTCCATCCGGTGACCGGTCGCGACCGCAACCAGGAGCGCAACACGATGCCGCAACTCCCCAGCAAGAACGCGCTGCCCTGGCTGATCGTCTCGGTCGTGGTGATCGTGCTCGACCAGCTCAGCAAGTGGTGGGTGCTGTCGTCGCTGCCCGAATACACCGCGATCCCGGTGATCGAAGGGGTCTGGAACTGGTACCGCACCTACAACACCGGCGCCGCCTTCAGCTTCCTCAGCGATGCCGGCGGCTGGCAGAAGTATTTCTTCGTGGTCCTGGCCGTGGCGATCAGCGCCCTGCTGGCCAGCTGGCTGCGCCGCACCGAACGCACCGACTGGAAAACCGCGCTGCCGTACGCGTTGGTGATCGGCGGTGCCCTGGGCAACGTGCTGGACCGGCTGATGCACGGCCACGTGGTCGACTTCATCCAGTGGCATTGGGGCGACCACTACTGGCCCGCGTTCAACCTGGCCGATTCGGCGATCGTCGCCGGCGCCGTGGGCATCGCCCTGGTCGGCCTGTTCGCGGCGCCGGCCAAGCCCACCTCCAAGCCCGCCGCCTAGGCCAGGAGTACAATCGGACCCATGGACGTCCTGCTCGCTAACCCCCGCGGCTTCTGCGCCGGCGTCGACCGCGCCATCGAGATCGTCAAGCGCGCCATCGAGACCCTCGGCGCGCCCATTTACGTGCGCCACGAAGTCGTGCACAACCGCTTCGTGGTCGACGACCTCAAGCACCGCGGCGCGATCTTCGTCGAAGAACTCGACGAAGTGCCCGACGGCGCCACCGTGATCTTCAGCGCCCACGGCGTGTCCAAGGCCGTGCGCGAGGAAGCCGAACGGCGCGCGCTCAAGATCTTCGACGCGACCTGCCCGCTGGTGACCAAGGTCCATCTGGAAGTCTCGCGGCATTGCCGCGCCGGCCGCGACGTGGTCCTGATCGGCCACGAAGGCCACCCCGAAGTCGAAGGCACCATGGGCCAGTGGCGGCGCGAAGACGGTTCCGGCCGGATCTATCTGGTCGAAGACACCGACGACGTCGCCGCGCTCGTGGTCGACCAGCCCGAAAACCTCGCCTACACCACCCAGACCACGCTGTCGGTGGACGACACCCGCAGCGTGATCGAGGCCCTGCGCAGCAAATTCCCCGCCATCCAGGGCCCGCGCCACGACGACATCTGCTACGCCACCCAGAACCGCCAGGACGCCGTGCGCGAACTGGCCGCCCACTGCGACCTGGTGCTGGTGGTCGGCTCGCCCAACAGCTCCAACTCCAACCGCCTGCGCGAACTGTCCGAGCGCGAAGGCGTGGAGGCCTACCTGATCGACGGCGCCGTCGAGATCGACCCCGAATGGGTGCAGGGCCGCAAGCGCATCGGCATCACCGCCGGCGCCTCCGCCCCGGAAGTGCTGGTGCGCGGCGTGATCGAACGCCTGCGCGAACTCGGCGCCGAGCGCGTGAACGAGCTCGACGGCGAGCCCGAGGACATGGTCTTCGCCCTGCCCAAGGAACTGCGCCTGCGGCTGGTCAGCTGAGCGGCCCGCGGCCGGGCAGGGCGCTCGAACGCCCCGTCTGAATTGACCCGCCCTGCTGCCTAACCCTACAATCCACACCCCCGCGGCCCGTCCGCGGAGGCCCACGCCGCAAGGCCGGGCCACGCAACACCGCCGGAATAGCTCAGTTGGTAGAGCGCGTCATTCGTAATGATGAGGTCGTAGGTTCGATTCCTATTTCCGGCACCAAACACCTCGAAGCCCCGCAATGCGGGGCTTCGTCGTTTCTGGCGTCCCCCAAGCGCCAACGAACGCTCCCGGCTTTGGGGTAGGAGCGGCGTAAGCCGCGACCCCGCCTCCCACCCACCGCGCCAGTTCCGCAACCCGCCTGCCTCCTGTAGGACCGGCGTAAGCCGCGACCACGCCTCCCGCCCGCTGCGCCAGTTCCGTAACCCGCCTGCCTCCTGTAGGAGCGGCGTAAGCCGCGACCACGCCTCCCGCCCGCCGCGCCAGTTCCGCAACCGGCCTGCCTCCTGTAGGAGCGGCGTAAGCCGCGACCCCGCCTCCCGCCCGCCGCGCCAGTTCCGCAACCGTCCTGCCTCCTGTAGGAGCGGCGTAAGCCGCGACCCCGCCTCCCGCCCGCTGCGCCAGTTTCGTAACCCGCCTGCCTCCTGTAGGAGCGGCGTAAGCCGCGACCACGCCTCCCGCCCGCTACGCCAGTTCCGTAACCCGCCTGCCTCCTGTAGGACCGGCGTAAGCCGCGACCACGCCTCCCGCCCGCCGCGCCAGTTCCGTAACCCGCCTGCCTCCTGTAGGAGCGGCGTAAGCCGCGACCACGCCTCCCGCCCGCTGCGCCAGTTCCGTAACCCGCCTGCCTCCTGTGGGAGCGGCGTAAGCCGCGATGGACCACACCCTCCCGCGCATCACCGCTTCCCGTGACACGCCCTACCGCATGCTCACCCCCACACCGCGCGCCCCCACCCATCGCATTGACGCATATCCGCCCCCCAGCCCAGACTCCAACCCGCATTCCACGCCGACAGGGGGCACCAATGGGGCACGCACTACTCGCGTTCGTAAAATGGTTCTTCGCCGCGGCCATCGTGGGCGTGGTCGCAGGCGGCATCCTCGGCGGCATGATGGGGACGGACGTCGACTCGTCCCGCCAAGCCGGCCGCATGCTGGGCGCCTTCATCTGGCCCACCGTGCTCGTCGTCGCCATCGCCGGCACCGTCTTCAGCGTGTCCCGCGAAAAGAAACGGCGCGCCCAAGCCTTGGCCGGCCCCCGCATCAGCGATCAGTACCGCCACGACCGCGACAACGCCGCCTGATCCCCGCTGCCGCCACCCATGAGGCACAAACGCACGCGCCAGCCAGCCGACCCCGACCTCACCCTGGGCGGGCGCCTGGCCGCTGCCTTCGGCTCGCTGTTTTTCTCGGTGCCGCTGGCGGGCCTGTGCTGGTTCGTGCTCAACAGCCAGATCGTCGTCCTCGCAGACAACCCCATCCCCATCGCCCACTTCGGCGCAGCGGTGGCCGCCTTCGCCGTGCTGTCCTTCGCCTTCCCGCGACTCGCCCCCACCGTGTTCGGATGGCTGAGCGACCTGTTCGTCGGCATCGCCAAGTGGTGGTAGGCATGCAAGCCCGCTCGCTAGCCGGGGCCACCGCCGGTAACGAACTTCCATGACCAAACGACTCGCCTTCGCCCTACTGCTGACCGCCGCCTTGACGGCCTGCCAACGCACGCCCACCTCGGCGGAACTGGAGGGCTTGGTCATCGAAGTTCCCGCCCTGCGACGCGCGGCCCCGCTGAACCAGGACATCCCCGCCGCGCAATGGCCGGACGCCCTCAAGCGGCTGGCGCCCAAGCGCGTCTACAACACCGCCGATGGGCTGTACATCGTTACCTCGTCGTTCTTCGTAACGGAGCAGGGCATCTTCGTGCCGCGCAATATGCAGGTGCCGCCGCCGGGTTCGGACCCGGCCTACACGCCGATTGGGTCAGGGTTTTATTCGTATCGCATTGAGGGGTGAGGAGGCATTGGGAGTCGCGAGTCTTCGCCTTGCGAGCGCTGCGGGGAATGTTTTTTACGCCTATCAAGTCGAAGCAAGTGGAACTACCTTGCTCTTCAGCAGATTCGCTCGACAACACCTAGGAGCAGCGATGAAACAGTGGTTAGCGATGGCGGTCTGGGTCCTTGCCGGTTTCGCGCAGGCGGGCGAAACCGCTCCACAGTCCGCTTCTAGCGCGTGTTTCCCGCGCGCATCGGCGACCTGGAGGCCTTCAGCTTCTCGCAAGAGGACCATGACGCGCTGCGCCGAGATCGCCTGGGGAAAATCTTTGGCTACAACGCGCGCCCCTACCGGACCGCGCTGACGGTGTACCTCATGGATAAGTCGCGGTCCGCCAGCGTGGAAGAGGAATTCAAGGGCGCCGAATCCGGAATCATGGCCGCGCATCCCGGCGCGAAAGTCGCCATGCGCAACGTTGCGCAGATCGTCCTGGCGGGTCAGCCCGCCCCTGGGCAGTTGGGGCTATACCTGTGGACGAAGGACGGCCAAGACACCGGCTCCGTCCTGTGGATAGGCGAGTCCCCAAGCCGGATAGTCAAAGTCCGCCTCTCCTTTGTCAGGCCCAAGCCGGAAGATCAGGCCGCCGCCGCGATGCAGTACGCCATGAACGCGTTGGGCGATGCGGCGAAACATATTTGCGAGCCGGCTTCGTCGGGTGTGAGTGATGCGCCTAAGAAGCCGTCGCCTTCAGAAGCTTCGTAGGCTCATCTCATGCCTCCTACCGCACTGACAGACCCCGCCTTCGACCGAGTCGTATCTCTGCGCGACGCCTATCGCATCATGGAGCGCTTCGCGTCCGCGTATCTGGCCCGCGGTGACACAGCCGTTTCGGACTTCCTGCACGCCTATGCCGGCGAGGTAGGGGATGGGCAGACCACCGATCCGGCGGCGGCCCAAGATTTCCTGATGGCCGCCGAATCGATGACAGGCGAGCAGCAGGTCTATCTTGTCCTGCACCTTCACGTACTGCCCGGCGAATTCGAAGACATCAAGGTCATCGGCGTGTACCGCTCGGAAGCGAATGCGCTGTTGGCGATTGAACGATTAAGGCAGCAGCCCGGGTTCTGCGATCTGTCGGAGTTGCGCGAACCGGAGGACGAGGATCAGCAGGGGTTTCACATCTGCCCTTACACCGTGGATATGGACCATTGGGATCAGGGGTTTGTAACGGTGTGATGGCCGGTCCTTATTAATACTCTGATCCTTGTTATGCGCTTACCTTGGAAAGTAGACGGAATCGGGTTGGGCAGTGGGTGTCCCTGTCTTGAACTGCTTATGACCGCAAGGAATCGGTGCCGGGCGCTAGACGGTTTCCATGCAGTTAAACACCCAATGTTTCGTGCCCAACCGAATCGAGGTGTCGCTATAACTCTTTGAGTGGCTTGCGAAAAGTCTGATTGACCGGCCGCAGGTGCCATGTCCACAATCTGTGTTACACCTCGTTTTGAGGTCTAATCGTAGTTAGGTGCCGCGATGAAGTTCACTTGGTTTGCGGGATCACTTCTAGCGCTGCTCGCAGGATCAGCGTCTGCCGCCAATCGGATGCTCGCGAGGGTCGAAGTGCCGTTAGCCATAGAGGCCGTTGCCGAACAACGCATTAGCAGTTCGCTGCGGCTACATGTGCAGAACTACGGCGAGTCCGTAGGCATCGAGGTGCTCTCCAACAAGCCTGTTGCGGGCTGCTTTGAGAACTTGGCTCACCGCTGGCCGCATGGACCAGATCCGAGCGAGATTATGGCTTGGCACGTCACCGAGCACTACTATGAAGAGCCGCGCCTCATATCGGTGTGCGGCCGCTCGCTCACAGTGAAGGTCGAGCTTGTCGGCCCGCAGGTTTCAGAAGATGGCAAGCGGTTCTTGTCCGGCACTGCCGTCGTAACAGTTCAACCGAGCAAGCGGGTGTCGCGACGCGGCACCTAACAATTCGTCCAAGCCGACGCCGCTTCGCGGCGCGGCTTAACTCAGGCGTTAGGCCTCATGCCTTACTTTCGTGTACGTGTTGAAGGCACAGGGATTTCGGTCCCTATGGGAGACTCAACTGCGGTCGGGTTCTTCACAACCCGAGCAGTTCGTGCGCGGTCCGAGGCCGAAGCAGTGGAGAAGGTACTGTCCATGATTGGCGCGGCTTGGACCACCGGTCGGTATTCCGCGTGGAATCAAGGCGCGGCACCGACCATCCACATTGAAGAAGTCTGGCAATCCCCTTGGTTCCGGAACATATTCTTCAAAAACGACGGTCACGTCTTCTACCCGGACAACGAGGGGGACGACGATGAGGCCTAACAATTCATTCAAGCCGAAGCCGCTTCGCGGCTCGGCTTAATTCAGGCGTTAGGCGCGATGGAAACATCACAGTTGGTTGAAAATGGAAAAACACTCGTTGAGGCCATGGGTTACTGGCCGTCATTTCACGATGCCAACGTTCTGGCAACCCATAGCGATGCCGGCACCTTCACGGTGACCGTCCATCTATTCGCCATGACCGATCAGGTTGATTCGGCTGGCTACTACGCTTTGGAAAAGCACCACCGCGTCACGATCGTGATGCACGATGTGCAAAGTAGCTCTCTTCCACCCGGCTACTCGGATGACTGCCTCGCAAGCCTCTCGTTTAGCCGCGTTGGCGATCTTTTGCAGGTGGACTTTGAGTCGCACATGGACCAGGACGGCACTGTCCTATGCAACAAGGTGGAGATTGCCAGCATAATTCCTTGCGACTCCAAGGGCGTGGCACTCGCGCCTAACAATTCATTCAAGCCGAAGCCGCTTCGCGGCTCGGCTTAATTCAGGCGTTAGGCCCTAGACCATGTTCTGGCGCAAACCAAAAACCTTCCAAGACCCTGACCTTGGTCTACTCACGCATCACCACAAGCCCCGCGACTATTGGCTATCTCAATCTATAGCCACATCTGCGGGTGACGTGCTCATTGATCTCCCCGGAGACTCACACACCCCAAGTGCGGCCGCGTTGGCTATTGCCAAGCAAGCGCTCTTGCAGCCCAACCCATTAGTCGTCTCTGCAATATCCTACGTACATGCTAGCGCTTCCGCTCGTGAGTTCATTGAGGGTCATGGAGAGCTAGCTCTAGATGGCTTCTCATTCACTGACACCCCCGGTTCTTTCAGCGTGGAGCTGGCGTTGTCCAACTGGCCGGATGCGGTGATCAACGTCATCTTCAATGGCGGTGTCCCTTGCGACGTCCTGCTGGCAGACTAGGGCCTAACAATTCATTCAAGCCGAAGCCGCTTCACGGCTCGGCTTAATTCAGGCGTTAGGCCTCAGGAGGCAGATATACCTTACGTGTGGATCGTTCTTGGAGCTTATGCTGCGGCTTTCGTGTTCTGGTTTCTTCGCATGTCCAGAAAGCTGAGCGCTGCAGTTGATCAACTGCGAGCCAGTGGAATTGGAGAGGCTGAGATAGATCAGCTTCGGCGTCGCCTAGCCCCTGGCACTGCGTTGACGCTCGCTTGGTCAACGTTATTCACAGGAACGCTCATTGGCGCGGCCGCATCCCTTGTCTATTTCATATTCGTCTGATGCAACTGAGGCCTAACAATTCATTCAAGCCGAAGCCGCTTCGCGGCTCGGCTTAGTTCAGGCATTAAGCCCCAAGGAGGGTTCCATGGGATTGATTGACTCGCTATTCCAGGACAAGGGCCGCGCCACGCTCCTTGACCTCATAATGCACAACGCTGATGTCATTGAGCGCTCTGAGGGCCGGACTCGCAAAGATGCCGAGTATCTGGCCATATGCCTTGTCCTAGATGACTTGGCGCAACGAGAGAATGGCCAAGAGGGACACAAGAAGGTCATGGAGATTCTTAAGAGCGAATTCTCCGAGCATCAGTCTGACGTAATGGTGTACCTCGCTTATACCCGCATGGATCTCCCACTCAAGCCCGAGGCAGAGACTGCGTTCCAGGCGCGCCACAAGGGGAGCGGCCAGGAAAGTCCTGACGGAGTCGCAGCGCCGAGTGCCCCTGACAAGGAGCGCAACTTTGATGACTTCCACCGCCTTTGGTCCGGAGCGACTGCTTCACCCATCTACAACAAAGAGGCCTGGCTAGAGATCGAGCGGCAGCTTCTTGCGGCCAAGTTGCTCGGCGGGGCCTAACAATTCATTCAAGCCGAACATGCTTCGCGTGTCGGCTTAGTTCAGGCGTTAGGCCGCAGGGGAGACATCATGAAGCTCGTCACAATCGCAGCCCTCATCATGATCGCTGCCTCATTCCAGGCGCTCGCCGAGACTCCCGGCGAGTTGTGGCGTGATGGCTACAGCATCACTTGGGAGTCTAGTTATGAGGATGTTGAGGAGTGCACCCCAAGCACTGGCGTCGTCCTCTCTGACGAGTTCATCTTTATCTGTGACGGCTATGAGTATGTTTATCACTATGGCGCCGTGTTCATCGCTTCGCGGTCCTTCACGTATAACGGGCGCACCTTGACCACCAATTACTTGTGCATCGAGGATGAGGACGAGTGTTTGAGTGGCACTCTCGTGCGTAAGGGGCGGTAGCCAGATGCATCAGCTGCGGCCTAACAATTCATTCAAGCCGAAGCCGCTTCGCGGCTCGGCTTAACTCAGGCGTTAGGCGGCACAACAACCGGCTGCACACCCAGGCGAACCAGGAAGATCATCCACCGTCGCTGCTGCCACTGCGGCTTAGGCAAGGTCTGAACAACTCCCTCTATCCGCGCGAGAATAGCGCGTGTGTAGGATTTTTCTGATTGACAGCCGGCAACGGCTTCTGCAAAGTCGTACCTACGGAGCGTCGAAACTCCTCAAACAGCGGTACCCACCTCCGTCAATTGGTGGGTTTTTAATGCCTGACGTTTAGGCATTCCGGCGCTGTAGCTCTGCGTCGGGAGGGCGGCTAATACAACACCCGCAAGGGGAATACGCCCGCCGTCTGTTTGCGGTTTCGAACCTCCCGACACCCCGCCGGTCGCGTCCTGCGCCGCGCGGGCTTTCCGCTCATGGACAGGAGTGCCGCGTATGCCCCGTAAACCCCAGCCCGCCGCCCCGCAAGCCGCGGTGGTGATGACCGTCGATGCGTTCAAAGAGTTGTATGCCTTCCACCAGCAGCTGCACGGCATCGTGCGCACCATGCAGCCGCAGGTGCTGCTGGAAATCGGCTACGAAAACAGCCCGGACCAGCAGTTGTGGCGGGTGGTGTTCGAGGGCCTAGCCGAACGGTTAGAACCGGTGATGGCCGCCTGCGTGTGGGTCCCCAACGGGGACGGCCCGGACGGGCTGCCGGTGGCGCGGCGGGTGCACTAAGCCCGGAGTGCCCGGGCCGGCCGCAAGGCGGGCCCGGGCGAGGGTGGCCGGCGGTGGTCCGGCGTCAGTCCAATCCACGGGTTTCGTCTCTCTGAGCAGGACTACGTCAGCCTCGGTCAGGCCCGCGATCAGCTGCGCCTGCTCGGCGATCTGGCCGTGCCGCTGGGCGAGGGCACAGACCATCGCATCGTCCTGTCCGCGCGAAGCGCTGGACGACTGCTTCGCACGCCTCGCCGAGGAGTTGGAAGGCGTCATCGACGCCGCGACCCCGGTGACCGTCTAGCGGCGAGTCACCTGCGAAAGCTCCGGCTCGGGCGGTCGCCGGGCGGGAGTCATGGCCGGCTCGAACAGAGCCAACCGCAAAGCGAAATGCCCCGCGCGTGGAGCAAAACGCTCGGGGCATGGAGCCTCGCCGCTCGGCCCTCCGCCCGTGGTGTCTCACCCGCGGCTCTCTGAGCCCGGCCCGCTGCTTTGCGCATCCCAGCCGTCGAGCAGGTTCTTTCGCGCGCGCAGCGCCAACTTTCGATGGCCGCACTTCGAACCTCAAATTTGCAACGCTCCCACCCCGGCGTCCGGGCCTGCGCACGCTCGCGCCGGGCAAAACGCATTGCGCTTGATGCAACAAGGGCGGCGCGCCGTTCTTCGTGGCTTGCGAGTGCAAAGCACTGCGCTTTGCGGCCGAGCGCGATGTGCCGTGGTTGGGACTAAGCGGGCGGCGCTTGGGTTTCGGCGAGTCACGCGTAAGGCACAAACTTTCGCGCGTGCGCCAAAACGCTTCGCGATCCGCACCACAAGGCACGCGAGCGCCGTCCTAATCTGCGCTGGCCGGTCGTTGAGCCGGCGTGATTCCACAGACAGCTAAGGACGGGACATGAGTCAGAACCTGATCGATCTGCAATTGTCGGCCGAGTCGCTCGCCGCCATCGACGACGCCTTGAACGTTTTAGAGAGTCATCTGACGGCGCTGATCGCACTGACGCCGGACCAGCGCCGCCAGCTCACCAAGATGGGCGACAAGTCCGAAGCGTTCTGTCGCCAGGCGGTGCACGTGCTGAGCGAGAACCCAGGCATCGTGCCGCGCAACTTCGAGATCGCCAGCCTGCACCGGGACCTGGCCGCGCTGGACGCCCTGCGCCCGCGAGCGCAGCGCCTGATGCGCCTGAGCGAACGCGTGCAGGATTCCGAGATGGCCCTGGGCAGCGACCTGATGACCAACGCGCTGGAGGGCTACGCCTTCCTGAAGATCGCCGGTAAAGGCGCGGGCCTCGACGCGCTGCGCCAGATGCTGTCGGCGCGGTTCAACCGCAGCCCCAGCAAGACGGCGCCCACCGTGGACGAGAGCAGCCCCGCCTTGGCGGGGCTGTTTGTTTGTGGGATAGGGGGATTGGTGTCTGCTTCCGACCCGAAGCGGACACTGTTCGGGCATGACAGCCCGTCAGGGGCTGTGGAAATTGACAACAAGATGCAGGCGATTTGCCGGTGGCCGCCATTGGCTCCGCGCGAAGGCCGCTGTACTGGGATGCTCCGGACCGGGTTCATGCCCGCAGTACCGTGGCGTCCGGAAAGCATCTTATTTTCCCAGGGGCGCCGTGTCGGCCAGACGCGCCCGCAAGCGCGGCGTCACGAAGTCCAGGAATGCGCGCACCTTCAGCGGCAGCCGACCTTGCTGCAGGTAGACGAGATTGATCGGCCACGGCACCGGCTCGAATTCCGGGAGGACGAGCTCCAGCGTTTTGCGCCGCACATGCTCGGCGAGTTGATAGCACAGGGTCCGCGTCAGGCCGGCGCCGGCGATGGCCGCCGCGACCGCCGCGTCTGCGGTATTGACGGTCATCCGCGCGCGCACGGGAACCGAGGCTTCGGACGAACCCATGCGGAATTTCCACGCCCCCGGCCCCGTCAGATGGTCGAAAGTGATGATGTCGTGGCCGGACAAGTCGGTCAGCTGCTGCGGGCGGCCATGCCGGTCCAGATAGGCCGGGCTGCCGCTCACCACGTGGCGGGTCGCGCCCACGCGCGAGGCCACCAGCGTGCTGTCGGGGAGTTCGCCGATGCGGACTGCTAGATCCACATGCTCGTCCAGCAGATTGAACATGCGGTCGCCCAGCACCAGCCGAACGTCCACGTCCGGATAGGCCCTGAGGAACTCGGCGGTGATCGGCACGACGTGCAATCGGCCGAACGCGATCGGTGCGGTGATCACCAACTCGCCCTTGGGCGCGCTGAATTCGCCGGCGGCACTGCGTTCGGCTTCCTCGACATCGTCAAGGATGCGCCGACAGGCGATGAGGTAGGCCGCGCCGGCATCGGTGAGCACGAGCTGGCGCGTTGAGCGCTGCAGCAACCGCGCCTTCAGGTGCGCCTCCAGGTCGGACAGCTTGCGGCTCACGGTGGCCAGTGGCATGTGCAGTTGCCGACTCGCCGCCGAGAGACTGCCGGCGTCGACCACCGCCCGGAACACCATCATCGCTTCGATGCGATCCATTTACTTCCAAATTTCAGAAGGATACTTCTCGAATTTACCGTCTAGTTGCGTCAATCGGAAGTATCTACGCTTTCTCCACCGGCCAAACCCGCCCGGCCAGACCCGAGGAGAATCCTGATGTCCCGCCTTCCGACCCCCGCCACGATCGAGTCCGCCCCTGCCGCCGCCCAGCCGTTGCTGCAGGCGGTGAAGCAGCAGCTCGGCTCGGTACCGAACTTGTTTCGCCTGGTGTCCAACAGCCCGGCCGCACTCGAGGGCTACCTCGGCATGAACTCGGCACTGGCCAAAGGCACGCTGCCCGCCGCCACCCGCGAGCGCATCGCCCTGGCCATTGCCGAAATCAACGGCTGCAGCTATTGCCTGTCGGCGCACACCTACCTCGGCAAGCACGTGGCCAAGCTCGACGACGCCGAGATGACCGCCAACCGCAACGGCGCGTCCAACGATCCGTTCGCCGACGCGGCCGTGCGCTTCGCCGCCCGGGTTGCCGAACGGCGCGGTCACGTCAGCGGCGAGGATGTGGCCGCAGTCAAGGCCGCCGGCTACAGCGATGCGCAAGTTGTCGAGATCGTCCAGCATGTCGCGTTGAACACTTGGACCAACTACATCAATGAAGTCGCGCAAACCGAAATCGATTTTCCGGTGATCGGCGCGCGCCAGGCGGCTTGAGCCTCAACCGCACCGACGGCGCCCGTCGCGCCGTCGGTGATTCGCCCTCCAGGGAGACGACAACGATCATGAGCCGCCCACCGCTGCCTCCATTCACGCTCGAATCGGCAACGCAGAAAGTCCGCCTTGCCGAAGACGCCTGGAACTCGCGCGATCCTGCACGTGTGGCGCTCGCCTATACCCCCGATAGCCGTTGGCGCAATCGCTCGGAATTCCTCCAGGGCCGAGCGGCAATCGAGGCGTTCCTGACCCGCAAGTGGCAACGCGAACGCGACTACCGGCTCATCAAGGAGTTATGGGCGTTTCGCGACAATCGCATTGGCGTGCGCTTCGCCTACGAATGGCGAGACGACGCCGGGCAATCGTGGCGCAGCTACGGCAACGAGAATTGGGAGTTCGATGGTGACGGTCTGATGCAAGTCCGGTTGGCCAGCATCAATGACCTCGCGATTGGCGAGGACGAACGACTCTTCCACTGGCCGCAAGGCCGCCGTCCCGACGACCATCCGTCCCTGAGCACACTCGGGCTATGAGGCCATGACCATGCGCTACGCCAGTGACATCGCCTTTACTCCGGCGGTGAAAGCCATCCAGGCGAGCAAAGGATCGCGCCGCGCCTACGCCCACATGGAACAGGCCGGCTCGTGGGAAACAACCATCACTGCCGAGCTGAAGGCCTTCGTCGAGGTACAACGCAGCGTTTTCCTGGCTACGGTCAACGGCGATGGTCAGCCCTATATTCAGCACCGGGGCGGGCCACCCGGCTTCCTGCGCGTGCTCGACGAGCACACGCTCGCCTTCGTCGATTTTTCCGGCAACCGACAATTCATCAGCACCGGGAACCTGCAGGAAAACCCGAAAGCGCATCTGTTCCTGATCGACTACCGCCAACGCAAGCGGGTAAAGGTATGGGGTGAGGCACACATGGTTGCAGCCACCGATGATTTGCTGGCGCAGCTGATGCCGCCGGGCTACCAGGCGCGTCCCGAACAGGTGCTACGGTTCACCGTCAACGCTTGGGATGCCAATTGCCCCCAGCACATCCCGCCACGCTTCGAAGCCGAGGACGTGCTGGCGGCGTTGCAGGACAAAGACGCACGTATCGCCGAACTGGAGGCGGAGCTGGCGAGGTTCCGGGCGGCAGCCGGATAGGCGTTCGAACGTGGGTCGTTGGCGGCGCGTCACCAGGATGGAATGTCCGCTTCTGGCCGGAAGCCGATGTGGACCGGGATTAGGGGGGGAGAAGACTGGGACACCCACTTCTTTAAACATCGTCGCGCGCAACGTCGACCTGGCCAGCCTGCACCGCGACTTGACCGCATTGGCCACACTGTGCCGGCGCGCCCAACGCCTGATGCGACTGAACGAGCGCGCGCAGGACTCAGAAATGGCCCTGGGCAGCGACCTGATGACCAACGCGCTGGGGGCTACGCCTTCCTGAAGATCGCCGGTAAAGGCGCGGGCCTCGACGCGCTGCGCCAGATGCTGTCGGCGCGGTTCAACCGCAGCCCCAGCAAGACGGCCGTGAACGAGAACAGCCCCGCCTAGGCGGGGCTGTTTGTTTGTGGGATAGGGGGATTGGTGTCCGCTTCCGACCCGAAGCAGAAGCTCGCTCGGATAGGATCTACGATTGCTTCGCCGAATGAAGGGGCTCTCCAATGAGACTACCCATGAGCTGCCGTCGGCCCAAGACCGGCGCGCCCATCAGCTGACAATCCGGCTCAGCATGGCCGCGCTCAATCTAATGGTAGCCGCCGCGGCTTGGCGACTGCGTAAGCGCTTTACCGAATTGCCAAACGGGTGACATTCGGACAGATGGAAATCCCAGCAAGCGCCGAGAAACAAGGCCCCGCCATGCCCTTATCAATCTTGTCGAAGCGGACTATTGGCGCAAGCATTCCAGACTAAGTCTCTATGGCGCATGGCCACTGCGACTCAAGCGATTATCTTCCGACGCGCTCTACGAACCTAATCGAGACATGCATTCGTTCGTATGCACCTGGGTCAACGCTGGCGCTTTACTGCAAGCCGTTGGGGGCGTGGACTGCATCGATCAATTGAATCCGCCTTCGATAGCGGTCACTGGATTGGATGGGGCGGCCAGGGGTGCTAACGTCCGCTCTGGCCCCAAAGCAGCGACCCGATGCCATGATGACATTCGACGAAATGCGGGCAGACTTCATTATCCGTCGCAAGGGATCGTTAGCCCTGCCGATGACGGGCATGATCGTGTACTCGGCCGCCGCGCTGCTCAGCGTCCTCGTCGATTCTCGATTTCACAACCTAGTACTGACCTTGTGCTTCTGGTCAATCATGCCGGTGGCGGTCGTAATTGGTAGGGCGCGGGGAGAGGACATGAGCGCGCCGCGCGAAAACCCTCTTCTGCGATTATCGGCGATGGCGCGGATTATGGCATTAGCGACCTGGGCGATACATATACCCATCTGGATCTACGCTCCAGCCTTATTCCCGATTAGCGTCGGGATCGGATTCGCACTGCACTGGGTCGTCTTCTCCTGGACCATCGGCCATCCGCTCGGGCTCGTGCACCTTGGCATGCGGATCGTACTCGTGCTGGCGGCGTGGCACATATGCCCGAGCAACCGCATGGGAGCAGTCAGTGTCGGCATCGCGCTAGCTTACGCAATCTCCTGGTTCCAACTAAGCCGGATCGACTGGAGAAGCCGGCTCGGGCTCAGCTTCGATCCGCTGCGCCCATGAACTCGTAGGCCGCATTCAGCTGCTCGGCCCGCTTCTGGCCGGAAGCCGACGTGGACCGGGATTAGGGAGGGTTATCGGGGTAGGAGAGGGCAGCTTCCGACCCAAAGCGGTCATTCACCCGCGGCGACCATCATCTAGCTGCCCCTCAATGTGAGCTCTTCAATGCGGATGATCTTGTCCCTGTTGCTCGTAGGCGTCTTCGGGTTGTCCGGTTGCTTCATTCATGGAGGGCTGTCATCGGAACGCGAGCGCGAGACCCTTGAAGCCAGGCGTGCGCACTATCAGAAGCTGGCGTCAGAGCCGACGCCGGACGCTTGGCGCGCGGGAGCGGAATGGGAGTTCGTGACCACCGGCAAGGACGGCGCAATCGCGGAATCGTTCGTCGTACGCGTCACTGATGCGCCCCAGGACGCTTGCTTGGCGGGCGACTGGAGGAAGCTGGAGATCGTCAGCGGGAACACAGGCAAGCTCCGCGCCCCGGCTTACGTGATCGACGGACGCAATCTCCATGTTCTTCTATCGACGGCATTGTGTGATGCCTACCCGATGTACGAAGGCGAGCTGTCCGACAATGGATTCGCCGGCACTCACAACTTCACCCATATGCACGGCAGCGAGAAACACGGGAAGGTATCGGGGCGGCCGGTTCGCCTGTCGCCCTAGCTGTAATGTCCGCTTATGGCCGGAAGCGGACATTTGAGTGACCGATAGCCGGCTGCCGTCCGCCCTCTGACGATGGCCATCTACGCCGGCAATCTGTTTATTGATGAATTTTCATCCCGATGCAATGAGAGTTCGCGGAAAGCAGGAACGCACGCAGTTCATGCCCAGCCCAGTCACGCAATCGATTGGTGCTTTGCGCCAATCCTGTATTTTATGAATGGGCCTTAATGCCATTTCCCAGTCGAACTGCAACTGCTATGGCCGATCCTAGCCCGACTGTTGCAAGCCGGCGAACGGATCGTACTGATCGCTGCCGCGGCGGGCCGCGTTCATTGGGGGCCAGGGGCTTCCACAGGTATTCGCCGGGAGGCAGGTCGACGGTGCGCGTGCGGGGCGAGGTCGGCATTTCCTGGGCGCAAAGTGGCAGCAACCAGAGACACGCCAACAGGACAAGCACGGTTCGCATCCATCCGGCCGGATGCACTCTCCAGGCGCCAGGCAGGCGACGGGAAATGGATGCGACGGTCATCTGCCATCCCCCGGCACCAGGACCGCGGCGCCTTCGACGCGGCCCGCCCGGAGGTCGGCCAGCGCCCGATTGGCATCGTCAAGCGCATAGCGCTGCACATGCGTTCGTACCCCTGCGCGTGCTGCGACGTCGAAGAAGGCGACGGCGTCCTGGCGCGTCAGGTTTGCAACCGACACCAACTGGCGCTCCTCCCAAAGCAGCCGATACGGGAAGCGGGGGATGTCGCTCATGTGGATGCCCGCGCAAACCACGCGCCCGGCCTTGCGCACCGACCGCAGCGCAGCGGGGACCAGGCCGCCGACCGGTGCGAAGATGATGGCGGCATCCAGGGGTTCCGGCGCCGGCTCGTCGGAGCCGCCGGCCCAGGACGCGCCCAGCGACTTGGCGAATGCTTGCGTGGACCGGTCGTCGGGCCGGGTGAATGCGAATACACGCGTCCCGCGCCAACGCGCCAGCTGGGTCACGATGTGCGCTGCAGCTCCGAACCCGAAAATGCCCAACCGTTCTGCCGGACCGGCGGCGCTCAAGGCGCGCCAGCCGATCAGGCCCGCGCACAGCAGCGGCGCGGTTGCGACGGGATCCGTCCATGGCGCACCGAGGCGTATGCAGAACGCAGCGTCCGCCAGTACGTGGGTGGCGTATCCGCCATCGCGGGTGCACCCGGTGAACTCGGCGAAATCGCACAGGTTCTCGAGGCCTCGCTCGCAGTACCCGCAACGACCGCAGGTCCGGGCCAGCCATGGCACGCCGACGCGCTCGCCAGGCTCGAACGCGGTCACCCCGACCCCGAGCGCATCGACGATGCCCACGATTTCGTGCCCGGGCACGATCGGGTATGTGGCTTGCGGCAGTTCACCGTCGGCGACGTGCAGATCGGTACGACAAACCCCGCAGGCCTCAATGAGGATCCGGATCTCGCCAGCTTGCGGCACGGGCACCGGAAGCGGCGTGTCGATCAGTGCCGAGTGCGGATGCTCCAGCAACATCACATGAGCTTCGACAGGCATCGCGATCGCTCTAGGAACTTCAGTGCCCGCGCCGGGCGGAGCCCGGAACGGGAAGTGCCGAGGCATGCGGGTGTCGCCGAGATCGAACACCGATCCAGGCCATCGCCACCACGCTGCCCAATGTCGCAAGTGCCATGTCGTGCTGCGCATCCCACGGATCGCCCTGGGTGCCAAGGTAGGCGACGCCAAGATCGCCGCCGAACACCAGTGCGGCGGCCCATTCGGCCAGTTCGTACACGACCGAATTCGACATCACGAACGACACCGGCAGGATCCACCGCCACACGCCCTGCGGCGGTGCCCGCGCCGCGAGCAACTCCACCACCGCGGGCGTGATCAGCAGGCCATACAGGAAATGCATCGCACGGTCGTAATGGTTGCGCGTCAAGCCAAGCATCTGGTCGGGCGAGAATCCGGACAACGACCTGATCCAGCGGTCATAAGGCACTTCCGAATAGGTGTAGTGCGCACCGATCTCGTGCAGGACCAGGAATACGAAGATGGCCGCGTAGCTGGCATTGGATAGCCGCACCCGGCGGAAGGACCAGACCAGCATCGGCACGGCCAGCAGAACCGCCACGTTTTCAAGCAGCCAGTCCTGGCGGTATCGCGGCGCGATTGCCAGCGCGACCCATATGCCCGCGAACACCAGGAACAGGGCCCGCGGCGCGCGGTCGCCATGACGCGGGGCCGGACCTGCATTCGACGCCGGAAGGTCCATGTCAGAGGCCGAACGGATAGGTGTCCGGCGGTTCGTGCCGGGTCCAGCGCTCGTTGATGTCGAACGGCTCGACCGCTGTCGTCTCGTCGAGATGGAACACGGCATCGAACTGGGCGCTCAGCGAAGCGTTGAAGTAATGGCTCGCCATTTCGGTCTCAGGACGGTACACGACGCCGATCGCGCGCTCGAGCAGGGGAGGGGCCAGAGCTTCGGCGACGCCCGCACGCAGCGGCAGGAAGAAGCGATCCAGATGGGTGGTGTAGAACAGGTGCTCGCAACTGTCCTTGTGCGCGGGACGCACCCAGCGTCGCTCTGCCGGTGCGTCCCAGTCGCGCGCGGCGGTGACATGCCCGGTGTAGGTGGTGAATCCGACCAGCAACGTCTGCGCAGCGCCCGCCTGTTCACGCAGAAGCTGCCCGACGTTCCACTCGCCGCGTTCGCCCATCTGCGTGGCTCGCGCATCGCCCAGATGGGAGTTGTGCGCCCACACCACGATCCGGCCCGGTCGCCCGCCTTCGCGCAGGTGTCGTCGCAGCGCGAACAGCGTATTCACCATGTGCGCGTCGCGCAGGTTCCAGGTGTTCGTGCGTCCGCCGAACATCGCCCGGTAGTAATGCTCGGCGTTGAGCACGACGTAGGCATTGCGCTCGGCGAAGAACTGCTCGTCCTGCGCCTCCGCGCCATCTTCGGCCAGATAGCTGGGCGCCATGCGCACCAGGTCGATGAGCATGGCCGCCGCCGCATCGCGGCAGGGTGGTCGCAGGCCGAAGGCAGCTTCGTAGCCGTAGTCCTGCGGATCGCGCACGTGGTCCAGGCCGGCGTAGAGCCGCCGGGCGGCCGCGGCCTGTTCGGGATCGACGCCTTCCAGGTAGGCGGTCACCGCATCGGCCGAACGGTAGAGGCTGTACAGGTCCAGGCCATAGAACCCGACGCGAGACGCGGCAGGCGTCTGTGCATTGTGCGCATGCAGCCACTGGATGAACGATCGCACGGCCTGGTTGCGCCACATCCAGGTCGGGAACCGCTGGAAATCGCCGAAGGCCTCGTCGAGCGATGCGTCACCGGCGCCGTGCACGTAACGGTTGAGTCGGTAGGCGTCCGGCCAGTCGGCTTCCGCGGCCACGGCGTCGAAACCATGTTCCTCGATCAGCCGACGGGTGATCTCCGCGCGCATCGCGTAGAACTCGTGCGTGCCGTGCGTCGCCTCGCCTAGCAGGACGAACGCGCGATCACCGACCATGCCCAGCAGCGGGTCGTGATCGTGGGAACTGCCGCCAAGTACGTTGGCGCTGTTGCGGATGGCACCCAGGATAGTCGGGTGGCGGACGGTCATGCGGGCCTCGATCTCAGGGCCGCGGTATGCGGCTTCAATCGAGCATGGCTCGCGATTCCCACGGCATCTTGATGCAGGTCAATACCGGTGGCTCCTGGCACGACATAGTTCAGGGGCTGCTGGAGTTAATCTCATGGTTTCACTGCCTTTCCACGACCGTGATGATGCTGCCAGGCAACTGGCGGTCGTGCTTCAACAGTACCGCGGTAGCCACCCCGTGGTGCTGGCCATCCCGCGCGGCGCGGTGCCAATGGGGCGGATCATCGCCGATGCGCTGGAGGGCGAACTCGATGTGGTGCTGGTGCGCAAGCTGGGCGCGCCGGGCAATTCCGAGTTCGCAATTGGCGCGGTGGACGAGCGGGGCAGGGTGATGCTCTCCGAGCACGCTTACTGGGCAGGAGCCGACGATGCCTACATCGAACGCGAAGCTCAGCGCCAGCTTGCGCTGATCCGAGAGCGCCGGGCGCGCTACCGTCCCGGTCAGCGCGGGATCGCACTCGCCGGACGCACGGTGATCGTGATCGATGATGGCCTCGCCACCGGGTCGACGATGACCGCGGCATTGAAAGCGGCACGCGCACAAGAGCCCGCACGCCTGGTTTGCGCAGTACCCGTGGCCGCGCGCGACAGCCTGGCGCGGGTTTCCCGGTTCGCCGATGACGTGGTCTGCCTGGCTACGCCATCGCCGTTCAACGCAGTCGGTCTGTACTACCTGGATTTCGCCGGAGTCACCGATGAGGACGTGATCGGTCTGCTCGCCGCCCCGGTCGCTGGAACGGCATCTCCAACGATCTCGAATCAGTCGGTGCGCATCCCGGCAGGGAACATCGTCCTCGAAGGTGACTTGATCGTGCCGCCGTCGCCGCGCGGCCTCGTGGTCTTCGTCCACGGAAGCGGCAGCAGCCGGCACAGTCCACGCAACCGTTTCGTGGCGACCGCGATGAACCGGCGCGGGCTGGCGACATTGCTGTTCGACCTGCTGACGCCGGAGGAAGACCGCAACCCGGCAGCGCGCTTCGACATACCGTTGCTTGCACAACGTCTGGAAGCGGCGCTCGCGTGGACCCGGCACGAACCGTCCTGCAAATATCTTCCGCTCGGGCTCTTCGGCGCTAGCACCGGGGCTGCAGCGGCGCTCGTGGCGGCCGCCGCCCGGCCGGATGACGTCGCCGCGGTGGTCTCGCGCGGGGGGCGGCCCGACCTGGCCGGAAGGCAGGCGCTGTCGCAAGTGCGTGCGGACACGTTGCTGATCGTGGGCGGTGCCGACCTGCAGGTGTTGGACCTCAACCGTCTGGCCTACGCGGCGATGGGCGGCCGCGCGGAACTCATAGTCGTCCCGGGCGCCACGCATCTGTTCGAGGAGCCGGGCGCACTGGAGCGGGTTGCGACCATCGCGGGCGATTGGCTGGCACGGATGCTTCCCCACGGTGGCGGACATGCGGCTGCAGCCACAGGATCAGCGCCCGGATGAGGACGGCAAGCCGCCGCTTCCGGGCGACAGGACCGTGCCGACTGCCGATCCGGGGCGATAGGTCTTTGGCGATGATCTGATTTCCGAGGCGCTGAACCGATCCGGCGGCATGCTGCCGTCTTCCTTGCTCGATGCGTTGGCCGCCACCCAGCCCGAGGCTGGCAGCGAACTACCTCCGGCACTGGCCTATATCTAGACCTTACCCAGGATGCCTTGGGCCGCATCAGCGAGTTGCGTAACCGATCCAATACATTGGACGCGCGCTACCGCTACGACGCGATGAGCCGCCTGGACCAACTGCAGGATGGTCCCAACGGTACACCGCTGGAAACCTACACCTATGACGCTACAGGCAATCGTACCGGTAAAACTACGTCGGCCGGCACCGCAACGTATGCCTACCCCACAACCAGCCATCGTCTGTCGTCTGTAGGTGGGGTAGCGCGGACTTACAGCACCAACGGCAACACCGCGTCGGTGGGCGGCACCGGGTTGGCGCTGAGCTACGACGACAGCAATCGCTTAGTTCAGACCCAAATCAATGGCGTGACGGTGATGAACTACGGCTACAACGGTCGTGGCGAGCAAGTACGTCGCTTCATCGGCGCTAGTTGGAGTGTCGTGCTCTGAGGGTTGGTGCCGAATGCGCTCGAAAGCAGAAGAGAGACATCCCTTGCATTGGTCCTGAATGTCGCTGGGCTCTTCACGATTTTGAGCGACGCGCGAATAACGAGATGGAGAGATACAGATGCAAAGCATTCGGGTGGTAGTCGCTATGCTTGTTCTTGCTTGTATCGGCGGATGCGGAAAGGCTGACTCCGACGAGTTCGTTCTTGGAATGCCAGCGGGTTGCTCCCCCCTTTCCTCTGATCGATCCGAGGCCTTCGAGAGGGTTGCGCTGGACTACTTTAAGCGCGACCTGGGAGTGCCCACTCTTTCGGTTGGAGTGTTAGTGATAGAAGACTGCGAGAACAAGATCGTGGTCCCTATAGAAGCAACGACTAAGCAGGTTCCAACGCCAAGGCACTGGTATGTTGAGTTTCCGGGGAAGAGGCAAAGCGAACCGGTGTTGGTCGGGCCCCTGTAGAACTCCTTGGCTTCAGCTAAGCCTAGCCAATCGCCCCGGCCGAGGTTTGTCCAACAGGTTGTTGGGCAACGCGCCGGGTTCCTCGAATACGCCAAAGCTGCGCCAGTTCAAGCTGGTCGATGGGGACGTTAAGATCGACTATAGATTTTCCAATTCGAAAGACGAAGACTGAATCAAGAGGGCGCAATGTCGGAGCAGGCAGATCAAGGACGAGTGCCCGCGCTTGAGCAAATGCATCACCGAAGCGATCAATAGCGATCATGCCGCCGGCGGCATGATCAGTTCTGCGATGGTTTGCAAATGGCGGCTATCGACCCAAAGCGGACATTCGGTTGCGGCGCAAAGCGGATCGCGGAGTGCGTCGACCGAGCGACTTCAGCAGACTGACGAGAAGAGAGCCGGTAGTTCGCCGGCCTTTTCCATGAGCGTGATAAGCCAGACGCTTAGCAAGGTCATGCGGCTGGATGCACTGCGGCAGAGGCTGCCGGCGTAGTTCAACGCTGCACAGCCTGGACTCCGGCGCCGCCGGAGCCAAAGTTGAACTGAGGGACTGGTCGCCACCGAAAAGCCCCGCTATTGGCGGGGCTCTCTTATGTCGCAGCTGTCACCTGTTCACCGTAGCGTTCGGTCGGATCTAAGGGTGCGAATCATCCCGTGTAGCCCTGACTGCCGCGTTCCCGCATTCGATGCCCAGAAAGCTGTGCGCGACGTGCTCGCTGAGTACCGCGTAGAGCCGTTCGTCGACTTCGGTCAGCACTGCCTCCCATAAATGCGGCAGCGGATGCCCTTCTGATTCGACGGCACCGCAATGCACCAGCGGCCCATGCAGGCGTTCGGCTTCGCGTGAGGCTTTCATGCAGTCCGGTACCAGCAAATAGATTCCCGTAGCTCCCCTGTACACCGTGTAGTTCATGTCAGGGCCTCCGGACAGCTGCAACTGAAAATTACGCCCCTCACGCCACTTTCACAAGGAAAAGCAGGTGCCGTTCGGTCGCTGAAGAAGGCGTCGGGAAGGGGGCGTCGGGATGGTCGTATTCGGGAGAGGGCGAGACACGGCGGCAGCCCTGGCCGCTGCCGGCCGGGAGCGGGCACGCCTGGGGGTTCCGGTGCTGCGGGCCTACTACATCGTGCGATCGACTCAGCTATCGGCAAAGATGCGACAGGACAGGGTTTATGGAGACCCCGAGAGGGTGCGGGGCTGCGCCTGACGTCCCATGCGCCGGAATTCCCCGAGATCTCCGGCAAAGGCGGGGGGCGGGAGGCCCGACGCAGGCTGCGGTCGGCACGCTTCACACCGACCTATGTCGAATTCGGGTCCGGCCGCTCGTCGTAATGTTGAAAGGGCTACCCCCAACCGGTTTTCACCAGGAGCACGTCACGATGACCATCACCATTACCGCCTTTGAACGATCGCCCGACGGCGGCAAGGGGCTGGCGCGCGATACGCGCGTGCGCTGGGCGCTGGAAGAAGTAGGCCAGGCCTACGAGGTCCGCCTGGTTTCGTTCCGCGCGATGAAGGAACCCGCGCACCTGCGCCTGCATCCCTTCGGCCAGATTCCCACCTACGAGGAAGGCGATCTGGTCCTGTTCGAAACGGGCGCTATCGTCCTTCATCTCGCCCAAACCCGCGCGGGCCTGTTGCCGGACGATGCCAACGCGCGGGCGCGTGCGATCACCTGGATGTTCGCCGCGCTCAACACGGTGGAACCGCCGATCCTCGACCTGGTCATCGTCAGGTTCCAGGAAGGCGACAAGCCCTGGGCCAAGGAGCGCCTGCCCCTGGTAGCGGAACGCATTCGCGATCGGCTGGTCCAGCTGTCGGCCCGCCTGGGCGACGCCGAATGGCTGGACAGTGCGTTCAGCGCGGGCGATCTGATGATGGTGTCGGTGCTGCTCAGGCTGAGGCCGTCGGGCATCCTCGATGAATTCCCGAGCTTGGCCGCCTATGTCGCCCGCGGCGAAGCGCGGCCCGCCTACCAGCGCGCGTTCGCCGCCCAATGGGCGGTCAACGCCGCCAAGCCACAAGCCGGCTGATGGTTTCGTTTCGGGATGGGAGCCGCTATCCGAGGCGACGATCCGCGTTCGATCCCAAGCGGACGCGCCGATCGACTTCCTCTGTCGCGAGGACATAATTAAAGCAATGACCGCTAGCGCACTAGCGGTCGTCGATGGCAGCTGCAGCGGGCTAGAACTTGCCGTTCTCGTTCTTCCAGTCCGCGCGTGGCGGGATCGCTTCGATGGTGTCCCAGTGCTCGGCGATCTTGCCGCCCTCGACTCGGAAGAGGTCGTAGAAGGCGGTGGGCTTGCCGGCGAACTTGCCTTCGCTGACCACGAGCACGAAGTCGCCTTCGCCCAGCACCCGATGGATGCGCTCGTATTCCATCGTGATGCCGGCCTCGGCCATCGCCTTCAGAGCCGCACCCAGGCCGCTCAAGCCGTCGGCGATCTGCGGGTTGTGCTGAATGTAGCGGTCGCCGTCGAAATAGCCGGACAGCTTGTCCATGCGGCCGTTGACGAGGATGTCCTCGACGAAGTCGCGAACGAGCGACTTGTTCTGCGTGGTCAGCTCGACATCGACAATTTCGGTGGCCCCGTCGAGCATGTTGTGCCCGCTCGGGTTCGGCCCCGCCGTGGTCTGCAAATTGTCCCAGTGCTCCACGATCAGGCCGTCCTCGAACCGGAAGATGTCGAAGCCCACTTTCGGGCCGAAAAAGTCGTAATCCGTGTGGGTGAAAACAAACTCGCCATCCTGGAACACGCGGACCGTATTGACCCGCGCGGAGCCGGCAGGAAGTTGGGCCAGCAGCGCACCGAAGCCGGCGAGGCCGTCGGCAGCGCCCAGATTGTGCTGGATGTACTGGTCGGGGTTGATGACGGCTATTGGCGCGGCAGCGCCGGTTTCGATCGCCTTCAAGAGATCGACGGCTTGCTGCTTCTGGATAGTCATGGTTTGGATTTCCGGGAAGGAGAGGGGAGCGCAACGGGTCAGGCTTGAGGCCAAAGCGCGGCGCATCGAGGGTCATTGCTCTTGGCCGGAGCAGATTGCCGGGGACTATTGATTCGAAAAACCGCCTAACCGATGATTTACAGTTCGCAAAACGTGAACAATGCAGATGCGGGCACCGGTCGATCTCAGCCGTCTCGATGTTTTCCTCGCCGTCGCGGAAGTACGGGGCTTCACGGCTGCCGCGGAGCGGCTGGGCACGACCAAGGCGATGGTCAGCCAGCAGATCGCTCGCCTCGAAGCCGAAGTCGGCACGAGCCTGTTCACCCGGACCACGCGTCGCGTCACCCTGACCGAGGCCGGTCAGCAGTTGTTCGAACGGGCGGCGCCTCTATTGCGGGACCTCGGTACGGTGCTGGATGAGGTCGGAGGCTCGGACAAGGCGCTGACCGGCACCCTGCGGATTACAAGCTCCGACGACTACGTGGAGGCCGAGCTTGGGCGGCAACTCGCTGCCTTCGCCCGTCTGCATCCGCGCCTGAGCATCGACTTGGTGACGAGCGATGAGGTGATCGATCTCGTCGGCGAGGGCTTCGACGTCGCGGTTCGCACCGGCTGGCTGCGCGACTCGTCGCTCCACGCCGTTCGCCTGCGTGAGCTGGAGCAGTACGTGGTGGCGGCTCCCGAACTGGTATCCCGCCAGCCCGGGTGCGCGTCGCCTGCCGACTTGGCGGCTTGGCCTTGGATCGCTCTGTCGCGGCTGCGCTCGGCCCTGACGTGGTCGTTCACGAACGAGCGCGACGAAGTATCGGTACGTGTGACCAGCCAGCTGCGAACCAACTCGACGGCGGCGTCCCGCGCACTGGCACGGGCCGGCGCGGGTGCGACCGTCCTGGCCGATTTCATGGTCGTCGATGCCATCGAACGCGGCGACCTCGTCCGCCTACTCCCAGGCTGGTCGCTCCCTCGTGGGGGCGTTTATGCGGTGTATCCCTCAAGCCGGCACGTGCCGGCCCGCGTCCGCCAACTGCTGGCGTTTCTATCCAGGGCCTGACGTCCGCTTTGGATCGAAAGCGGCCCCGTTATGCCAGGCCCGACCTCATAACGACGGCGATACATCGCCAGTTCGAGTCTCTTCTTCCCATATCAATGAGCGGACTTTCTCACCGCGGGCGACTGCTCAGCAGCAGGCCGCCACCCGCCACGAGACAGGCCAGAAGGGCTGCGATCGACAGCGGCAGATGGAACTCATTGCTGCCGGCAACGGCGAACCCCAAATGGATTGCGGCGGTGCCGACACCAAGCGCGCCGCAGAGCACAGCGTAGCGGCGCGCCGAGGGGCGCCCTAACAGCACCTGTTGGTAGCCATGCAGCACCACGCCGACGGCGAGCAGATTGAACAGCAGGAAGCCTTGGATCCCGCCGGGCGCGTGGAACATCTTCCACTCCTCCCAGAACGCTGCGTCGATTTGATGCAGGATCAAAGCCAGCAGCGTTGCCGGATACCATCGCTCCATGCCGCACTCCACTCTTTCAGCCGGCCATTCTACCAAGCGTCAGGGATGACCGGCCTGGAGTCTTGGCCGGTTCGACGAGTGGCATTTGGGAGCACCCAAGCAGCCAAGCCCGATCAACGCGCAGGCTCAAGGAAGACCGCGGCGCCTTACTTCACGTATCGCGCCAGCAGCCGGATGTAGGCGGCCTGGTAGCCGTTGGAGTTCTCAGTGATCGGCCACGAATTCAGCGGCCAACTGTCGTTGAAATCCTTGTACGCCTTCTGCCCGGGTTGGCCGTACGGCGGCGAGGGGCGGGCCGAGCCGCATCTCGTCGATATGCCGGGACAGCGTTCGTCCCAGTCGTACTGCGTGTTGTTGGCGCCACCCACCAGGAAGCCGGGCGCGGGGCCGTACTGCGAGTCCCGCACGCTGTCCCACGGGCTGCCGTCGGCGAACCACGAGTGGAAGAATTGATCCACCGAGTTTTCCGCGCCGTAGGCGCCCATGTTCGACAGGTAGGTCTTGCCCAGCGGGTTGACGCCATGCAGGTAGTGCAGGTACGCCGCGCCTGCGTCTGCGATCTCCGCGGAGCTGTGCTGGCTCAGGCCGTACAGCCCTTGGTCGGCGAACATGCCGCCCGCGAGCGCCTTTATCCCGTTGCTGCCCCATACGTAGCCATCGAGATAGGCGCGGTAGGGATCGCGCTGCGCCGCGATGGCGCCCCAGCCGGCATAGTCGGGGCGTTCCCAAAGCTCGGTATAGCGAGTGCGGATGTTCTGCGCCACGCTGGCGGTCGCGCCCGGCAGCGATGCGTAGTAAAGCAGCGGACGGTTCACGCCGGCGCCGTAGGGCGATAACCACCAGGACGAGAACATCTGCTCTTCGGTGTAGTGGCTCTCGACGTAACTGCGGTACGCCGTGTCGCCGGTCAATGCGTACAGATAGATCGCCGCCACCAGGCGCAACTGGGCACGGCCCTTGTCGTCGGTCTCCTGCTGGCCGGCGCCCAGGCCCTGGGTGCCGCGGGAAGCATCGTTGTTGTAGAAGAGCACGTTGGGATTGGCCATGGCCCAGTCCCAGGCTCGCTTTGCGCGCTGGCCGAGATCGGCGGCGTAGGCGTCGTAGGCCGGCTTGTTCAACGAGGCGTAGACCTTGGCGCCATAGGCGTAGGCTGCCGCGGATGCCAGCGTCGCCGAGGTGCTGGCATCGCCGTACAGGCTCTGCCCGGTGGCGGCGGAAGGCCGACCGCCGCCACCGGCCGAGGCGAGCCCGACGATGGACAGCACCGAACCATCGGCGTTCTGCATCCGCACCTGCCAATCCAGGCCCCACTTTACCTCGTCCAGGATATCGGGCACGCCGTTGCCGGATTCGGGGAGATTGAAGTCGTCGGTCCACACCGATTTGTTCTCGGTGTAGGCATGCAGCAGATCGACGACGTAAGCGGCGCCCCAGCTGGTGTACTTGTTGAAGTCGCCGGCGTCGTACCAGCCGCCATGCAGGTCGCGCTGTGTCGATGCGTCGCCGGCGGCGTTGTAGCGGCGGGCCTGCGTATCCTGCAGCGGACCCATGTGGCTCGCGCTGTCGGCCCACCTGGTGCCCGCGTACTGCGCCAGCTTGGCGTGGCCGGCGCGTTGGTAAAAGAAGGCGCGCACCGCCTGCACCAGCACGGGCCGGTAAACGTTGGCGCCGATCTCGAACCGGGCCGAACGGACGTTGAGCGCCGCGTCCACGACCTCGTAGGTGCCGGCTGCGGTGACCGCGCTGAAGTCGAATTGCCAGGCGCGATCGCCGGACGAGGCGTCGATGTCGCCGTTCTTCCAGGGCGTGGGCGAGCCGCTGAACACCACGGTGTTCGTCGCTACATCGACCACCTGCAGCGTCGGACCCGGCACGTACTGGTCCGCGCTGTCGAAGCCGATTGCTGGATCGCGCAGCACGGCCACCTTCTTCAGGCTGGGCAGATAGCCGAACTGATCGACGACGATGAACGGGCCGTTGCCCACGAGGTCGATCAGGGTCGGTGGGAGCGGCCCTCCCGTCATCCGGATCGGTGTGGTAGCGGATACCGCGGCGGCTTCGATTCCGACTCCAGCTCCGGTTTCACCTTCAGCCCCGGCTTCTACTCCAGTTGCGACAGCGGTCGCAGCCCCAGTTGCGGCTACGGCTCCAGCTCTGGCTTCGGATGCGTGCGCGGCCGGCGACGACGTTTCGCCGCCATCTCCGCAGGCCGACAGGCCGGTCACCATGCCCAGCAGAACGGACAGGACCACCGTGCCCCGCAGATATCGTCGTGTCATTGCTTTACTCCACTTGCCGTAAGTCACGGCGGCTTCTACGGGTACGGCTGGATTGGCGGCGTCGGCTACGTGTCGGCTCGATAGCGGCCATCGATCGACGACGGCTTCCCCAAAGCGGACGCATAGCATCGTCGCGGAAATGTCGACAGGGATCACCAGCTGTGCCGCAACCCTGCCTGGATGGCCCAACGACGCTCCGTTTCAGCACCCGTGGCGCCGGATGCCTCCAGGAACAGGGACGTGCGCTCGTTGCCGAAGTCGACGTCGCCGCCCAGCATGAACTCGCCGCTCGTACCTTTCCGGTCGGACGTATCGGGGACGATGCTGCCGCCGTCCTTGGACGCGGCGATGTCGAGGTTGTCGCCGAGGTAATGCAAGGCCGATGCGCGGACGTACACATTGCCCGCCAAGCGCGCGCCCTGCAGCGTCCTGCCGAAGGCGACGCCGGCGCGCGCGTATGAGGTGTCGAGCTCGTCCTGGCCGATCCGCACGCCATTGCGGGTGGTGTAGTCGCTGCCGCGGATGGCGCTCAGCGACAGACCGAGTTGGGGTTCGACGTAGTAGGACTGGGCAAGCTTGAAGCTGCGGCCGCCTTCGGCATACAGCTGGCCTGCTTTCGTCCGGTATTTACCGACGATATCGCGGCCTTCGGAATCGCGTGCGGCGTACCGGTTCTCCAGCGACGATGCGCTCGCACCGAGCAGCAGATAGGCGCCATTTTCGGCATTCCAATGGCCATAGGCGCCCAGCGTGGTTCCGGTCAGATCGCCCCTGCCTTGCGCGTAGTCGGCGGTCGAGCGGAGCTGTCCCGCGCTGAACCCGACGGTGCCGGCGCCGGTACCCAGCGCGAAACCGCGATCCGCGCCGATGGTCATGCCGCGGTAGTCCTGGCGATAACGACGCGAATGCGCGGTCTCCGTCGTGATTTCGCCGGCATCGGCCTTGGCCCAGATTTGGCCATGATCCGCATCGCTGTCGCGCAGTCGATTGCGCAGGTGCTGCGGCGAGTCTTGCGCGTCGGCCATCCACAGATTGACGAGGCTGTCTGCGGCATCGGCCGCCGACAGCACGGTCTGCGATGGCAGGATTCCGCTGTTGCCTCCCGGATTGCCCCCCGGATTGCCCCCGGTATCGACGTCGGTACCGCCGCCCGCTCCGACGATGTTGATGCCGGTCAGCACGACCTTCTTTCCGCCATCGGTCAATGCCACCTGCGGCGTGTAGGTGAACTGCACCAGATCGTTTTCGTAGGTCCCGCTCCATTGGCCGTTCCGGCCGGCCACTGCCGAGAACGCGGCGCTGCCGCCCGCGGCGGCGCTGGCGTCGACGATGACGATCGGCGTAGCCGCGGGGATCGACCGGCCGGCGCGAATGCTCGCGGCGTTGACCCAGGAGGTGTCGTCCAGCACCGGGTCGTAGACGATGCCCACGCCCTGCGTGCCGCGGGCGGAGAAGCTCTTGATGCCGCTGCCGAACACGATCTGATCGGCGCTGACGGCGCCGGCCTTGCCGGTGATGTCGCTGAGCAGCATGAACCTGGCGCCGTCGGCCAGCGCGACGCTGGCGCCGGTGCCGGTGCTGCTGCTGTCGACGAGCAGCCGGCGATAGGTATGCGCCGGCACCGTGCCGGGTACGAAACGGCCCCAGGCTCCGGCCATGTCGATCGCGCCGTCGTTGCCGATGGCCAGCGATCCGGTGCCGAAATCGTTGGCCAGCGTACCGGTACCCTCCGGAATCCACGTCGCGCCGTTGGCGAACGCCAGATCGGCCTTGCCCACCGTGAAGCCGGCGTCGGTCTGCCGGCCGTTGACCAGCCCGCGCAGCCAGGAGTCGGAGGTATCGAAATTGAGATCGACCGAGCCGATATGGCCGTTGACGCTGTCGGTCGCGGTGGCGATGTTGCCGTCGAGCCGCACGGTGCGGCCGCCGGCCTGGTTGACGGCGACGCTGGCGTCCTGGCTGTCGATCGGCACGCTCCAGATCGAATACGCGGCGTTGCCGCCGACCGCGGTCGTGGACACCGTCAGCCCGCCGGCGACGTCGACGGTGCCGAAGTTGCGGATGCCGTAGACCGCGCACACGTCGCAGGTGGAGACGACGGTGAACGACACCGGCGCGGTGGGCGAGGTGAAGGCGATCGTTCCGCTGTTGACCAGACCATAGGTTTCCGCCGCCGAGGCGATGTCGACGTTCACCGCGCCGCCGAACGTCATCACCGCACCGGGCGAGCGGTCGTTGCTGAGGCCGGAGGGATTGCCGAACGGCACGTAGCCGCCGCTGTTGCGTACGCGCACGTCGACGTCGCCATGCCAGGTCATCCGCGCCGAGCGATGGGTGTTGGCGATGCCGTGCGTGGAGCGCGGGCCCTCCACGTTGATGGTGGCGTCGCCGTTGACTTCCATGATCCCTTGGTTGCGCACGCCGAAGGCGGTCGAGCCCTCCGAGACCGTGGTCAGCGACAGCTTGCCGTTCACCGTCAGGCGGCTGCCGACGTTATCGTTGTAGATCGCATGGGAGTTGTCGCTGGGCCAGATGCCGCGGGCGGTGATGCTGGTGTCGCCGTTGAAGGTGATGCTGCTGCCTTCGGAGTTGTAGACCGCGTCGAGCGTGCCGCGGCTTTCGGCGAGGATCGTGGTCGGGCCGTTGAAGACGATGTTGCTGCGCCCCGAGGCCCAGACCGCCCGCGCGAAGCCCTGCGTACGGGCGTGGAAGTCGGTGGCTCCGTTGAACACCGTGGTGCTGCCGCCGCGGCCGATCACCGCGTGCGCACCGTTGCCGATGCCGAGGCCGAAATCCGCGTCGTCGGCGTTGGTGGAGATCCGGGTGTTGCCGTTGACGGTAACCGTGTTGCCGTCGTTGAGGATGCCGATCGCCATCCCCCGGTTGGTGCTTTCCGGGCGGACCGCCGACAGGTTCAACCAGCCGCCGCCGACCACGTCCAGGACGACCGGCGGTTTGCCGCTGGTAATGGACATGGCAAGCACGTCGCGGTCGACGCCTTCCAGCGCCACGTTGTCGCCGTTGACGAAGCGGTAGTGCAGGGTGCCGTTTTCGTCCGCGATGTCGTAGCCGGGATCGTAGTCGCCGGCGCCGCCGGGCCGGTCGTTGTCGGCGACGCCGGTGACCGTGTCCTTGTAATCGGTCGCCTGCACCACGGCAGGCCGCGCCATCGCCCCGGTCACCAGGGCGGTGACGACGGAGAAGTACAGCGTCTTGCGGCGGCGCTGAGTGAGATCGCGCTCGGCTTGCTCGCGTGCATTGTCGATGATCGACTGCCGCCACAGCAACGGCAGGTTCGAAACATCGTCGTTGCCGGGTGCGACGGGGCGCGAACTGGACATGGATTTCCTTGGATTGCGTTCAAAAAGGCGGCACGAGTGTCCAGCCGCCCGATGGCAGAAGCATGCCCGGGCATGCTCAAGCACGCGCTGTCCTCCCGGTGCGCTGGGATGGTGGCCAAGTCAGCCCCCTACTCGATGTTGCAGCCGCAGCTTGGCCTCGATCGCAGCGACGGCGCATGCATCGAGGACGCAATATTCATGCAAGGCGCATGGGCATTTGCCGATTGTTGGAACGGCAGCACACTTGCACTTGGGTCGCGGTCACGCTGTGCAGGATTCCCTGCCGCTTGCAGCGCCGGCATGCTTTTGCAGGCATGCTTTCGCAGGCATGCTTTCGCAGGCATGCCACCGGCTTGCCGTGGCATGGCTGGTTCGCAAGACGCCGGTTCGACCAGCGTCTACGGCAGCCGGCGCTCTCCAGCCAGCCGTTTCGCCCGCTGCTCCGCTGCTCGCCCGGTTTCGACATCGCCCAGCGCCTGATGCAGGCGCGCCTGCACCCAGGCGGCGCGCATGTCCTGATCGGCCCAGGCACCGATACGGCCGCCGATCACGCCGGCCTGGTCGAGGCGGCCCGCTTCGATCAACGCGGGCACATAGGAGTAGGCGACCGCTACCAGCCATTCCGGCACGCCCAGGCGTTCGGCGCTGGCCATCGCCTCGGCATGGCGGCGCAGCGCCGGTTCCAGCCGGCCCTCGGCCAGGTCCTGCTCCGCTTCCATCAGCAGCGCGCCGGTGCGCAACCAGTCGTCCGGTGCTGCATCGACCCAGGCGCGCAGACGCTCGACCTCGCGCCGCGCGGCGTCGAGCCGGCCCAGGCTGCGCAGGCCGCGAATCAGCACCATCTGGTTGCCCAGGTATTCGCGGCGATCGCTTTCCTCCAATGCCGGCTCCGCCACCTGCTGCGCCAGCCGTACCGCGTCCTCGGCCTGCCCGCGCTGCAGCGCGATCCGTGCCAGCAAGGCCTGCGCCTCGGCACGCAAGGCCTCTTCCTCGCTCGCATCGGTTTCGGCGAGGATCGACTCGGCCAGGGCCGTGGCTTCCTGTAGCCGGCCGTTCTGCGCCAGTACCCAGGCGCGGCAGATGCTGCGCCCCCAATCACGGGCGAATTGCGGCGACCAGAAGCGGTCGGTGGTCGCCAGCGCTTGCTCGAATTCGAGCAGATTTTCCTGGATCTCGGCGGTCGCGATCAGGGTCACGGCCAGATCGTTTTCGGCACCGACCGCCTCGAAACGGTCGGCGGCACGCTGCAGCAGCGCCAGCGCGGCTCCCGGCTGACCGCGTCGACCGGCGACCACACCCAGGCGCTGATCGGTACGGGCGATCTCGCGGATGTCGCCGCTGCGGACGAAGGCCAGTCGCGCCAGGCTCAGATCCGCCACCGCCTCCGCCTCGTCCAGGCGCGACAGCGTCAACCGCACCCAGCCGCGCTGCGAGTAGACATTGCCGAGCACGCCCGGCGCGTTCTGGCCGCGCAACAGCGCCAGCGCCTCGGTCAGGACGCGCTCGGCCTGATCGTACTCGGCGCGGTTGGCGTGCAACCAAGCCACCGACGTCAGTACGCGCGCCCGCAGCACCGGATTCTTGTCGGCCGGAAGCTGCTTCAACAGGTCGTTCAACCGTTGCTCGCAGGCTTTGCGTTCGCCGCGATCGCAGTCGACCTTGGCGGCGACCAGCGCGATTTCGGGTTGCTGCAGCCATTGCGCCGGAGCGCGTTGCAGCAGTTCCAGTGCCAGCGGCAAGCGGCCCGCCAGCCGCGCCGCGGTGACCTGTTGCAGCAATTTTTCCGGATCCGCCGGCGAGCGGCTGCCGTCCATCGGCGGCGCATGTCCCAGCGCGACCAGCAGATCGTCCGCGGCCCGGCGCGCCGCGACCAGTACATCGCCGGCCTGGGCCTCGGCGTGCAGGGCGCGCCCCTCGTTCGGATACGCCGCCAAGCTCACCCGCCAAGCGCCATCGATGCGTTCGACCCGCGGTTGCACGCGCAAGGAAATGCCGAGCCGTGGATCTGGCGGGACGCCGGGCGCGGCCTGCCTCCATTTGGTCGATAAGGCCAACGCGGTCTCGCTCGGCACCGTTGGCAGCGCGCCGAGCCGCAGCCGGTTCGCCACCAGATCCATCAGTCCCAGACGCAACCAGGCCCAGTCCTCGGGTGCATCGATTTCGGCCGGCATTACCCATGCCGTGTACGGCTCTGTGGGCGCGGCTGGGGGCGGAGTCGGAGTCGGCGGCGTCCTGGTTGCGAACACGACGATAAGGGACACGGCCACCAGCAGCGCCGCCATCGGCCAGAGCCAGCGCGGCCGCAGCGGCAATCGTTGCCACCGGGATTTCCGCGACGGCGCTTCGGTTGGCGCCAAGTCCGACATCGGCGCTGCGTCCGGTATCGGCTCATTCGCGGCGGCGGCTGCCGCAACCACTTCGGTTTCCTCGATCGCGGTATCGGCGACCCAACGAAAACCCAGTCGGGGTACCGTGCGGATGCTGTGCTGGTCGTTGCCGCTATCGCCGAGCACCTGGCGTAAACGCACGATGGTATGCGCGAGCGTGGATTCGCTGACGTCGGTGCGACCCCACACGGCGGAGATCAGCTCGTCGCGGCCGACCGGACGATCGCGGTGCTCGATCAGATAGGCGAGGCAGTCGAGAGCGACTACGGGCAACGCCACCGGCTGGCCGTCCCGAAGCAGCTCGCGTGCATGCGTATTCAGCTCGAAACCGCCAAATCGATAGCTTCTTTTCCTTATCGACATCGGCGGCCTGTGCTTATTCGTGATGGCCCGCACGTTGCAACTCGCGTGCGGCGCCGGACGAGTCTATACCATGCACTGCGACGCGCGCCGATGCGCGCCTGTCGGAACCCGACGTGCTTTTTGCTGCCGTATTTTAGCGAAGATTGAACACCGCTTCCGACCCCTGAGCGGTCGCTGGCGCAGTGTGCAAAGGACCATCCAGTGAGGGCAAGACACCTCTCGGCCCGGATCGTCCCCATGCGCGTCGGTATAGGCTCACGCGCGCACGGACTGCGCGTGAGCCTCTGACTTCCTTATCTGCAATGGGCCTTGACGGCGTTCCGGCGCCGCCTGAGCCGACGCCGCTTCGCGGCGCGGCTTAACTCAGTCGTCAGAGCGCAACCGTTGGAACCAGGGCCTTACTTTGCGGCGTCCTCGTCGAGAAACCCGTCGATCATAGGCACCAGCCAATCGACGCGCGTCGGCACCTTCATGTGATCGGTTCCTGGAAGCACGGCGAGCTGCGCCTGCTGGAGAAGCCGGAAAGTGTCCACAGCGTGTTCGGGTCGCACCACATCGGCATCGCCGACGATAACCAGCGTCGGTGCGGCGATGCCGCGAATCGCCTCAGCCGGAATGTCCTTGAAGTCACGCACGCGCTGAGCCGCCTTGTCATGGAACAGACGCAGATTTTCCGGGTGCGGCGCTACTTTAAGGTACTCCTCCTGCAGTTCCTTCGGCATGTTCTCCAGCGTGGCATTGGCCATGGCATCCCAGAGCCACGGATACGCACCGTCGCGCGTCAGCAGCGCCGACGCGACCACGAGCTTGCGCACAACGTTCGGATGCCTGATCGCCACCTGCAACGCGATGGTGCCGCCATTGCTGAAACCAAAGAGATCCGCCTTTTCGATCCGCAGATAGTTCAACAAGGCCGCGGTGTCGTCGGCCGACTGCTCGAAGCTGAAGGGGCGCTCGACGATGTCGGCCGTGTGCCCATAGCCCTGCTGTTCGAATGCGATGACCTGCCGGTTGCGGGAGAGCTTCGGCAACAGGTGCCCGAAGCTGGTGCCGATCGTGTCGCCACCGCCGTGCAGTAGCACCAGCGGCGGTTGCCCGGGGTTCGCGACGCCGTGGATCTCGAAGTAGATCTTGAGACCGTTAACGGGGGCGTAGCCGGTCTGGACAGACTGCCTGCTCTGGTTCATTGCGGATTTTCCCTGATTCTGTGCGGCTGCCGGTGTCGCGATGCACAACGTCAAAATGACTGCGGCTGCGGTGAACTGAAGAACTTGCGTGATGACGCCCTTGCTCATTACCAATGTCCTCTGATGAGGGGCGGCGCCCCGGCCGACCTTGACCGGTTAACTGCCATCCCCTCCCACATGGACGAATGAGGGCCCCCGGAATCGACATGCTCTGCTTGGGGGGACATGGCTTCAGCTAGCCAACGCCTCCAGGCCATGGCCGCTGACCGGGGAAGATCGCGTTCCAAGATAGCGACACCGCCGAGCCATGGAGGCCACGATGAACACGGACCCGTTCGATACCGGGCCTACGGGCAAATTCCGGACGCTGTGCCAGAAGTATCCCGACGACACCGTATACCGGGGCGCGGACGGTTTCCGGTCGCTTTGGGGCCCAATCTTCTACCGCGGCCGCGCCAACGGCACCGCGCGTCTGCTGGTCATCGGCCAGGACCCCGCGCAGACCGAGGCGGTCACGCGCCGCATTCTGTCGGGCCAGGCCGGCCGCCGCGTGCAGGGCTTCGTCGAGAAGCTGGGTTTCTCGAAGAGCTATCTGATGATCAACGCGTTCGTATACGGCATCTTCAATCAGGACATGGCGCTGCCGCACTTGAACGATCCGGGTATTCAAGCCTATCGCCACCAGTGGCTGGAGGCGGCGTTCGCCAAGGGCAAGATCGAAGCGGTGGTCACGTTCGGCAACCCTGCGTTCAACGCGTGGACCGCGTTCAAGGCGACGCCGGCGGGGCAAGCGGTGACGGCCTTCCATCAGCGGGCGCTGCATCCCACGGCCGACAAACCCGGCGGCCCGATCACGCGCCAGGATCTGCTCGACAATTGGAACGTCGCTCTGAACAAGCTGCGTCCCCACATCCAGAACCCTGACGTGACCAAGCCTTTGCTGCCTTACGGCAACGATTTCACGGCGGCCGAGCTGCCGCCGATTCCAAGCCGGGACTTTCCCATGGGCCTGCAGCCCTGGATGCGCAGCACGGATTTCTGGGCGACGCTGTCCGACACGCCGGGCACCGAACGGGCCAACATCTCGATCGAGGTCCCCTAGGCGGGCTCATCGACCTCGGGCTCGTCGTCACGTCGTCGTGGCCGATCTGGCCGCAAATAGCGCGGGCAGGGCGCCCGCGCGACCGCTTCCGGCCAAAAGGCGGGACGCGGGTGGCCTGAGAACGCCCTCTGGAGCATGCGACCTGGGCGCGGAAACCCCCTTGCGCCGGGCTCAGAAAGGAAATATGATGATGATCATATGAAAAAGACCGCCACCCGCTCCAAAGAAGCCACGCACGACCGCATCGTCGACGCCGCCGCGCGCGCTATCCGTCGCAGCGGCTACAACGGCACCGGCGTCGCGGACATCATGAAGGCCGCCGGTCTGACCCATGGCGGCTTCTATGCCCATTTCCCATCGCGCGAGGCGATGCTGGCCGAGGCCGCCGACCGCGCCGGCGGCGAGAGCGTGGCGATGATGGAGCGCATCGCCGCCAGCCTGCCACCGCAGGAGGCGCTGCCGGCCATGATGCAGGCTTATCTCTCGCAGGAGCACCTCGAAGCGATCGAGACCGGCTGCGCCACGGCCGCGCTGGGCTCGGAGATGCCGCGCCAGGCGCCCGAGGTCAGGCGCGCCGCCACGCGTCGCATCAAGGAGATGATCGATCTCGTCAGTCGCCAGTCGCCCGACTGGGGGCAGCCGGCCGCGCATGAACGCGCGCTCTTCAGCGTCGCGGCGCTGGTCGGTGCCTTGGTGCTGGCGCGTGCGGTCGATGATCCCAAGCTAGCCGACGGGCTCCGCGAAGCCACGCTCAAGCAGCTCATTCCCGCTCATTCCTGACCCTGCCGGACGACAGGGTCTTTCGCCCGCACTTGAATATGATGATCGTCATAAACATGGGTTCTACGCATCCATCTCGGCGTTCATCGCTGCCACTCATCGCATTCGTCGCCACCTCACACTAGAAGGCTTCCCCCAATGAAGATCGAAGGTTCCATCGCGCTGGTCACCGGCGCCAATCGCGGCCTCGGCGCCGCATTCGCGCGCAGTCTGCTCGCAGCCGGCGCGAGCAAGGTCTATGCCGCGGCGCGCGACCCCGCCAGCGTCAGCTTGCCCGGCGTGGTGCCGGTGCGACTGGACGTTACGCAGCCGGAACAGATCGCGGCATTGGCGCGCGAACTGGGCGACGTAACGCTGCTCGTCAACAACGCCGGCATCGCCGAGTTCGGATCGTTGCTCGACCCGAATGCGCTCGACGCGCTGCACCGCCAGTTCGAGACCAATGCGGTCGGGCCGCTGCGGCTGGTACAGGCGTTCGCGCCCATCCTGGCCGGTAACGGCGGCGGCGCCGTTATCAATGTGTTGTCGGTGCTGAGCTGGCTGACGATGCCGGGCAGCGGCGGCTACAGCGCTTCCAAGGCCGCGGGCTGGGCATTGGGCAATGCGCTCCGGCAAGAATTGAAGGCGCAGGGTACCGAGCTGCTGGCGGTGCATTCCGCGGTCATCGACACCGACATGGGCCGCGGCGCGCCGGGAGAGAAGATCGCTCCCGAGGATCTGGTGCAGCAGGCTATCGCCGCGCTGCAGGCCGGGCAGCCCGAGTTGCTGGCCGATCCGACCACTCACCACGTGCATGCCGGACTGGTTGCGCAGCCGCGCGTATACATCGGAGCATCGTCATGAACACCAAAGGATCGGTCGCGCTCGTCACCGGCGCCTCGTCGGGCATCGGCCTGGCCACTGCGGAGCGGCTGGCGAAAGCCGGCTATACGGTCTACGGCACCAGCAGGCGCGGCGCGCAGGCGGGCCAGCACGCGTTCCGCATGCTTCCGCTCGACGTGACCAGCGACGAATCCGTCGAGGCTGCCGTCAGCCAGCTGATCCGCCTGGAAGGCCGCATCGATCTGCTGGTGAACAACGCCGGCTTCAGCGTGGCGCCGGCCGGGGCGGAAGAAAGCTCGATCGACCAGGCCCGTTCCATCTTCGATACGAACTTCTTCGGCATCGTGCGCATGACCCGCGCCGTCGTACCGCACATGCGCCGCAACGGCAGCGGCCGCATAATCAACATCGGTTCGATATTCGGTTTCCTGCCGATGCCGTACATGGCGCTCTATGCCGCGACGAAGCACGCGGTAGAGGGCTATTCCGAATCGCTGGACCACGAGTTGCGCAACCATGGCATCCGGGTCTCGATCATCGAACCGGCAAACACGAACACCCAGTTCGACGCCAACCTGCTGGAGCCCGACGCGAAGCTCGATACGTACCGCGAGGTGCGCGCCGCCGTCGGCGCCAGGCTCAGGGAGCTGATCGAGACCGCCGATCAGCCGGGCATCGTGGCGGATACGGTGCTCAAGGCCGCCGTCGCGGCGAAGCCAAAACTCCGCTACCCCGCCGGTGCTCGCGCGAGCCGTCTGCAGTGGCTCAGGCGATTCGCGCCCGCCGCTATCGTGGACGACGGGATCAGGAAAAACCTGCGGTTTGCCGCGGTTGCTGCATCCAACACGGCTGCCTCGCCGCACCAGCGGACATCGGAGAAAGCCTCATGAAGGCGTACATCCTCGATCGCTACAAGAAGCAAGCCGCGTTGCGCCTGGGCGACATGCCGGAGCCGGAAGTGCGCGACCGGGATGTTCTGGTCGCCGTGCACGCGGCTAGTTTGAACCAGTTGGACGCCAAGATCCGGGACGGCGAGTTCAAGTTCATCCTGCCGTATCGCTTGCCGCTGATCATGGGCAACGACGTTGCCGGCGTCGTGGTCCGGGTCGGGTCGAAGGTTCGCGGCTTCAAGCCCGGCGACGAGGTGTATGCGCGGCCGAACCAGGACCGGATCGGCACGCTCGCGGAATTCATCGCCATCGACGAAGCCGACCTGGCGTTGAAGCCCACCAACCTCAGCATGGAAGCGGCCGCCTCGATCCCGCTGGTGGGCCTGACCGCGTGGCAGGTGCTGGTCGATCGCGCCGAGCTGAAGCGGGGACAGAAGGTCCTGATCCACGCCGGTTCCGGCGGGGTCGGCACGTTCGCGATCCAGTTGGCCAAGCACCTTGGCGCGACGGTGGCGACGACTACCAGCACGGAGAACGTCGACTGGGTCAAAAGCCTCGGTGCGGACGTCGTCGTCGACTACAGGAAAGAGGACTACACGAAGGTCCTGAGCGGCTACGACGTGGTCCTGAACAGTCTGGGCAAGGACACGCTGGAGCAGTCGCTCAAGGTGCTGAAGCCCGGAGGCATGCTCATTTCCATCTCCGGCCCGCCCGATGTCGCGTTCGCCAGGGAAGCCGGCCTGAATGGGTTCCTGCGCCAGGTCATGCGCCTGCTGAGCTTCGGCATCCGCAGCAAAGCCAGGCGGCACGGCATCGGCTATTCGTTCGTCTTCATGCGGGCGAACGGCGAGCAACTGGGCAAGATCAGCTCGCTGATCGAATCCGGTATCGTCCGCCCGATCATGGATCGGGTCTTCCCGTTCCAGGCCACCAATGAGGCGATGGACTACCTCGCGACGGGGCGGGTCAAAGGCAAGGTGGTCGTCAAGGTGAGGTGAGCGGCACGAGCGCGTACGAACCATCGGGAATCGCCCGAACTCCATCGGCCAACGGAACAAGGAGCCGACGAATTCTTTTTTCCATCAGCGGCCAGCGATCGTAAAAAAAGCCGACCTTTGCCCACCGCTGCCGAGGCCTGTCTTCGCATCCTTGTACAGCGTCGGTCCGGAGGCGCACGGCGCCGACGCGGCGGTCGCGCAAGGGCCGGGAAAAAAATCCGCAGGAGCGGCGCGTATCGCGGCCGCGCGCTGACGTCACGGGCCGTCGCTCGGGCGCGACGCGCGCCGCTCCTGCAAGACTCAGACGGGTGCTGCCGAAACGTCTGGAAGGGCGACGTTGCGGACCGCACGCGGGATCGCGTGCCCGTCCATGTTCAGCACCATCACGCGGCCGGCGTTGATCGCGGCGCCGAGTTCGGCGTTCGCGCCCAGCGCCAGCGCGATCTCGTCCAGCGAGGCGCTGGCCGGGGCGCCGCGGCGGTCCTTGCCGGCGAAGCGCCAGCGGTTGTACTCGGCCCACACGATCAGCAGCGTCGCCGCGCACACCGCCATGCTGGGCAGGGCGATCAGCAGGAAGGGTTCGACCCGGTGCTCGCGCAGGTACAGCTCGAAGTAGGCGTTGCGTATGCCGAGCAGCCACAGCACCAGGGTGATCACCGGCATCCACAGGTACACGTACATGCCCCAGAACACCGCGGTCACGAAACCCCAGGCGGTGCGGCGCAGGCGCGGTTGCGCGCGCCGCTTCTGGATCAGGCGCGAGTCGAATCGGGCCGCGCTCAGGCGGGCCGTCTTGAGGCTCAGGTCGGTGGTGCTCATCGGATTCCCCTGTCAGGACTGACCCAGGTCGCACGGGTGTCGCGGCGCTTGAGCAGCGCTTTGGGCACGGCGGTCACTGTGGTCAGGAAACTCAACAACCAGTACGCCATCGGGTACCAGATCATCCAGTAGTAGTTGCGGCCGACGCCGGTCTCGTAGCGGCGGTCGATCACGATGCTGGCGGCGAACTGCAGCAGGCAGACCATCGCCAGGATCATGCCGTGCCACGAGGGCAGCAGACTGCGGATGTACAGCTCCGGCGGCAGGGGTACGGCGAGGCCGACCAGCCACAGCAGCATGATCAAGGCCATGGTGTAGGCCCAGACCACGCTGAACAGGTATTCGGCCATCACCGCCCACATGCGGCGCTTGCGCCACAGCAGCAGATCGCGGCTATGCCGCAGCAGCACCTCGACGCCGCCCTGGGCCCAGCGCAGACGCTGGCGCCACAGGCCCTTGAGCGTTTCCGGCATCAGGATGAAGCACAGCGCGTTGGGCTCGTAGCGGATGTCCCAATGGTCCATCTGCAGGCGCCAGCTGATGTCGATGTCCTCGGTCACCATGTTGTCGGCCCAGTAGCCGATCCGGTGCAGAGCGGTGCGGCGGAACGCGCAGATCACCCCGGACACGGTGAACAAACGCCCGTAGACGCGCTGGGCGCGCTTGATCATGCCGATGATCGAGGAGAACTCGCCGACCTGCAGGCGCCCGAGCAGGGTCGAGCGGTTGCGGATGCGCGGGTTGCCGGTGACCGCGCCGACGCGCTGGCCCGAGGACAGGTGCCAGACCATCCAATGGGTGGCGTACTCGTCGAGCAGGGCGTCGCCGTCGATGCAGACCAGATATTCCGAACGCGCGGCCAGCGCGCCCATGCGCATCGCGTTGGCCTTGCCCAGGTTGCGGTCGAGATGGATCACGCGCAGACGCTGGTACTGCTGGGCCAGGATGTTGAGCTTCTCGGCGGTGTCGTCGCTGCTGCCGTCGTTGATGGCGATGACTTCGAAATCCGGATAGCGCTGTGCCATCGCCGCGGCGATGGTTTCCTGGACGTTGTCGCCTTCGTTGTGGCACGGGATCAGGATCGACACCGGTGGGCTGTGCGCCAGCGGCGGCGGATCGGTGCGCGGGCGCGCGTGGCGTTCGCGGCGCAGGTAGTAGTAGAGCCCGCCGGAGATCCAGAAGAACGACATCACGATCGGGTAGAAGAACGCGAACTCGAACAGCAGGGTGAGGAAACGTTGCATGACCATCTCCTCACTTTTCCAGATAGGGGAACGAGCGCGCGGAGATCGCGGCGCGCGCATCGGCGGTGGCGGGGCGGTCGGCGACGAAATCGTCCGGGTACCAGCCGACGTGGCGTACGCCCTGGGCGAGCAGGCGCCGCACCTGGGCCTGCAAGCGCTCGGCCGGGATCGGCCGGCGCGTGCGCCAGTCCACGGTCTGCAGTTCGAACAGGGTCTGGGTCAGCTGCGGGTCGTGCGTGCGCGCGGCCACGACCAGGCGGTCGAGCCAGGGTTCGGGTTCGCGGCTGCCTTCCATCCACGGCATCGCCATCAGCGCGGTGTAGTCGTAGGCGCGGTTGAAGCTGTCCAGGCGCTGGGCGAACCAGGCTTCGCTCTGCGGCTCCAGCACCGGGCGCGCGTACAGGTTGCGCACGGTCTTGAGCTTGGGCCGCCAGCGTTCGGCGGCGCGCTTGAGTTCCAGGGTGAAGTCGATCAGTTCCTGGGTGCGCGCCTGCGATTGCACCGCCGCGCTGCCCTGGAGTTCGGTGTCGCGCAGGTAGGCGTCGTCGTGGAACAGCAGGCCTTCCAGGTAGGCGCCGGCGGCCAGGTCGGCGTAGATGCCGGCGACCAGGCGCCGCACTTCGGGCCGGGTGTAGTCGAGGCGGTAGACCTCGTCGGCGCGCGCGCCCGGGATCGCGAGCGCGGCGCGTTGCGCCGGGTCGGGCAGTTCGAAACCCAGCACCGGCAGCCAGGCGTACACGACCACGCCGGCACGCGACTTGAGTTGCCAGGCGACACGGTTGAACAGGTCGGCGCGCATCGGCAGGGCGTGGTTGGGGAAGTACAGCGCGTCGGCCGAACCGTTGCCGTCCGGGTCGGCGAAGGCCTGCAGGAACACATGACTGGGCGCGATCTGCTTGACCCGTTCGACCAGGGCGTCGAGGTTGCGCTCGGTCTGGGCCGGGTCGGCGTCGTAGACCGAGTCCAGGTCGATCTGCAGCGCGCGCATGCCGGTGCGCTCCTCGTCGTGACGCAACTGGTAGGCCAGGTCGCCGACGGTGGCGTTGTTCATCACCAGCAGGCGCGCCATGCCGTGCAGGTCGGAGGGCATCGGCGTGCTGCGGCCTTCCAGATCGAAGGAGACGCTCATGCCGAGCTGATCGGCGATGTCGTTGCTGGCGCGGTTGTAGGCCGCGTACGGCCACACCACCGCGCGCGGGGCGCGGTCGAGTTCGCGCTGCAGGCGCGACTTGCTGCGTTCCAGGTCGGTGCGGATGCGGGCGAGGTATTCGGCTTCGGTTTCGTAGCGGCCGGCGGCGGCGTCGTAGCGGCGGGTGACCGCGGCCGGGGTCGAGTTGCCCTGCGGGTTGGAGACGATGCCGTGGTGCAGGTCGTCGCTGTGGCTGGCGACTTCGACCAGGCCGCTGGCCTGCATCTCGCGCAGCTGCGCCCAGGTCACGAAGTCGTCGGCGGTGAACGGACGCGGACCGTAGTCCACGCGCTCGCCGGCCGGCAGTTCGACCCAGTGCGTGACCACCGCGGCCAGGGCCGGGTAGCCGTACGCGCGCAGCAGCGGGAAGGCGTGCGTGTACAGGCTGCGCAGGCCGTCGTCGAAGGTGATCAGCACCGGCTTGGACGGCAGTGCGGCGCCGCCGCGGTTGGCGTCGATCACCTGCGACAGCGAGACCGGGTGGTAGCCGTGGCCGGACAGCCAATCGAGGTGGGCGGCGAAGTTCTGGGTGCTGACGGCATAGGCGTCGGCGTCGCCCTTGCGCGCGACGTCGTCGCGCACATCGTGATAGCTCAGCACCAGCAGCGGTTCGGCGGCCTGTGCGGCGACCGGCAGCAGCAGGCAGAACACCAGCGCGTACAGGATCAGCACGAACAGGACCAGTCGCGAGGGGCGGTGTGGACGGGTCATCTCATTCTCCCCAGCGGAATTCGGCGTCGAAGCCCAGGCGCTGTTCGCGCTGGCCGTCGTAGACCGGGCGCGACCAGTTCAGGCCGTAGCTCAGCACCCGCCCCGGGGCGAATTGCCACTCGTGCTCGTAACGCAGCGACGGCACCCAGGCCGTGCCGTAGTCCTGCTGCCAGTACGCGCCCGAAGACAGGGTCAAGCGCTGGCGGAAGTGGCGGTCGTAGCGGCGCCAGGTCAGGTGATCGAAGCGGACCCCGAACTCGACCGAGGCGTCGCGCGAAGGATTGAAGTAGGGCGCGTCGTCGCGGCTGCCGCGGCCGCTGCCGATGCTGGCCAGGCCGTCGATCAGCAGGTGCGGGCGGCTGAGCAGGCGCTGGTCGAGCGCCAGGCTCAGCTGGTCGCGATTGTTGCCGTCGTCGTAGCGCCAGTGCTGCGCGGTGGCGGCCAGCGAGGTGCGTTCGCTGGGGTGGTAGTCGGCGCCGAACTCGTACAGGTCGGCGGTGATGCCGGAGGCGCGGGCCTGCAGCGAGGCCGCGGCGTCGTTGCGGCTGACGCGCGCGCGCAGGGCGAAGCGGTCGTCGATGCGCCAGCCGGCGTCGATGGCGACGGCGGTGCCGCCCAGATCGTCGCGGTCGCGGCCGACGCGGAGCTTGGCGTCGAAGCGATCGTAGGCATAGCTCAGGCCGAGCTCGTTGCGTTGGGCGACGCTGCGGCCGCCCTGGAGTTGCGCACCTTTGAAATCGGCCCAGCGCCGGCCGCTGCGCGCGAGCAGACGCCAGCGGTCGCCGATCAGCGGGGTCGCCGCTTCGACGCCGTACTCGCGGTCGCGGTTGCCCAAGGGCGAGGCGCCGCCGCCGTCGCGGTTGCGTCCGCCGGCGGCGTAGACGCGTGCCTGCCAGCCACGGCGCATGTCCCAGTTGTTGTCCATCGAGCGCACGTGCGGCTCGTTCGGGTAGCGCGCCAGCAGCTGGTCGTGGATCGGTCGCGCCTGCTCGTAGCGCTGCAGGCTGGACAGGGTTTCGACTTGGCCGATGCGCGCTTCGACGTTGCGTTCGTCCAGGGTGCCGGCGATCGAGAAACGTTCCAGCGCGCGCTCCTGCCAGCCGCGGAACCTGTAGATGGAGCCGAGCGTGGTCTGCAGGTCGGCGTTGTTGGGACCGATCGCGGCCAGCGGTTCGATCATGGCCTGGGCGCCGGGCAGGTCTTCGCCGAAGGCGCGGGCCATGGCGTAGTCGGTTTCGGCGTCGTAGCGCTGCCAGTTCTCGAAGCCGCGGCGTGCGCCCGGCGCGCGCGGCCAGGGCGTGCGCGCTTCGACCAGCCCGCGCAGCAGCGGCAGGGCCAGGTCGTAGCGTTCGCGTTCCAGCTGGGCGTAGCCGAGCTGGATCGGCAGGTCGGGGTCGTCGGGATCGGCCTGCATCGCACGTTCCAGTACCGGCGCGGCCTCGTCCGGACGGCGCAGCGCGAGCAGGGAATCGCCGACCGCGCCCAGGGCATAGCCCGGCACCGGACGGCCGCCGGCTTCCAGGCGCAGGTAGTCGTCGGCGACTTCCTGATGGCGGCCGAGGCGGTTGAGCACGATCAGGCGGTCGTAGGCCAGGCTGGCCGGTTCCGGCGTGCCGCTGCGCGCGAGTTGGGCGCGGTAGGCCTCGATCGCGGCCTCGGCGGCACGCGCTTCTTCCAGGCGGGTGGCTTCGTCGACCGCATAGAGCTTGCTCCAGACGATGCGCCGGGCCAGGCCGGCGGCGTCGAGGCTGGCGGCTTCTTCGGCGCTGAACACTTCGGGGCGGGCCAGGTACAGCTTGCGCGCGCGGTCGCGGGCGCCGATGTCGGCCAGGGTCAGCACGCGCAGGCGGTACAGGCGCGCGTCGGCGGGCTGCGCGGCGAGGTGTTGTTCGATCAGGGACAGCGCGCCCAGCCAGTCGCGGTCCGCGCGCAGCTGCTCGATGCGGGGGTAGGGAATCGCGGCCGCGGCCTGACTCGCAGCGGCAGCTACTGACGCGACGGGGAAAGTTCCACCGGCCAATGCCAAAGCCAGGGACAGCGAAAGTGGATGGAAAGCCTGCATGGATAGTCCGTATCCCGTGTGACCTAGCGGGGGCGGGCGGCCCCCGGGTAGTGGCTCAAAAAATGTGAGCTAAGTCACAGGTTGTAGATGCAAAGTCCGTGCCATTTGGCTCCTTGGACGCCGTTTTGTTCAGTTAGGACGGGCACTTACGCGCTTGAGGCGCCCTAGGCGGGCTTGAGCAGCCTGAGCCCCGGCCGGCGGGGTCGGCACGCGGGCAAAAAAAACCGGCGCGGGGCCGGTTTGGGGGACAGGAGCAGAACCTGTCGAAGCGTCGGTCGCGGCCACCGGTGCTGCCCGGCGGGTGCGGTCTGTGTACTTAGGGATGATCGGCGTGCCCGATCCGTCGCAAGCCGCTCGGTCGGCGGCCGGGTGGTGCCGTGCGGCGGATTGCGGCCGACGGTTCCGCGGCGACAGCGGCCGGCAGGCGGAGCATTCCCAGTCCGAAGTCATCGGCGTCCCTTGCGGGCCATGACCGTGCGTATCGCGCCCAGCAACCCGATGCTCGCTTGAGCGCCCACGACGATATCCAGACTCACAACAAGGAGACGGGCAGGAGACCAACGACTAGCGCGTCGGTCGATCTTGCATCGCTACGAATGCGAAACGACAGACTCGGCAAAGTGAGCGCCGAGCGGCGCCAGCGTTCATGTCCTATCGCACGCCCGCGTGCTGCGACGATGCGCGCCTTGCAGAGCGCTTTCTTGCAATGGATGGATGAGCAACAACACGCGAACCTGCGCTCTCGATGCTCGTGTTCGGCGCGTCATGCGAAGCATCCGTCGATCGCCGAACCCCAGCATCGAGCTTCGGCAATAGGACGAAAGTCGTAGGGAGAATCACTCAAGCAACGGCTGCTATACGGCATCGGCGATCCGTCGCCAACATCGCGCGCTTGCGCGCACGCGGGATCGCTGTGACTTCGATCACGGAAGCAAATTCGCCGTCGTTGCGGCGAATAGCGCCATGCTACTTTGATTGCGCGCGAAAACAGGGAGGGGACTCGCGTGGTTCCAGGGAGCTGGATATGGTTTGCGCAGGGGGAATGCGATGAGCGCTAGCTTGATGGAAGCCGTGCACCGGCTGCCCACGCTCGCGGTGGTGGAAGACGATCGGACATTCAGAGAAGAGATCCTGATGCCCGTGCTGAGCCACTCCGGATTCTCCGTCGTGGGTATGGGCGGGGCGCTGGAACTCTACCGTTCGATGACCCTTCGTTCCTACGATCTCGTGCTGCTCGACGTCGACCTGCCCGACGAGGACGGCTTCAGCATCGCAACGCATCTGCGCGGTCTGTCGCCGCGCGTCGGGATCGTGATGTTGACCGGATACGATTCCAACCAGGACCGGCTGCGCGGACTGCGCGCGGGCGCGGACGCCTATCTGCCCAAGCCGGTCGACATGGAAGAGGTCGTGACGACCTTGCGCAACCTGGCCCGATGGGTGGTTCCGGACGCGAACCCCGCACCGACGCATGCGAAGTGGCGCCTGGACGAACGAGGGTGGTGCATCCTGAGCCCGAGGGGCGCCCAGATCGAGATGAACCTGGCCGAGCGGCAAGTCATGGAGATTCTGGCCGAGGCGGCCGGGATGCCGGTGCAACGCGAGGCGCTGATCGCGCGTCTGGTCAAGAACGCCCACGACTTCGACCCGCATCGGTTGGAGATGCTGATCCACCGCCTGCGCAAGAAATGCCAGCAGCTGGCGGAAGAAGAACTTCCTCTGCGCGCCGTGCGCAGCGTCGGCTATGTATTGAACTGGTAGTCGATCGGGTCGGCATAAGGCTGACGGTGGGGAAGAACGGCGTGAGCAACATCGGGGTCTGGTTGCGGTTGATATGGCTGCGGTCGATGGGCTTGGCCGCAGGATTGCTCGTCATCTGCGGTCCCGCTTCGGCCTTGCCCGCAGGCGCGTTCGACTACCGGATGGGTTCGCGGATTTTCACCAGCGACGACGGGCTTCCGCAGTCGGGCGCCAATACCGTGCTCCAGACCCGCGACGGCTATCTCTGGGTCGGCACGTTCGGCGGCCTGGCGCGTTTCGACGGCCTGGCGTTCACGATATTCCGCGGAAAGCCCGCGTTCGATACGTCCGTCTCGGAGGGTACGCCGCAAACGGGGCCGGCCAGCGATCGCGTCCTGACGCTGTATCAGGACGACCGCGATTGGCTCTGGGTCGGCACCCAGGATGCCGGGCTGAGCGTGCGCAGGCAGGGCATGTTCCATCATCTGCCGGTCTGCGGCGGCATCTGTCAGATCAACGACATCCTGCAGACCCCCGACCGCAGCTTATGGATAGCCACCAGCGTAGGGGTGCTGAATCTGGATCCCGTGCATGGGCGCGAGACCTGGATCGGTCGTGGAAGCATCGGTTACAGCCGTCTGGCGCGCGACAGCCAGGGCCGCATCTACGTGGCCGGAAACGAAGATTTCTTCGTCCTCGTCGATCGGCAGTTGCGACGCATCCCGTTGCCCGACGGCGAGCGGCGGGTACCGTTGCTGAAAGCCAGCGGCAGCGGCCTGCTGGTCGGCACGGAGCGCGCGCTCTATCGCTACGATCCCGCGCACGGGCAATGGCAGCCGCTGGGCGTGGCCGGTCCCAAGGCCGCCGCGACGGACGCGGACGGCCGATGGTGGGTCGCTACGGTATCCGGACATCTGTTTCGGGAGACCGACTCGGGACAATGGCGCGACGTGCCCGAACTGTTCGGCCTGGGCATCACCGACTTGGCCTGGGACAACGAAGGCAATCTGTGGATAGGCACCGGCAGCAAGGGCTTGTCGCGCGTGCGCAAGCCGCTGTTCGGGCTGGTGTCGACACTGGGATGGGACATGAACATGGCCGGCCGCGCGGTGATCGGCGACGGCCGCGGCGGGCTGTGGCTGGGATCGGCCTGCGCAGGGCTGTGGCATCGGACGCCCGACGGCAACATGCGGCGCCATCCGATCCAGTCGGGCCAGGGCAACGGCTGCGTGGCCAGCTTGGCCCTGGATCGCGAGGACACGCTCTGGGTCGGAACGGCAGAGGGGCGGTTGGTACGCGTGGTCCACGGCAAGGCCGAAGCGGTCGGGGCCTGGTCGATCGGTAACCCGATCAATGTCTGGCTGCGCGGCGACCGGCGTTTTCTCGTCAGCTCCGAGCGCTCCATGTTCGATGTCCGGACCGACGGCGAGGGGCGCATCGTCGGGCAGCAGCGCATCGCCGCGCTCGAGGGCATGAACGTCAACAACATCGTTCCTGCCGCGCGCGGGGGCGACTGGTTCGTCGGCGACCGCGGCGTGTGGCGAGTGGTCGATAACCGGGTCGTCGAGCGATGGACGCCTCGGGAGGGATTGTCCTCCCGTTTTGCGCGTGCCCTGTACGAAGACAAAGAGACCGCCACGCTCTGGGTGGGGCTCTACGGTGGCGGCCTGAACCGCATCCGCAACGGCCGGGTGTCCCGCTACGACAGCCGCAACGGCCTGTTCGACGATACGGTGTCGTGCATCCTGAGCGACGGGCGCGGACGTTTGTGGCTGGGCGGCAATCGTGGCATCACCCTGTTGCCGGCGCCACGGCAAGCCGCAACCGAGATCGAATCCATCGGCTACGCGGCCAGCGATGGCCTGATCCCCTCCGAAATCAACGGCGGGTACTCGACTGCCTGCCATCGCGATACGCAGGGCATGCTCTGGTTTTCCCTGGTCGAGGGCTTCGCCGTACTCGATCCCGCGGATTTCCCCGACGTCCAGCCCGCGCGGCTCAGGCCACGCATCGAAGGGGTCGCGGTTTCCGGGCGCATGCAGAAGATCGTCGGATCGTCGCTGGCCCTGGAGCCGTTCGCGCGCAGCGTCGAAATCCACTACACCGCCGTCAATCTGAGCCGGCCCCGGGAAACCAATTTCCGCTTCCGTCTTCGAGGTTTCGACCCCGATTGGGTGGATGCGGGGCAGAACCGCAGCATTCTCTACCCTTCGATTCCCTGGGGAGAGCATGTATTCGAAGTCCAGGCCCGCACCCAAGGCGGGCAATGGTCGCCGCTTTCGGCCCGCCTGAAGATCCTCAATCCGCAGCCCTGGTATCTGCGGACCTGGATCCTGATCCTGGCGACAGCGTTGAGCCTGTTGGCCTTGGTCGGCGGAACCCAGTTCGGCGCGAGCCAGATAGGTTTGGGGCGCGGGGAAACTCCGGACAAGTAATGGCGCGTACGAGATCGTGTTCGAAATAGCGTTCGCGGAAGCCGACGCGATTACCGATCGGCCGCTCCGCGAGCGGCAGGCGACGGACGTTGGTGACCGGCCTCGACCGCAGGCGCCCGCTGAAGCGCCAGGCCGGCATCGCCCCCGTCGCCCACTTCGTCGCCACGTTGCGACAGCGGCAACCGGATGCGAATGCGGGTGCCTCCCTCGGGGCTGCTATCGGCGGTTATTTCGCCGCCATGCTCGAGCACGAAGCGGTGCACGGTCGCCATGCCGATGCCGGTTCCCTTGTCCTTGGGCTTGGTCGTGAAGAACGGTTCGAACACGCGCGCGAGTACCTCCGGTGTCATTCCGGTCCCGGTGTCCTCCATGCGCAGCGCGGCGTGAGTCCCGTCGGCTTCGACGGACAATAGAAAGCGACCGCCCTGCGGCATGGCATCGCAGGCGTTGCTGGCGATGTTGAGCAGCGCGAGCACCAATTCGTCGCGGTCCGCCTCGATCCGCAGGCCGGAGACGGACGTGTCCAGGGTCGCCTGGATCCCGCGATGGAACATCGGCAGGATCAATGGCCGTACTTCGTCGATCGCTTCGGCGAGGTCGAACACCGAGACCTGCCTGATATGCGGGCGGCTGAAACTGAGCAGGCGCCGGGTCAGGGTGGCGCCACGCCGTGCCGCCTGGCGGATCCCCGGAAGGATGGCGTCGGCGGAGTCGCCGCGCATGTTCACCGAGGTCGCATGCCCCAGGATGACGCTGAGGATGGCGTTGAAGTCGTGGGCGATGCCGGTCGAAAGCCGGCCTATGGTTTCCATCTTCTGGGTTTGCAACAGGCGTTCGTAGGCACGCTCCTTTTCCTGCACCTGGCGCTCGAGTTCCTGGCAGGCCGCATCCAGTTCCTCGCTGCGCTTGATCGCCTGCTGCGTCGACAGGATCAGGCGGTCGAGGATGGTCGCCAGGACCAGGAAATTCATGCCGGCCAGCAGCAGGTTGGCCAAGGCTTCCGAGACCTGGTTGGAGCCCGTCGCCAGCCGCAGGTCGGTGTGCGTGCCCAAGGCCAGCACGGCCGCGTAGGCCAGGGCGGTCCACCATACGGCGGTCCGCCCCAGCAGCAGGCCCGAGAACAGCAGCGGCAGCAGGTGAGTGATCTGCAGGCCGGACTGCGCGCGCAAGCCGTACGCCTGATAGCTCATGCCCATCAGGATCAGGCCGCCGATGACGGTGAGGCTGGCCGACAGCCGGTACAGGCCGTTGCGCAGCAGGCAAAGGCAGGACCACGCGTAGGCGCCGATGACCAGCGTCAGCCAGTTCTCGGTGATCCCCGTCATGTCCTCCGCCGCCGCGCATGAGCCGATGGTTGCGAGCAGCGCTGTCGCGATGGCGACGACCAGCAGCGCCTGCAGGGTCAGCGCGTTGCGCTTGTCGTGGGTCGAGCGGGTGGGCACACGCCTGATCCAGGCGAGGAGGCGATGCCGAAAAGAGGGCTGCGATACGCGGAGGGTCATCGGTGGCATGGGCGCAGGGGAGGGCGGTCGATGGCCGGGGAGCGGTTGGACCACCCCATGCACCGCTCGCGCGCTCGACGGAGCGGGCGCGACTGGTTGCGGTCCCCTGTCCGAATGACCACCGGTGGCCAGGGTAGCAGCGTGGTTCGGCCATGCAATGCGAAGTTGGCAGTGCCAGCGGAAAACCGTAATGGCGGTCACTCTTTGCGCAGCCGGTATCGCCGGACGTCGCTCGAATCCTTTTCGATTTCTCACTGCTGGTGAGCGTGAGGAAGCCTCGTCCGTATGCGCCGCATGGCATTGGCGGTGCTTGGGCCGGGAGCCGTCGTCGCGATGCCGAACCTAGTTCGGCCACGATCGATGCATCGAATGAGCGCGACGCCGGCGGCATTCGCGAGCTGCAGGTCGCGGCAGGCGATTCGATGGGCCGACCCATCGGAATGTTCGCGTGCATGGACGCTGCGAACGACGCAAGACGGCTCCCATCCGCGATCGATCGCACCGAGCGGATGCCGACCCCACGGGCAGGTGCGCTGGGTCGACGCGACGATCGCCCCATGCCGCGAACGCAACGCGCGACGACAAGAATTTTTCGTGAGCAAGCGTGCGTGTAATCGCTGTTTTCAATCGCTAACGTTCGTCACGCAAGACCAGTAGCGCAGCTCCGGACAGCGGAGACGGCGCGCTTCGGACCGCCATCAGGATGGGCAGTGCATGAAGCGGACAATCGACGAGCGTAGCGGCGGTGCGACAGCATGGATCAGGCCTGTCGGCGCATGCCAAGACCTGTTGCGATACGCGGCGTCGCTGCTGCGGTCGGCGTTCTGGGCGCCGCTGGTGTTCGCGTTCAAGGCTTTCGATAGACCTGCTGCCTACTCGCCGCGGCCGGTCCGCACGACTTTTGCCGACGCCGCAGCCGACCGCGTCGGTATGCGTGCCTTCGCGGTGCGCGCCATCGAAGAGCGCGCCTTCCAGGACGGTGGCCCGCGCCACCGCACGCTTGCCGATCCCGCCACCGCGCCGCGTCCCGACCCTCGCAAGCACGGGCGGACAGCGGACGGCGGCGCCGCGTCGAAGCCGCAGATCGAACGAGAGAGGGAACGCGGCATGGACCGCTATGGGCGGTGGAGCCGAGACGGAACCTGGCCACCGTACTCCGGCCTGCGATCTCGACCTCCCGCCGCCGACCGCATACCCGATCGCTTCGTTTCGCAGACCGCCGCACTGGCTCGATAACTGGGAAAACACTGATGAACAAGATCTATAGCGTCGTATGGAGCCCTTCCCTCAATCAGCTGGTGGTTGTTTCCGAGTTGGCCTCGCCGCGCGGCAAGGCATCCGGCGGAAAGACGGCTTCGCGCCCGGCGGGAACGGTGCGCGCGGGCGTACTGACCGCGCTGATGGCCATCGGGTGGATCGGATGGACGCCATCGGCGCAGGCGCAGGCGGTGAACTGCGATACCGCGCCCTGGGACGAGTACAACGGCACCGCCTCGTGCATGGGCCTGAACGCCGTAGCTTCGGGCATCGGCGCGACCGCGCTGGGCTCTCTCGCGCGCGTCGATGTTCTGGGCGGGCTTGCGGTCGGCTACAACTCCCGTAGCGCCGCGCAGAATTCCATTTCCTTGGGGTTCCAGGCTTACTCGGCCGGCGTCAACTCCATCTATTTGGGTGCCCGTACCGGCCCGACGACTGGCGCGTTGGCCAATAGCACCGTTGCCATTGGACAGGACGTGACCGCGAGCGGAACCAGTGCCGTTGCCATCGGCACTCTATCCGTCTCAAGCGCCAATCTGGCCGTCGCCATAGGGTCGGGCACGCGCGCGACCAACATCAACACTATCGCCCTCGGTGCCGACGCGCTGGCCACCGGCGCCGGCGCCAGCGCCTTGGGCACCTTCTCCAACGCCACGGGAGGGAACGCCACGGCAGTCGGTGTCAGCTCCTTGGCCAGCGGCAATACCTCGTTCGCCGGAGGCTGGGCGTCCGTTGCCAGCGGAGCCAATACCGTCGCGATAGGCAGCCAGGCAACGGCCAACATCGCCGCGGCCACCGCTGTCGGCAACAGCGCTCAGGCGCTAGGCAATAGTTCGCTTGCGCTCGGAGCGCAGGCTGTCGCCGTTGGCGGCAGTACGGTGGCCGTCGGTCAGGGCGCCGGCGCCGGATCGACCACCGGCAACGCCAGTTCCGTTGCGGTGGGCATTGCGGCTGGCACGCTCGTCAGCGGTGGCCAGAACAACGCAGTCGGCGGCGGCATCGCAAGCGTCTTGAGAGGCGCCGGCTCCGGCGTTACGGGTGCGCGCAATGTCGCCTTCGGCACAGGCGACGGCAGCGTCACCTATGACGGCACTCTGAGCGCTTCCGCGGGCAACCTGGTCACCGGTAGCGACAATATCGCCATCGGTACAAACGCAGGTATCGGCGTCGGGGCCAACGCAACGACGTCGATCGGCCTGAACGCGAATGCGAGCGTGGGCAATGCGATCGCCATCGGTTCGCGGTCGAGCGCGTCCGCACTGGATGCCATCGGGCAAGGCAGCAGCGCCAACGCAAGCGGCCGCAACGCCATCGCCATCGGCTTCCAGTCGGTCGCGAGCCATATCAATTCCATCAATCTGGGTGCGCGCACGCTTGTGGGAGGGGGCGCCACTGCGGCGGGCGCTATCGCCATCGGTACGGATGTGATGGCATCGCAGGATCGCGCGGTCGCAGTGGGCATCGCAAGCCGGGCAACCGGCCTGGATGCGCTGGCGGCCGGTACTCGGGCCAATGCGGCTGCAGACAACGCGACGGCGCTCGGCTCAGGCGGTAACAGCGCAGCAACGGCCGTGCGCGCTACCGGCATCGGTTCGGTCGCCATCGGTGGCAATGCCACCCTCGGTGCCCTTGCATCGGGCGCCAATGCCATCGCCATCGGCGGTGAATCCGTCGCCGATGCCGATGAGGCGGTCGCCATCGGTCGCGGCTCCACCGCCACCGGCGGCCGCGCGGTCGCGATCGGCGCGGGCAACTTCGCCAGCGGCAATGGCGCCGTGGCCATCGGCGATCCGAACACCGCGACCGGCAACGGCGCGGTCGCGCAAGGCCTGGACAACACCGCCACCGGCAACGGTTCGGTGGCGATGGGCAACACCAATATGGTCGGCGGCGGCCGTGGGCGTGGCCGGCACGGCGGCGCAGGGCGCGGTCGGCATCGGCTATCAGAACACCGTGGTCGGCCAGGGCAGCGTCGCGCTGGGCAGCACCAGCAGTGCGCTGGCGGCGGGCGCGGTCGCGCTGGGCGATACGGCCGTGGCCAACAACGCCCGCGATGTGGCGCTGGGCTCGGGCTCGGTCACGACGACGGCGGTCGGTACGGCCAGCACGACCATCGGCGGTACGACTTACAACTTCGCCGGCATCGCACCGACCAGCACGGTCAGCGTCGGCAATCTGGGTTCGGAACGCACCATCACCAACGTCGCGGCTGGCCGGATCTCGGGCAGCTCGACGGATGCGATCAACGGATCGCAGCTGTTCGCCACCAACCAGGCGATCGCGGCCATCGCGGCCAGCACGCCCGTTCACTACTTCAGCGTGAACGATGGCGGCGCGCCGCAGGCGAACTATCTCAACGACGGTGCGACGGCACCTTTCGCCATAGCGATCGGGCGCAATGCCACCGCGACAGGGTCCTATGGGACCGCGGTCGGCGAAGGCGCGAGAGCCATCGGCGATTGGGCGACCGCTTACGGCAACGGCGCCAATGCGAGCACCACTACGGCCATTGCCGTCGGCGCAGGCACCAACGCCACCGCCACGTTCGCATTGGGAACGGGCTATCAGGCCAATGCGGGTGGCGTGGCATCCACGGCCATGGGCCTGCACGCCAACGCTGCCGGTGAGAGCGGTATCGCGATAGGCACGGACGCCGGGTCCTCGGGAACCTACGCCATCGCAATCGGCCGCAATTCCAGCGCGACCGGGTCTTACGGAACCGCGGTCGGCGAAGGCGCGAGAGCCATCGGCGATTGGGCGACGGCCTACGGCAACGGTGCGAATGCGGGCACCACCACGGCCACCGCCATCGGCGGGGGCACGAACGCCACCGCCACGTTCGCATTCGGCGCGGGTTACCAGGCCACTGCAGGCGGGATAGCGTCTACGGCCGTGGGCCTGCACGCCATTGCAACGGGTCAGAACAGTATCGCGGTAGGCACGGACGCCAACGCGAACTCCGCCGACGCAGTGGCCATCGGCACGGCTTCCACCGCCACCGGTGGCCGCGCGGTCGCGATCGGCGCGGGCAACTTCGCCAGCGGCAATGGCGCCGTGGCCATCGGCGATCCGAACACCGCGACCGGCAACGGCGCGGTCGCNGGCCGCGCGGTCGCGATCGGCGCGGGCAACTTCGCCAGCGGCAATGGCGCCGTGGCCATCGGCGATCCGAACACCGCGACCGGCAACGGCGCGGTCGCGCAAGGCCTGGACAACACCGCCACCGGCAACGGTTCGGTGGCGATGGGCAATACCAATATGGTCGGCGGCGGCGGCCAGGCCGTGGGCGTGGCCGGCACGGCGGCGCAGGGCGCGGTCGGCATCGGCTATCAGAACACCGTGGTCGGCCAGGGCAGCGTCGCGCTGGGCAGCACCAGCAGNCCGCGACCGGCAACGGCGCGGTCGCGCAAGGCCTGGACAACACCGCCACCGGCAACGGTTCGGTGGCGATGGGCAATACCAATATGGTCGGCGGCGGCGGCCAGGCCGTGGGCGTGGCCGGCACGGCGGCGCAGGGCGCGGTCGGCATCGGCTATCAGAACACCGTGGTCGGCCAGGGCAGCGTCGCGCTGGGCAGCACCAGCAGCGCGCTGGCGGCGGGCGCGGTCGCGCTGGGCGATACGGCCGTGGCCAACAACGCCCGCGATGTGGCGCTGGGCTCGGGTTCGGTCACGGCGACCGCCGTGGCGACCTCCAGCACCACCATCGACGGCGTGACCTACAACTTCGCCGGCACCACGCCGACCAGCACGGTCAGCGTGGGCAATCTGGGCACCGAGCGCACCATCACCAACGTCGCGGCCGGCCGGATCTCCGGCAGCTCGACCGATGCGATCAACGGTTCGCAGCTGTTCGCCACGAACCAGTCGATCGAGAACCTCAGCAACGTCGTCGAAGCCGGCGCGACCCATTACTACAGCGTCAACGACAACGGCGTGCAGGGCGGCAACTACGCCAACGACGGCGCGACCGGTCTGAATGCGCTGGCGGCCGGCGTGAACGCAACGGCGGCTGGGGACGGCGGCGTGGCCATCGGTTTCGGCGCGACTGCGGCGAATGCCGGCGGCGTCGCTCTGGGTTCGGGCTCGGCGACGGCCGCTGCGGTGGCGACGTCCAGCACGACCATCGACGGGGTGACCTACAACTTCGCCGGCACCACGCCGAACAGCACGGTCAGCGTGGGCAACCTGGGCTCGGAACGCACCATCACCAACGTCGCGGCCGGCCGGATTTCCGGCAGTTCGACGGATGCGATCAACGGCTCGCAGCTGTTCGCCACGAACCAGGCCATCGAAGCGGTGGCCACCACCGCCAATGCGGGTTGGAACATCAGCGACGGCACCAACACCGGCAACATCGCTCCGGATGAAACGCTAACGGTGACGGCCGGCAGCAACGCGACAGTGAACTACAACGATGGCACCGGCACGCTGACCGTGGGCGTAGTGGCCGACCCGAGCTTCAACTCGGTCACCGTCGGCGATACCGTCATCAACGACGGCAGCATCAGCTTCATCAGCGGCGGTCCCAGCATCACCAACATCGGCATCGATGCCGGCAATACCACCATCACCAATGTGGCTCCGGCAGTCAATGGCGGCGACGCGGTCAATCTGGACCAGGTGACCAATCTGGTGGACGGGGTAGCGACGCACTACTACAGCGTCAACGACAACGGCGTGCAGGGCGGCAACTACGCCAACGACGGCGCCACCGGTCTGAATGCGCTGGCGGCCGGCGTCAACGCGACGGCGGCCGGGGACGGCGGCGTGGCCATCGGTTTCGGCGCGACCGCGGCGAATGCCGGCGGCGTCGCCCTGGGTTCGGGCTCGGCNGGCGTGGCCATCGGTTTCGGCGCGACCGCGGCGAATGCCGGCGGCGTCGCCCTGGGTTCGGGCTCGGCGACGGCCGCTGCGGTGGCGACGTCCAGCACGACCATCGACGGGGTGACCTACAACTTCGCCGGCACCACACCGAACAGCACGGTCAGCGTGGGCAACCTGGGCTCGGAACGCACCATCACCAACGTCGCGGCCGGCCGGATCTCCGGCAGTTCGACGGATGCGATCAACGGCTCGCAGCTGTTCGCGACCAACCAGTCGATCGAGAACCTCAGCAACGAGGTCGAAGCCGGCGCGACGCACTACTACAGCGTCAACGACAACGGTGTGCAGGGTGGCAACTACGCCAACGACGGTGCGACCGGTCTGAATGCGCTGGCGGCGGGCGTCAACGCGACGGCGGCCGGGGACGGCGGCGTGGCCATCGGTTTCGGCGCGACCGCGGCGAATGCCGGCGGCGTCGCCCTGGGTTCGGGCTCGGCNGGCGTCAACGCGACGGCGGCCGGGGACGGCGGCGTGGCCATCGGTTTCGGCGCGACCGCGGCGAATGCCGGCGGCGTCGCCCTGGGTTCGGGCTCGGCGACGGCCGCTGCGGTGGCGACGTCCAGCACCACCATCGACGGCGTGACCTACAACTTCGCTGGCACCACGCCGACCAGCACGGTCAGTGTGGGCACCGTCGGCGGCGAACGCACCATCACCAACGTCGCGGCTGGTCGGATCTCCGGCAGCTCGACCGATGCGATCAACGGCTCGCAGCTGTTCGCGACCAATCAGTCGATCGAAAACCTCAGCAACGAGGTCGAAGCCGGCGCGACGCACTACTACAGCGTCAACGACAACGGCGTGCAGGGCGGCAATTACGCCAACGATGGCGCGACCGGAACCAATGCCTTGGCGGCCGGCGTGAATGCCAGCGCCAGCGGCAACCTGTCGGTGGCGGTCGGATTCAATTCCTCCGCCGCCGATCAGGGCGCGGTGGCGGTGGGCGTGAACTCCGATGCGGCCGCGGGCTGGACGACCGCGGTCGGCGACACGGCGACCGCGAGCGGGCAGTTCGCGACGGCCGTGGGCAACAACGCCCAGGCCGGCGATCAGTTCTCGAGCGCATTCGGCACGAACGCGAACGCCTCGGGACGCGCGGCCACCGCCATCGGTCCCAACGCCGGCGCCTCCGGCGTCAGCGCCGTCGCCGTGGGCGACACTTCGCAGGCATCGGGAGCCTCGTCGGCCGCGTTCGGCGGCGGCGCCAACGCCAGCGCCTTGGGCGCGCTGGCATTGGGACCGGCCTCGGCGGCCAGTGGGCGCAGCGCCGTCGCGCTGGGCGACAGTTCCGCCGCCAGCGGCCAATACGCCAGTGCCCTGGGTGCGGGCTCGATCGCCAGCGCTCCTCAGGGCGTCGCCTTGGGTTCGTTCTCGGTGGCCAATACGGCGGCCGGCGCGGCGGGCTACGACCCGGTCACCGGCCTGCCTTCCACCGATACCAGCAGCACCTGGGTCAGCCGCCTGGGCGCGGTGAGCGTGGGCAGCAGCGGTCAGACTCGCCAGATCACCAACGTGGCGGCGGGCTCCACCGACACCGACGCGGTCAACGTCGCTCAGTTGCGCGCGCTGTCGCAGGAAGTGACGGCGGGACAGACGCACTACTACAGCGTCAACGACGGCGGCGTGCAGGGCGGCAACTACGCCAACGACGGCGCCACCGGCCTGAATTCTCTGGCGGCGGGCGTGAACGCAACGGCGGGCGGTGCCGGCTCCGTGGCCATCGGTTCCGGCGCGACGGCGGCCGATGCCAACAGCGTAGCGCTGGGCGCGGGCTCGGCGACGACGGCTGCCGTCGGAACCGCCAATACCACGATCGACGGCGTGACCTACAACTTCGCCGGCACCACCCCGACCGGCACGGTGAGCGTGGGCAGCCTGGGCGCCGAACGCACCATCACCAACGTCGCGGCGGGCCGGATCTCGGGCAGCTCGACGGATGCGATCAACGGCTCGCAGCTGTTCGCGACCAATCAGTCGATCGAGAACCTCAGCAACGTGGTCGAAGCCGGCGCGACGCATTACTACAGCGTCAACGACGGCGGCGTGCAGGGCGGCAACTACGCCAACGACGGCGCCACCGGCCTCAACTCGCTGGCCGCAGGCGTGAACGCGGCGGCGGGCGGTGCCGGCTCCGTGGCCATCGGCTTCGGCGCGACGGCGGCGGACGCCAACAGCGTGGCGCTGGGTTCGAACGCCTCGACGGCGGTCGCGGTGGGTACCTCCAGCGTCGTCATCGCCGGCACCAGCTACAACTTCGCCGGCACCACGCCGATCGGTACCGTCAGCGTGGGCAGTCTCGGCGCCGAGCGCACCATCACCAACGTCGCGGCCGGCCGGATTTCCGGCAGCTCGACCGATGCGATCAACGGCTCGCAGCTGTTCGCGACCAACCAGTCGATCGAGAACCTCAGCAACGAGGTCGATGCCGGCGCGACGCATTACTACAGCGTCAACGACGGCGGCGTGCAGGGCGGCAACCATGCCAACGACGGCGCCACCGGCTTGAACGCGCTGGCAGCGGGCGTGAACGCGGCGGCGGGCGGAGACGGCGCCGTGGCCATCGGCTTCAACGCGACGGCGACCGACGCCAACAGCGTGGCGCTGGGATCGAACGCGTCGACGGCGGCGGCGGTGGGGACGGCGGGCGTGGTCATCGGCGGAACCAGCTACAGCTTCGCCGGCACCGCGCCGGTCGGCACCGTGAGCGTGGGCAGCCTGGGCGCCGAGCGCACCATCACCAACGTCGCGGCCGGTCGCATCTCGGGCACCAGCACGGATGCGATCAACGGCTCGCAGCTGTATGCGACCAACCAGGCGATCGCCAACCTGAGCAACGTGGTCAATGCGTCCACGGCGCACTACTACAGCGTCAACGACGGCGGCACGCACGGCGGCAACTACAACAACGACGGCGCCAGCGGCGTGAACTCGGTGGCGGCCGGCGTCAACGCCTCGGCCAGCGGCCAGGGCGGCGTCGCGGTGGGCGTCAACAGCAACGCGGCCGGCACCGGTTCGGTGGCGGTGGGCTCGGGTTCGCAATCCACGGTGGCGGGCGGCGTCGCCCTGGGCGCGAACTCGGTCTCCAACACGGCCGCCGGTGTCGCCGGCTACGTGCCTCCGGGGGCGACCGCCGGCCAGACCGCGGCCATTGCGGCCACCACCAGCACCGCCGGTGCGGTCAGCGTCGGCGACGCCAGCAACGGCCTGTACCGCCAGATCACCGGCGTGGCCGCCGGCACCGCGCCCAGCGATGCCGTCAACGTCGCCCAGCTGCAGGCGGTGCAGAACCACGTCAACGCCACCGCGACCCACTACTACAGCGTCAACGACGGCGGCGTGCAGGGCGGCAACTACGCCAACAACGGCGCCACCGGCAACAACGCCATGGCCGGCGGCGTCAACTCCAGCGCCAGCGGCAACAACAGCGTCGCGATCGGCGCGAACACCAGCGCCACGGCGAACAACTCCGCGGCCCTGGGTGCCGGTTCGACGGCCACCCACGTCAACAGCGTCGCCGTCGGCAACGGCTCGGCCACCACCGTCGGCGCGCAGAGCAACTACAACGCTGCCTACGTGGGCAACAGCACCTCGACCGGCGAGATGAACATCGGCGGCCGCACGATCACCGGCGTGGCGCCGGGCATCGCCGGCACCGACGCGGTCAACGTCAACCAGTTGAGCTCGGGCGTGAACTACGCGATCAACCAGGCCAACCAGTACACCGACGCCCGCCTGGCCCAGCTGGACAACGATGTGTGGACGATGGAACGCGGTTACCGCGGCGCGACATCCTCGGCGATGGCCATGGCCGGCCTGCCGCAGGCCTACCTGCCGGGCAAGAGCATGTTGGCGGTGGGCTTCGGCGGCTACCAGGGCGAGTACGGCATGGCCCTGGGCCTGTCGGGCATCACCGACAACGGCCGCTTCGTCTACAAGGCCCAGGCCAGCGGCAATACCACTCGCGATTGGGGCTTCTCGGTGGGCGCCGGAATTCAATGGTAGTTGCCGAAGCGGCAGGCCTGCGCAAGCGCCCACCCCGGCATGGCCTGCCGCTTCCTTTTTACCAAGCGGATACCGGCCAGCGGCGGCGGACATCCTCGGGCTAGCAGCCGTCGCCAGGGACATCCGACCGACCACCGAAGTCATGAGACGACATACAAGAGGCGATACAAGCATGGTCATCACGAACAACTCGACGCGAATCGCACGGTTCGCACTATGCGCCCTCATCGCGACCGCCACGCTGACGGCGTGCACGCGCCATGTCAGCCGCGACATCGCGCCGGACGGCCGGGCGGGCGAGGTCGTCTTTCCATCCGTCGACCGGATCGTGCTGAAGGAAGGCACGTTCCCGAATGTCGACAACCTGCGCCAGATCGGCGCCGGCGTCACCAAGGATCAGCTGTACTACCTGATCGGCAGGCCGCATTTCCGTGAAGGCTACGCCGCCCGCGAGTGGGACTACCTGTTTCATTTCCGCCAGGACGACACCGTCGTCACCTGTCAGTACAAGGTGCTCTTCGACCAGGACTACCACGGCCAGAGTTTCCATTGGTCGCCGGCCGGATGCGCGGACCTGTTGAAGACGCAGGCTCCGGCCGTTGCGGCGGCCGCGCCCGCGGCCGGGCCGAAGCGTTTCGAACTGTCCGCCGATGCGCTGTTCGCGTTCGCGCGCTCCGGGCCGCAGGACATCCTGCCGCAAGGCCGCGCGGAACTGGCGTCCATCGCCGGCCAGCTCAAGGGCTCGAAAGCGACGATCGTCCAGGTGATCGGCCATACCGACCGGATCGGCGACGAGGCCGCCAACCAGACCCTGTCGCAGGCGCGCGCGCAGACCGTGCGCGAACTGCTGATCGAGAACGGCGTGGCGGCAGACAGCCTGAAGGCGCAGGGGGTAGGGGAGTCGGAGCCGGTGAAGGAGTGCTCCGATTCGCTGCCGAAAGACGAACTGGTGGCCTGCCTGCAGCCCAATCGCCGCGTCGAGGTGGTGGTGTGGGGGCTTCAATAACACCGCGGCACTAGGCTTAGTGCACGCGGCATAGAACTTCGATCGAGGTATTCGGATGAACAAGCTAATTTCTGCAATCGGTATCGCCCTGCTGCTGACCACGGGCGTGGTGGCGGCGCAACAGCCGCAGGCCGCCCGCCCGGGCGCGTCTCAGGCCGCTGCCCGTGCGACCCCGGGGGCGGTCGATCCCAATGCGATACGCGATGCGGCCCTGCGCGTTGCCAGTTCGGTGGACGCGGGCCAGGCGGCGAAGCTGTGGGACGAGGCCTCGGTGGTCACCAAGAAGTCGTTGACCCGCGATGCGTTCGTCGCCGGCATCACCAAGTCGCGCCAGCCGCTGGGCAAAACCCCCAGTCGCAGCTGGCTGTCGGTGCGCCGCCAGTCCGGCGACGGCAGCGCCTTGCCGCCGGGCCTGTATGCCTCGACCGAGTTCCTGGCCGAATTCGCCGGCAAGCCGCCGGTGCGCGAGCTGGTGTCGTTCCGGTTGGACGAAGACGGCATCTGGCGCTTTGCCGGATACGCCGTGCAGCCGTAACGGCTGGAAGGGATTTGCCTGGTGGGGTCCGGGGTCGCCTCCGTGGGGGATGCCCGGACCCGGCTGCGGTGCGTGCGGCTGAGCCGCCGCTCCCGCAGGGCTCGGGCTTCGTGGTCCGGGCTGCCTGCTCCAGACGGCGCGGTCCGGCCGGCGGCGTGATCCGCGAGCGCCCGATCTTCATTCCGCGGCCATCGCGCCTGCCTTCTATTTAATAGTCGACGGAGTGGGCGACGGCTCTTTGCCGAGGGCCTTGGCCGCCGCATGGGCGACCGGGCGCTCCGTCAGGGGCGACGCGCCCTGAAGCACTCGATTGGTTCATGAAAGGCCGATGGCGGCTGGGACAACGCTGGGGCGCGACGCGGATTCGGCTCCGGCGGGCGGCAGGGCAGGCTCCTCGCCGGAGCCCGCCCACAAAAGCTGCGCCCACAAAAAAGCCCGGAAACGTGAGTTTCCAGGCTTTTCCGGTTTCAGATTGGTCGGGGAGACAGGATTCGAACCTGCGACCTCTACGTCCCGAACGTAGCGCTCTACCAGACTGAGCTACACCCCGACAGCTGAGCCGACAATTCTAGCGACACCCCAGGGGCCGAGGCAAGGGGTCGGAGCCAATCGATTTCGCGAGCCCGCGTTCACGGCATTCCGGGTGCGGGTGCGCCGTACGGTCGGAACGTTAAACTACGGCTCTTGCGTCGACGGCGCGCGCCTCGCGCCGCCCGCCGCGTCTTACCTCCGGAGTCCCGCTTGATCAAGCCACGCACCCCGCCCGGCGTCATGGAGCTGCTGCCGCCCGACCAGATCGCCTTCCAGCGCATGCTCGACACGATCCGCCGCAACTTCGAGCGCTTCGGCTTCCTGCCGGTGGAAACGCCGGTGATGGAGCTGTCGGAGGTGCTGCTGACCAAGTCCGGCGGCGAGACCGAGCGCCAGGTGTATTTCGTCCAGTCCACCGGCAACTTGAACAAGGCCGCCGAGGGCGGCGGTGAAGGCGTGCCCGAGCTGGCGCTGCGCTTCGATCTGACCGTGCCGCTGGCGCGCTACGTGGCCGAGCACGAGCATGAGCTGGCGTTCCCGTTCCGCCGCTACCAGATGCAGCGCGTCTACCGCGGCGAGCGCCAGCAGCGCGGCCGCTTCCGCGAGTTCTACCAGTGCGACATCGACGTGATCGGCAAGGACTCGCTGAGCGTGCGCCATGACGCCGAGATGCCGGCCGCGATCCACGCCGTGTTCTCCGAGCTCGACATCGGCAAGTTCACCATCCAGCTCAACAACCGCAAGCTGCTGCGCGGCTTCTTCGAGGCCCAGGGCGTAGCCGACGGCGAGCTGCAGGCGCGGGTGCTGCGCGAGGTCGACAAACTCGACAAGCGCGGCGAGGACTACGTGCGCGAGACCCTGACCGGTCCCGAATTCGGCCTGAGCGCGCAGGGCACCGCGACCATCCTCGACTTCGTCAAGATCCGTTCGACCTCGCACGCCGACGCGATGGCGCACCTGGACGCGCTGGGCGAGGGCAACGAGTCGCTGCGCGTGGGCGTGGCGGAACTGCGCGAGGTGCTGGAACTGGTGCGCGCGCTGGGCGTGCCCGAAGCCAACTACGCGCTGAACTTCTCGATCGCGCGCGGCCTGGACTACTACACCGGTACCGTCTACGAGACCACCCTGGACGACTACCCGCAGATCGGTTCGATCTGCTCCGGCGGCCGTTACGAAGACCTGGCCAGCCACTACACCAAGTCGCGCCTGCCCGGCGTCGGCATCTCGATCGGCCTGACCCGCTTGTTCTGGCAACTGCGCGAGGCCGGCCTGGTCGACACCGCCGCCAGCACCGTGCAGGTGCTGGTCACGCAGATGGACGATGCGCACATGCCGCACTGCCTGGCGGTCGCCAACGAGCTGCGCCACGGCGGTCTCAACACCGAAGTGGTGATGGAGCCGTCCAAGCTCGCCAAGCAGTTCAAATACGCCGACCGCGCCGGCATCCGCTTCGTGGTGGTGCTGGGCGAGAACGAGATCGCCAAGGGCACCGCGACGGTCAAGGACCTGCGTCGCGAAGACCAGTTCGAGGTGGCGCGCGGCGATCTGGCGCGCACGCTGCGGGTCGAGCTGGAGCAGGCGCGGGTCATGCCGCGGACCGTCTCCGAATGAGTTGCAGCGGCGCGGACGGCATCGGGGTTGCGGGTCGCGCAGCTCCGATGGCGTTGTGCGCCGATGAATCGCGGTGCCGGGCGCGCGGGTTCGCGTCCGGATTCCGCTCCACGGTTCGCTGCGCGCCGGATCGGAATCCGGCGCCGTGGCGGGCTGAATCATCCCGCGGCGCGCATTCGCCGTCGCGGTTCACCATGTGTCATTGACGCACCGACTCCCGAGTACGCTCGGTCGGGCTGAGCCGTTCGCGGCGAAGGCCCGCCGTTCAGATGATCGCCAGGGTGCGAGGCGAGGTTGCAAATGAACAAGATCCAACTCGATGGCCGTTCGCTGACGCGGGCGCAGCTGGTGGCGGTGGCTTATGGCGCGCAGGTCGAACTGGCCGCGGCGCAACTCCCGGCGGTGCAACGCGCGGCCGACTTCTTGGCCGAACAGGTGCGCCGCGAAGAACCGATCTACGGTGTTTCCACCGGTTTCGGCAGCAACGCCGACCGCCTGCTCGGCGCGCACCACCTGCGCGACCAACTGCCGGGCGCGCAGCCCTCGGGCGAGACCCTGCACGAGGAACTGCAACGCAATCTGATCGTCACCCATGCGGTCTGCGTCGGCGAGGCGTTCGCTCCCGAAATCGTGCGCGCGATGCTGTGCATCCGCATCAACACCCTGATGCGCGGCCACTCCGGCATCCGCGTGCAGACCCTGCAGGCGCTGGCGGCGATGCTCAACGCCGGGATCGTGCCGGTGGTGCCGCAGTTGGGTTCGGTCGGCGCCAGCGGCGATCTGGCGCCGCTGTCGCATCTGGCCATCGTGCTGCTGGGCGGCGGCGAAGCCTTCTACGAGGGCGAGCGCATGCCCGGCGGCCAGGCGCTGCAGCGCGCCGGCCTGAAGCCGGTGACGCTGTCGTACAAGGAAGGCCTGGCGCTCAACAACGGCACCGCGCAGATGCTCGCCTGCGGCGTGCTCGCGCTGGAGAAGCTCGAGGACCTGGCCGACACCGCCGACCTCGCCGCGGCCATGACCATCGACGCCTTCGCCGGCCGCCTGGGCGCGTTCGCCGAGGAAGTGCACGCGCTGCGTCCGCACCCGGGCCAGGTCGAAGTCGCCGCGCACCTGCGCCGGCTGCTCGAAGGTTCGACCCTGTCGGACATTCCCTATCACCTGGTGCCGCGCTTCCGCGCCTGGCAGCCGCACAGCTGGAGCACGCCGGAATCGCAGACGCTGCGCTTCGACATCGGCTGGGACTGGGTGCCGTTCGGCCAGCGTCACGGCCGCGAGAAGTTCTACCTGCGTTTCCGTCCGTTCCGCGGCGGCAAGAAGCACCAGCCGCAGGACAGCTATTCGCTGCGCTGCATCCCGCAGGTGCACGGCGCGGTGCGCGATGCGCTGGCCCAGGCCGCGCGCGTGCTCGAGGTCGAGCTCAACTCGCTCACCGACAATCCGATCGTGTTCCCGGATGCGCAGGCCGAGCACGTCGAGCAGCAGGTGATTTCGGCCGGCCACTTCCATGGCATGCCGCTGGCGCTGGCGATGAGCTACGTCAAGGCCGCAATCCCGGTGCTGGCGAGCATTTCCGAGCGCCGTCTCAACAAGCTGGTCGATCCGGCCACTAACGACGGCCTGCCGGCGTTCCTGATCGGCAACGAGGATTCGACCGAGTCCGGTCACATGATCGTGCAGTACACCGCCGCGGCCATCGTCAACGACCTCGCCAGCCGCGCGCATCCGGCCTCGGTGTATTCGATCCCGACCAGCGCCAACGCCGAGGACCACGTCTCGATGGGCGCCAACGAGGCCCGCCACGTGCTGGCCATGGCCGACGACCTGGGCAAGGTGCTGGCGCTGGAGCTGTACACCGCCGCGCAAGCGCTGGATCTGCGTCGCGACATGATCAACGCCGCACGCGATCTGGCCGATCGCGCGGACGCGCTCGGGCTGGCCGCCAAGGTCGCGGGCGGTCCCGCCGCGGGCGAGAGCGACCACGCCGGCTTCCTGGCCGAGGTCGAAGGCCTGCGCGCCGAACTCGCGGCCGCCGACGAGTTCCGTCCTGGCCGTGCGGTCGCGGCTGCGCACGCCGCGATCCGCGAACGCATCGCCTTCCTGCCGCGCGATCGCGCCCTGGACGGCGAAGTGGCGACCGCGCTGCGCATGGTGTCCGACGGCAGCGTGCTCGCGGCCGCGCGCGCGGTCGTGCGCGAATGAGCCGGGTGACCTGGTCTGCGGGATCGGCATGCAGCTGACCGCGCATTCGGAGCGTGCGTTCACCGTCGGCGGCCTGTTCGGCGCCGACGAGTGCGCGCAGTTGATCGCATTGGCCGAAGAGCACGGTTTCGAGGCCGCAGGCGTGCGCACCACGGCCGGTCAGCAGGCGATGCCGCACGTGCGCAACAACGAGCGCGTGGTGTTCGAGTCGCCGGACTGGGTCGGCTTGCTGTGGCAGCGCCTGTCCGGCGTCGCATTGCCGGCGCTGGACGGTCAGGTCGCGCGGGGATTGCCGAAATCCCTGCGCTTCTACAAATACGGTCCCGGCCAGCGCTTCCGCATGCACAAGGACGGTCCCTGGACCGAGGACGGCTTGAGCAGCAAGCTGACCCTGCTGGTCTATCTCAATGAAGGCTTCGTCGGCGGCGATACCGACTTCCGCGATTTCCGCATCGCGCCGGCGACCGGCGAGGCCCTGCTGTTCGTGCACGACACCTGGCACGAAGGCGCGGCGGTCGAGCAGGGCGTCAAGTACGTGCTGCGTTCCGACGTGCTCTACGGGCATCCGGCTTAAGCGCACGCGGCCGGTCGCCTCGCGGCTGATTGCCCCGCAGCTGATCGACCCGCAGCTGATCGGCTAGCCGCGGCGGTCGCCCGTCTCCGGCATCGAAGTGCGCACGCAGTCGCGGCCGTCGGCCTTGGCCTGGTACAGGGCCTGGTCGGCGTCCTGCAGGGCCGGGTCGATCGCGTTGTCGCTATCGCTGTCGTTGTCGGCTTCGCGCTGGATCGCGTGCACGCCGATGCTGGCGGTGATGGTGATCGCGTGCTCGCCGCTGCGGCAGGGCTGCTCGCGCAGGTGCTGGCGCACGTCCTCGGCGACGCGCGAGGCCGCCTGCAGGTCCAGGCCGGGCAGGGCGACGATGAACTCCTCGCCGCCGAAGCGCGCCAGCAGCGCGCGATGCGGCTGCAGCGCATGGCCGAGCGTGCGCGCGGCCCAACACAGGCATTCGTCGCCGACCAGATGGCCGTAACGGTCGTTGATCTGCTTGAAGTGGTCCAGATCGATCATCAGCAGCGACAGCGGCCGCCCGCTCTGCTGCGATTTCTCCAGCAGGTCCTGGAACACGTTGCGGAAGTGGGTGCGGTTGTGCAGGCCGGTCAGGCCGTCGCGCTGGCTGCTCTCGCGCAGCCGCTCGTGCGCGTCTTCCAGTTGCGCCAGCGCGCTGCGCAGTTCGACCGTGCGCTGCTCGACCTTGTGTTCGAGCTGGGTCTTGGCCTCGTGCACGATGCGTTCGTTCTCGCTGCGCAGCGAGGCGTAGCGATAGCCGAGGGCCACCGACAGCAGCAGCATCTCCAGGGCCGAGCCGATCTGCACCCCGTACTCGGTGATGAATACCTTGGGCAGCAGGCCGAAGGCGATCGCGGTGAACATGCCGGTGCCGAACAGGAACATCGACCAGGCCAGCAGGAACAACTGCGCCGGCTTATAGCCGCTGCGCAGCACCACCAGGGTCGCGACCGCGATCCAGGCGATGCTGAAGAACACCGCCGCCGAAGCGATCGGGGTGGCGACGTTGTAGGGCAGGCGGGTCGCGGCCAGGCCGAGCAGGACGAAGAAGCCGATCATCGCCAGACCGACCCGGTCGCCCAGCCGCCAGCGCTGCTTGAGGCTGAGGAAGGTGCGGGCGAACTGCTGCATGCCGACCTGGGCCAGGCAGATCGACAGCGGCACCGATTTGTCGGCCAGCCAGGTCGAGCGCGGCCACAGGTATTCGAAGCCCAGGCCGTTGAGGGTCAGCAGCACCAGGCCGAAGGCCGAGATATGCAGCAGGTACCAGAAATAGCTGGCGTCGCGCAGGCTCAGCCACAGCACCAGGTTGTAGATGAACAAGGCCAGCAGGATGCCGTAGTACAGGCCGATGCCGAACTGCGCGTCGCGCGAGACCTCGGTGAACGCGGTCGGCGTGAATAACGTCAGCGGCACCTGCATCGAACTCTGGCTCTGCACCCGCACGTACAGATCCGCGGGCTGGCCCGCAGGCAGGTTCAACCAGAAATTCGGGTGCCGGTAGCGGATGCTGCGCGAGGAGAACGGCAGGCTGTCGCCGCCGGCGAGATGCTCGACGCGGCCGTCGGCATGGCGGGTGTAGACGTCGATGCGATCGCTGAGCGCGTACTGCTGCACCAGCAGCCAGCGCCGCTCGTCGCGGTCGCGGTTGAGCAGGCGCACATGGAACCAGTAGGCGCCGGGCTGGAAGCCGAATGCGGCGTTGCCGTTGGGCAGCGGAGCGTAGCGGCCGTCGCGCAGGGCTTGCTCGGCGCCGGCCAGGCTCTGGCGGCCGTCGACGTCGTGGTAATAGGCGATGTACGGTTCCAGCGGAACGCCGCTATGGGTGGCGTCCAGCACCAGCGTCGAGTTTCCGGTTGCGGCCCACGACGCAGCGGCGAGGCAGAGCCCGAACGCGAGCAGCCAAAGCTGTAGGCCTCTCCAACCACGCCCCATGCGCACCCTCTCTCCATTGTCCGGCCGGCGGCAGGTCTCGGCGGCGCGGGCTCGGAGGCAGTCTACGCTCCGGCACCGCCCTAGTTTGCGGCTGGCGCGGCCACACGCGTAGCGCCAGCGACCGCCGATCGGCCTGTCTTAGTGTGATGAACGGCGGCTTTCGCCGATGCCGGCCGCCCGCGGGGCGGGGCCGTGGCCGGCTTGACGGGCGGTTGGCGGATCGTTTAATGTATTAACGCATTAGTACATTATCGATCGCGAACCCGAAGCAGACCCGAGCCGGACCCGAAGCGAACCCCCATGAAGCGCCGCGCCATAGACATCGACGACAGCGAAGACCCGATCGCCAGCCTGGCGGGCGCGCTGGTGGGGCTGCGCAATCCGGAGCAGATGCGGGCCTTCCTCGAAGACCTGTGCACGCCGGCCGAGCTCGAGGCCATGACCGACCGCTGGCGCGTGGTGCCGTTGCTGCGCGACGGCGTGCCCTACCGCGAAATTCACGACCGCACCGGCGTCAGCGTGACCACGATCGGGCGTGTCGCACGGACCCTGGAGCGCGGTGCCGGCGGCTACGCCGCGGCGCTCCATCGACGCCCCACGCGCGTCCGCTGAACCGTTCCGCCGGGCCTGTGCGCCCTTCGCTTCCCGCCTCTTCGAGATCCCCCGCCATGAGTCCTACCGCCAGTCCGGCCGCGCGCGACCGGTTGCGCATCGCCATCCAGAAGTCGGGCCGCCTGGCCGAGCCGGCGCGCGCGCTGTTGGCCTCGTGCGGGCTGAGCTGGCGCGAGAGCCGCGACCGCCTGTTCTGCTACGGCGAAACCCTGCCGGTGGACCTGCTGCTGGTGCGCGACGACGACATCCCCGGGCTGATCGCCGACGGCGTCTGCGACCTGGGCGTGGTCGGCCGCAACGTGCTGCTGGAACAGGACGGCGACCGTCGCGGCAACGGCCGCGCCGCCGCCTTCCGCGAATGGCGCGCGCTGGGTTTCGGCGCCTGCCGGCTGGACCTGGCCGTGCCCGAGGCTTGGGACTGGCAGGGCCCGGCGCAACTGGCGGGCAAGCGCATCGCCACCAGCTACCCGGCGCTGCTGTCGGCCTGGCTGGCCGAGCAGGGCGTGGACGCGCAGGTCGTGCTGCTGTCGGGTTCGGTCGAGATCGCGCCGCGCCTGGGCCAGGCCGAGGCGATCTGCGACCTGGTCTCCAGCGGCGCCACGCTCGCCGCCAATCAGCTCAAGGCGGTCACCACCCTGATCCAGAGCGAAGCCGTGCTGGCCGGGCCGATCCATCCTTTCGACGACGTGCGCGGCGAACTGGCCGACCTGCTGCTGCGCCGCCTCGACGGCGCGCTGCGCATCCGCCACAGCAAGCTGTTGCTGTTCCAGGCTCCGCGCCAGCTGCTGGCCGAGCTGCTGCCGCTGCTGCCCGATGCGGAAACGCCGACGGTGATGCAACTGGACGGCGGCGACGGCGTCGCCCTGCAGGCCTTGTGCCACGGCGCGGTGACCTGGCAACGACTGGAAGAGCTCAAGCGCGCCGGCGCGCGCGGACTGATGGTGCTGCCGGTCGAGGGCATGCTGGCATGAACGGCGAAAGCATCATGCAGCGGCTGGACTGGAACACCTTGGACGAGAACCAGCGCGAGGCCGCGCTGCGCCGTCCGGCCCAGCAGACCCGCCGCGACACCGCCGAGTCGGTCGCAGCCATCATCGAGCAGGTTCGTGCGGACGGCGACGCCGCGCTGCGCGCCCTGAGCGCGCGCTACGACGGCGTGGCGCTGGACGAATTCGTGGTGGGTATCGAAGAGTTCGATGCCGCCGAACGCGAGATCTCCGCGCCGTTGCGCGCCGCCATCGACCAGGCCGCGCGCCGCATCGAGGCCTTCCACGCCGCCGGCATGACCCAGCCCTACGCCCTGGACAGCGGCGACGGCGTGCGCTGCGAACGCATCCTGCGCCCGATCCAGCGCGTCGGCCTGTACGTGCCGGCCGGTTCGGCGCCGCTGCCTTCGACCGCGCTGATGCTGTGCATGCCGGCGCGCCTGGCCGCCTGCCCGGAGATCGTGCTGTGCACGCCGCCGCGCCGCGACGGCCGTGCCGATCCGGCGGTGCTGTATGCCGCACGCCGCTGCGGAGTGAGCCGGCTCTACAAGCTCGGCGGCGCCCAGGCGATCGCGGCGATGGCCTTCGGCACCGCTAGCGTCGGCAAGTGCGACAAACTGTTCGGGCCGGGCAACGCCTATGTCACCGAGGCCAAGCGCCAGGTCGCGTTGCTCGAAGGCGGCGCGGCCATCGATCTGCCGGCCGGGCCGTCGGAAGTGCTGGTGATCGCCGACGCCGGCGCCAATCCGGCCTTCGTCGCCGCCGATCTGCTGTCGCAGGCCGAACACGGCCCGGACTCGCAGGTGATCCTGCTCAGCGACGACGCGGCGCTGCTGGACGCGGTCGACGCCCAGATCGACTCCCAGCTGGCCGCGCTGCCGCGCGCCGAGACCGCGCGCGCCGCCTTGCGCGCTTCGCGTTCGATCACGGTGACGTCGATCGCCGACGCGCTCGCGGTCAGCAATCGCTACGCGCCCGAGCACCTGATCCTGGCCCTGCGCGACGCCCGCGCGTGGCTGCCGCAGGTGCTCGCGGCCGGTTCGGTGTTCCTGGGCGACTGGGCCCCGGAAGCTCTGGGCGACTACTGCAGCGGCACCAACCACGTGCTGCCGACCAGCGGCGCGGCGCGCTACGCCGGCGGGGTCAGCGTGGCCAGCTTCCAGGTCGCGATCACGGTCCAGGAAGTGCAGCCGCGCGGGATCGCCGCGATCGGCCCCTGCGCGGTCGAACTGGCCGCTGCCGAAGGCCTGGACGCGCACCGGATCGCGGTCGCGCTGCGCTTGCGGCAGGTGGCGGCATGAACGCGCCGCTGTCGCTGCTGCGCGAGGACCTGCGCGATTTCGCCGGCTACAAGTCGGCGCGCAGCGAAGCCCTCAGCGGTTCGATCTGGCTCAACGCCAACGAGTCGGCCTGGGCCAACGCCGCCGACACCGACGGCGCGCTGCGCCGCTACCCCGATCCGCAGCCGCCGCCGCTGCGCGCGGCGCTGGCCGCGCTGTACGGCTGCGAGCCGGCGCAATTGCTGGCCGGGCGCGGCAGCGACGAAGGCATCGACCTGCTGCTGCGCGCGTTCTGCCGCCCAGGCGGCGACGCCATCGTGACCACGCCGCCGACCTTCGGCATGTACGCGGTCTGCGCACGCCTGCACGGCACGCGCGTGGTCGAGGTCGCGCTGCGCGATACGCCGGAAGGCTTCGTCTGCGATTTCGACGCGGTCGCCACGGCGGCCGAGGACTCCGGCGCCAAGCTGGTGTTCCTGTGCTCGCCGGGCAATCCCTCGGGCACGCTGCTGCCGCTGCCGGCGATCTCGGCGCTGGCGCAGCGCTTGCGCGAACGCGCGCTGGTGGTGGTCGACGAGGCCTACCTCGAATACGCGCAGGCCCCGTCGGCGATCGGCCTGATCGCCGAACAGCCGAACGTGGTCGTTCTGCGCACCTTGTCCAAGGCGCACGCGCTGGCGGCGGCGCGCATCGGCAGCACCATCGCCGACGCGGAGCTGATCGCCGCGCTGCAGCGCTGCCAGGCGCCGTATCCCTTGGCCGAACCCTGCGTCGCACTGGCCTTGCGCGCGCTCGACGCTGGCGCCCGCGCGCTCAGCGAGGACAACGCGGCCGCCTGCGTGCTCGAACGCGAACACCTGTACGCGGCGCTGCCGGCCGTGCCCGGCGTGCGCCAGGTCTACCCCTCGCGGGCGAACTTCCTGCTCGCGCGCTTCGAGCGGCCGCAGGCCGCGTTCGAGGCGCTGCTCGCCGCCGGCGTGGTGGTGCGCGACCTGCGCGCGGCGCCGCAACTGGGCGACGCGCTGCGCATCAGCCTGGGCACCGCAGAACAAAACGCACGCGTGCTCGACGCCCTGGCGCCGCTCGCGGCGGCACAGCGCGACTCCGCCGAACGCGCCGCATGAACCTGTCGGACCACCGGAACCTATGAGCCAGACCCCACTCCTGTTCGTCGATCGCGACGGCACCCTGATCGCCGAACCCGACGACTACCAGATCGACAGCTACGCCAAGCTGCGCTTCGTCGAAGGCGTGATTCCGGCGATGCTGCGCCTGCGCGATGCCGGCTACCAGTTCGTGATGATCAGCAATCAGGACGGCCTGGGCACCCTGGCGTTCCCGCGCGAAGACTTCGAAGGCCCGCATGCGCTGATGCTGCAGGTGTTCGCCAGCCAGGGCATCGAGTTCCGCGACGTCCTGATCGACAGCAGCCTGCCGGCCGACAACGCGCCCACCCGCAAGCCGGCGATCGGCCTGGCGCTGCCCCTGCTCAAGGACCGCGGCATCGACTGGACGCGTTCGGCCATGGTCGGCGACCGCGACACCGACATCGCATTCGCGCGCAATCTGGGCATCCGCGGTTTCCAGCTGCGCACCGTCGATTTCGGCGGCGAATGGGACTGGTCGGGGATCGCGCACGCGCTGGCCGATGCGCCGCGTACCGCGCGCATCCAGCGCAACACGCGCGAGACCCGGATCGAGGTCGGCGTCGACCTGGACCGCGAGGCCGAGCCGCGCGTGAGCACCGGGCTGGGCTTCTTCGACCACATGCTCGAGCAGCTCGGCAAGCACGGCGGTTTCGCGCTGGAGCTGGAGTGCAAGGGCGACCTGCACATCGACGAGCACCACACCATCGAGGACAGCGCGCTGGCCCTGGGCCAGGCCCTGCGCGCGGCGCTCGGCGACAAGCGCGGCATCGGCCGCTACGGCTTCGTGCTGCCGATGGACGAAAGCCTGGCGACCGCGGCGCTGGACTTCTCCGGGCGCCCGTACTTCGTGTTCGAGGGCGGATTCGCGCGCGAACGCGTGGGCGACGTGCCGACCGAGCTGGTGCCGCATTTTTTTCGCTCGCTGTGCGAGTCGGCGGGCCTGAACCTGAACCTGAACGTGCGCGGCGACAACGACCATCACAAGGTCGAGGCCTGCTTCAAGGCGGTCGCGCGCGCCCTGCGCCAGGCGATCCGGCGCGAGGGCCATGGCCTGCCCAGCACCAAGGGCAGCCTCTGAGGCCGCGGGCAGGGGGCAGGCCGTGGGTGGCCCGTGCCCAGCCGTTCAGGCAGGCCACGTGCGGCCGGCCGGGGCCGGTTTGGGACCGGTCCCGCGATTAACTGAATAAGCACCATCGCGAGGGACCGCGATACGGTTGAGAGGTTTCCGTGACGAACGTCGTACTGATCGATATGGGGGGGGGGAACATCGGCTCCGTGCGTTATGCACTGGAGCGGTTGGGTGCGCACGCGGTTTTGAGCGCCGACCCCGCCACGATCGGTTCGGCAGAGCGCGTGATCCTGCCGGGGGTCGGGGCGGCGGCGCCAGCGATGGCGCGGCTGCGCGAGCTCGGTTTGGTCGACACCATCCGGGCGCTGCGTCAGCCGCTGCTCGGGATCTGCCTGGGTATGCAGCTGCTGTTCGAGTCGTCCGAGGAGGGCGACGTGGAGTGTCTCGGCCTGTTGCCGGGACGCATCGGCAAACTGCAACCGCGCCCGGGAGTTCGCGTGCCGCATATGGGATGGAATGCTTTGGAACGGCGACGCACGTCGCCCTTGCTGGACGGCATCGCCGACGGCGACCGCGCCTATTTCGTGCACAGCTACGCGGTGCCGGTAGGCCCCGACACGCTGGCCGCGAGCGAACACGGCGCGCCGTTCTCGGCCGTGGTCGGCCGCGACAACCGCTACGGCGCGCAATTCCACCCCGAGCGTTCGGCGGCGGTGGGCGCGCGTCTGCTGCGCAACTTCCTCGACGGGGTGCCGGCATGAACAACTGCACGCTGTACCCGGCCATCGACGTGCGCGCCGGCCGCGTGGTGCGCCTGCACCAGGGCGACTACGAGCGGGAAACCGCCTACGAGGAAGAGCCGCTGACCATGGCCAAGCGCTACGCCGACACCGGCGCGCGCTGGCTGCACCTGGTCGACCTGGACGCCGCGCGCTACGGCGGCTACACCCTGGCGCCGCTGCTGCGCGCGATCACCACCACCAGTTGGATGCGGGTGCAGACCGGCGGCGGCGTGCGCAGCGAAGCCGACATCGAGGCCATCCTCGACGCCGGCGCCGACCGCGTTGTGGTCGGCTCGCTGGCGGTGCGCGAACCCGATCGCGTCGGCGACTGGCTGCAGCGCTACGGCGCCGACCGCATCACCGTCGCCCTGGACGCGCGCCAGTCCAGCACCGGCCACTGGCGGCTGCCCGTGGCCGGCTGGACCGAGGACAGCGGCGCCCAGCTGGAGCCGATGCTGGAGCATTTTGCCGACGTCGGCGTGCGCCACCTGCTATGCACCGACGTGTCCCGCGACGGCACCATGCAGGGACCGAACCTGGACCTGTACCGGCACGTGCGCGAGATCGCCCCGGAGATGCAGGTGCAGGCCTCCGGCGGCATCCGCGACATCGCCGACATCGTCGCCGCGCACGACGCCGGCTGCCGCGGCGCGGTTCTGGGCAAGGCCCTGATCGAAGGCCGTTTCGGCCTCGGCGAAGCCCTGCACAAGGCACAGCGATGCTGAGCCGGCGCATCGTCCCCTGCCTCGACGTCCGCGACGGCCGCGTGGTCAAGGGCGTGCGCTTCCGCGATCACGTCGATATGGGCGACATCGTCGAACTCGCGCTGCGTTACCGCGACGAGGGCGCCGACGAGCTGGTGTTCTACGACATCACCGCCAGCCCGCAGGGCCGCAGCGTCGACCGCGACTGGGTCGAACGGGTGGCGCGCAGCATCGACATCCCGTTCTGCGTCGCCGGCGGCATCCGCAGCGTCGACGACGCGCGCGCGGTGCTCAGCGCCGGTGCCGACAAGATCTCGATCAACACCCCGGCGCTGGAGCGGCCCGAGCTGATCGGCGAGATCGCCGATGCCTTCGGCGTGCAATGCGTGGTGGTCGGTATCGACAGCCTGCGCGACGAGGACGGGCAGTGGCGCGTGCGCCAGTACACCGGCGATCCCGAGCGTACCCGCGCGCTGGCGCGACGCACCCTGGACTGGGTGGTCGAGGCGCAGGAACGCGGCGCCGGCGAGATCGTGCTCAACTGCATGGGCAGCGACGGCGTGCGCGACGGCTACGACCTGGAGCAGCTCGGCGAGGTGCGCGCGCGCTGCGAGGTGCCGCTGGTCGCGTCCGGCGGTGCCGGCGCGATCGAGCATTTCACCCAGGTGTTCCGCGACGCCGACGCCGATGCCGCGCTGGCCGCCAGCGTGTTCCACTCCGGCGCGATCCGTATTCCCGAACTCAAGCGCGAACTGCGCGCGCAAGGCATAGAAATCCGCGATGTCCACTGAACCGGCAGCATGGCCGACCTTGGCGCCCGAAGCCATCGATGGCTTGTCGTGGGACAAGCAGGGCGGCCTGTTGCCCGCGGTCGTGCAGGATGCGGCGACCCTGCGCGTGCTGATGCTGGGCTACATGGACCGCGAAGCGCTGGCGCGTACGCTGGCCAGCGGACACGTCACCTTCTACAGCCGCAGCCGGCAACGCCTGTGGACCAAGGGCGAGACCTCCGGCAACGTGCTGCAGCTGGTCGCGATCGAAGCCGACTGCGACGGCGACACCCTGCTGGTGCAGGCGCGCCCGCAGGGACCGACCTGCCACCTCGGCCGCGCCAGCTGCTTCGAGCACGCGCCCGACGATTTCCTGGTCGAACTCGACGGCCTGGTCGCGCGCCGCGAACGCGAGCGTCCGCCCGGCAGCTACACCACCCGCCTGTTCGAACAGGGCCGCCGCAGCATCGCCCAGAAGGTGGGCGAGGAGGGCGTGGAAACCGCCCTGGCCGGCGTGGTCGAGGACGATGCCGCCTTGTGCGGCGAGGCCGCCGACCTGCTTTACCACCTGCTGGTGCTGCTGCGCGCGCGCGGCCTGTCGCTGGCCGACGCGGTCGCGGTGCTGAAGTCGCGCCACGGCCAGCCGCATCGCGGCTCCGAGCCGGCCTAGCCCCGAATCTCTCGGCTGTCCTCGCGCATGCCGTCTGTGGGAGCGGCGTGAGCCGCGATTAGAATTCCACTGTCCGACGAAATACGCAGACAGGAGCGATCCGCCTGCGACCGGCCTGGCGCCGCCCCGCGCATTGCCGCGTATCGCGGCTCACGCCGCTCCCACAGAAGGCATGTGTCCGCGCGCGTACTCGTGCTCCCGGGCACATGGATCGGTAAGCGGGCGCCGCATAGTGAGCGCCCGCCCGGAGTCGGCTTTGCGCCGCCCCGCGTATTGCCGCGTATCGCGGCTCACGCCGCTCCCACAGTAGGCACGGTGTCCGCGCGCGTACTCGTGCTCCCGGGCACATGGATCAGCAACCGGGCGCCGCATAATGAGCGTCCGCCCGGAGTCGGCTTTGCGTCGGCCAGCGTGTTGTCGCATATCGCGGCTCACGCCGCTCCCACAGTAGGCACGGTGTCCGCGCGCGTACTTGTGTTCCCGGGCACATGGATCGGTAATCGGGCGCCGCATAATGGGCGCCCGCCCGGAGTTCGCCATGCGCCCATCCGTCACCGCCTGCTTCTTGTCGCTCGCCCTGATCGCCCCGGCCACCGCGCTCGCGCTGCCGCCGCCGTGCAACAGCGGTACCGTGTACGAGGACCGCAACGGCAACGGCCGCCGCGACGACGGCGAACCGGGTCTGCCCGGCATCCGGGTCTCCGACGGCGTCGATCTGGTGGTCAGCGACGCCCACGGCAGCTACCACCTGCCGGCGATCGACGGCCGCACCAGCTTCGTGATCAAACCGCCGGGCTACCGGGTCGGACGCCGCGACAACGGACTGCCGGATTTCAGCTTCAACGTGCAGCGCGAGCCCGGGCCCAAGCTCAAGTACGGCGGCATCCCGGCCTCCTTCCCGAGCTGTCGCGATTACGGCCTGATCCCGCAGCAGGCGCGCACGCGTCCGCAGCTGGACGTGCTGGTGTTCGCCGATCCGCAGCCCAAGACCGCCACCGACGTCGACTACTACCGCCGCGACATCGTCGAACCCTTGCTGGCGCAGTCGCGCGGTCGCGGCACGGTCGCCGACCTGGGCCTGAGCCTGGGCGACATCGTCCACGACGACCTGTCGCTGTACCCCGCGCTGAACCGCGCCACCGCCCTGCTCGATGTGCCCTGGCTGCACGCGCCGGGCAATCACGATCTCGACTTCGACGCCGGCCGCGACGAGGATTCGCTGCTCAGCTACCGCAATGTGTTCGGCCCGGACACCTATGCCTGGGAAGAGCCCGAGGCCTCGTTCGTGATGCTCGACGACGTGATCTACCGGCCCGGCCAGCGCCCGGCCTACATCGGCGGCCTGCGCGAGGAGCAGTTCGGCTTCCTCGAGCGCTACCTGGCGACGGCGCGCAAGGACCGGCTGCTGGTGATCGGCGTGCACATCCCGTTCTTCGACGCCGCGCCCGGCCGCGAGACCTTTCGCCACGCCGACCGCGAGCGCCTGTTCGCGCTACTGCGCGATTTCCCGCACGTGCTGCTGCTCAGCGGCCACGGCCATGTCCAGCGCCATGTCTATCACGGCGCCAAGGACGGCTGGCACGGCGCTGCGCCGCTGCACGAGTACAACGTCGGCGCCGCCTGCGGCGCGTTCTGGTCCGGAGTCAAGGACGGGCAGGGCATCCCCGACGCGACCATGGCCGACGGCACCCCCAACGGCTACGCGCGCCTGGCGGTGGACGCAGCCGGCAGCTATCGATTGAGCTGGCATCCCGCGCGCCTGGCCGCCGCGGCCGCGTCGACGCCGGCGATGTCGCTGCACGCGCCGCGCGTGCTGCGGCGCGGCGCCTATCCGGCGTTCTCCGTATTCGCCAACGTCTACATGGGCCAGGACGACAGCCGGGTCGAGTTCCGCATCGACGACGGCGCCTGGGCGCCGATGCAGCGCAGCGAACAGGCCGATCCGAACCTGCTGGCCGAGAACGCGCGCGACGACCAGGCCGCCGCGCTGCGCGGCTACGATCGCTCGCCCGAAGCCGAACCCTCCGCGCACCTGTGGCGCGGCACCTTGCCGACCGATCTGGCCGCGGGCGAACACCGCATCGAAGTGCGCACGCTCGATCCCTGGCGGGGCGAGCAACGCGCGCAGACCGTCTACCGATTGCAGGACGCCAAGGAATAAGGCCATGAGCGCCGAACTGCCGACCGATGTGCCGATCCAGCTGTTCCGCGACGCCGCGGCCTGGGAGGCCTGGCTGATCGCGCACGCCGATGCGCCCGGGCTGTGGCTGAAGATCGCCAAGAAGGACCAGGGCGTGGTCTCGGTGAGCTATGCCGAGGCGCTGGACGTGGCCCTGTGCCACGGTTGGATCGACGGCCTCAAGCGCAGCTGCGACACGCAGCACTTTCTGCAGCGCTTCACCCCGCGGCGGTCGCGCAGCGTCTGGTCCAAGATCAATATCGGCAAGGTCGAGGCCCTGATCGCGGCCGGCCGCATGCGTCCGGGCGGTTTGCGCGAGGTCGAGGCGGCCCAGGCCGACGGACGCTGGCAGGCCGCCTACGATTCGGCGCGCAACATCGAAGTGCCCGACGACCTGGCCGCGGCGTTCAAGAAGAACGCCAAGGCGCGCAAATTCTTCGAGCAGATCGACCGCGCCAATCGCTACGCGGTGCTGTGGCGGATCCAGACCGCGAAGAAGCCCGAGACCCGCGCGGCCCGGATCGAGAAGCTGGTGGCGATGCTGGAACGCGGCGAGAAGATCCACGGCTGAACCGTCGCCGACGCCGCATCGGAATTTACGCCGCGGTTACGCCGCGCCGCGCGCGCGGCATGGAGGCTTTACGTCGGCCGCGCCTACAGTGCCGCATGCGCGCCGCCCCGAGCGCGCAGCGAGCAAGAACGTGTCCATCGTGATTCTGCGTGGTCCCGAAGCCCACTACGCCCAAGCCGCACGCGTGCCCGACGCGGTGCGCGCGCGCCTGGCCGAATGCGCGGCCGACGCCGGCAAGACAATCGCTCTGCGCAGCTGCCGCAGCGAAGCCGAGCTGGTCGACGGCCTGTGCGGCCTGCGCGCCAGCGGCGTGGAGCTGCTGTTGTTCGACCCCGGCGCCTGCGCTCCGGCCAGCGAACGCCTGCGTCGCGCCCTGAACGCGCTCGACACGCCCTACATCGAAGTCCACGACGACGACATGGACGCGCCGGAGCCCTCGCTGGCGCCGCGCGACGGCGCCTGCCTGGCGCAGGTGCACGGCTACGCCGCGCAGAGCTACACCCTGGCGCTGGCGATCGCACTGGAACATCTGGGCTGCGCCGAGTGCGGGCACGGCGTGCACGTGGGTACCTGAGCCGAGAGCTTATGACCCGGGCGCCAAACATGAGCGCGCATTACTACTACTTCGCCGACTACGAGATCCTGGTTGGCGGCCGCTACGTCGTGTGGGGCCAGAGCACGCTGGACTACGCGCCGGCCGGCGCCTTCGATCCGGCCCAGGTGCTGGAGCGCCTCCGCCGCCAGGCGGCGGAGGCGCACGGTGTGGATTGCGCGGAGGTGCGGGTGCGCAGCGTCAGTCGCCTATAGTGTTCGCCTGGCCTGGGGTAGGAGCGGCGTAAGCCGCGGCCTCTCAGCGTCTAGGCATCAGCTGTCGCACCGACGCATGTAGCCCGTTGCGGGCAACTTGCTTGGTCGGCGCGGCTGCTCGCGCCGACGGTCGCGGCTTACACCGCTCCTACCCCAAAGCTAAGGTGCGTCAGCGTCAGCGTCTGCGTCTGTAGGAGCGGCGTGAGCCGCGATTGACGCCTCAAACTTCTGCTCGGGCCGCCTACGACGACCGCAACTCCAGGTGTCGCGTCAAACCTCGACCTGATCGAACGCGGTCGCGCGCGCATGCCCGTGCGCGGCCTCGCCTACGCGCGGCTGCGGGTAGTCGTCCAGACGATCGATCAGCACCGTGGCCAGGCCGGCCTCGCGCGCGGCGTCGGATTCTTCGACCACGTCGGACAGGAACAGGATCTCGCCCGGAGGAAGGCCGATCTCCTCGGCGATACGGGCGTAGCTGGCGGCCTCGCGCTTGCCGCCGATCTCGGTGTCGAACCAGCCCGAGATCAGCCCGGTCAGGTCGCCGTCGTCGCTGTGGCCGAAGAACAGCCGCTGCGCCGGCACGCTGCCGGAGGAATACACGTACAGCGGCAGTCCGGCCGCGTGCCAGGCGCGCAGCGCGGCGGCGGCGTCGGGGTAGATGTGCGCGGTGAAGTCGGCGCCCTTGTAGCCGTCGGCCCAGACCATGCCCTGCAGCGCCTTGAGCGCGGTGTGCTTGCGGTCCTCGTCGATCCAGCCCTGCAGCACCTCGACGATCATCGCGTCCTCGCAGACGCCGCCGTTCTCGGTCGCGACCGCGTCCAGCCATTTGCGCACCGCCGGCTCGCGCCCGCGCGCGGCGACGAAACCGGGCAGGGCGCGGCGCGCGTACGGGAACAGCACGTCCTTCACGAACGAGATGCTGCTGGTGGTGCCTTCGATGTCGGTGAGGATGGCGCGGATGGGCATGGCGGGAAATCGCGTAGGGATGGCGGATTGTCGCCCGTGGGGCGCGCGCTAGGCAAAAAAAGCCGCCGTAGGCGCCGCTGGGCCCGGCAATGCGAGCGCGTACCGTGCAGGGTCGGGTGGCGGCGGAGCCGGATGCGCCGCTGCCGGCCGCCGAGGCGGGCGTGCGCCGAAGCAGGCGTGGATAGGGCGGCCGCTCTCGCAGCGAAGGCGAGAGCGCGGCAGGCGCGGCGAAACCCGCGCCGGGATCGGATTGCGAAGCCGATATGCGGCGACTGGCTGCCGGCGGGACTCAGGCCTCCGCCGGCACGCTGTCGCTGCGGTAGATCGGGTACATGTTGAAGCGCGCATCCCATGAGGCGTGCAATCTCTGGAAGAACTCGCGCCGTGCGTCGGGGCTGGCGGCGAAGGCCGTGTCCTCCTTCAGGCGGCGCCGGAATTCGGCCGCCAGCACGGCGTCTTCGTCCAGCATCCGCAGCGCGAAGATCTCGGTCACATAGGCCTCGACGTATTCCTTGGGCTCGAAGTGAGCGTTGAAGCCGCCCCAGGCCGCGTACGAGTCCGGCGCCTGCGGCTCCAGCAGCGCCATCAGCAGGCGCGCACGGGTTTGCGCGATCGGTACGAACAAGGTGCCGGCCGGCAGCGGTTGCGGTTCCGGCCGCCAGGCGCCCTGCAAGCTCAGTCGCATGCGCCCTTCGAACGGCGTCGGGGAGAAACGGGCGCGCGTCGCCCGGAACGCTTCGACCTCCAGCGTTCCGGCGTCCCTATCCAGGCGCCGCGAACTCAGTCCGTGCAGCGCGAGCTTGCGTTCGATGGCCTGCGCGTAGGCGGGCGGCACCAGGTAGCCGCCGCGCGGCGCCCGCACGACCAGGGAGGGAGCGACGTTGCGGCGGAACGGCACGCGCCAGATCTGCGGCGTGCGCGGATCGTAGACGGTGACGGGTTCGCCGGAAATCGGCGAGGGATCGCGGGTGTAGGCGTAACCGCGAAACTCGATGGTCTCGACGGTTTCGATGGTCCCGAGCGACGCATCGCCCTGCATGGCCTCCGGCGCCGCGTCCTCGGCGTCCGCCGTCGGCTCGCGCCAGCCGGCTGCGTAGTCGAGCACCACGTTCTCGCCGCCGAGCGGGGTCGCGTCGGCGCGCAGCGCTGCCTCGCGCCATTGCGCACCGTGCTCGGCGGTCAGTTCGGCCAGACCGACGATGGTATTGCGCGTGACCCGGACGCGGGTCGCGTAGTCCTTCCACGAATGGGTTTCCACCAGCACCGTGTAGCGGTTGCGCGCCGGGAAGTAGCCGGTCGAGAAGCGCGGCGAGTAGACGGTGAGCTGGAAGCCGGAGGCCGGGTCGTCCGCCACCGCCAGATCGGGATAGAACGGCAGCGCCAGCGAACCTTGCGCGACCAGCCTTTCGATCAGCGCATCGCGCAGCTGCATGCCGCTGGCGTACAGCTGCGGGTCGCCCTGGTGGATCGGCTCGACCTGGATCGACACGTCCGGCTCGAAATCGGCGCCGTTGGTCACGTGCATGTCGGCGCAGACCAGCGGATCCCAGTCGCACAGCAGTTGCAGCATGGCCTGCATTTCCGGCGCATCGGCCTTGGTGTAGTCGCGGTTGAGATTGAGGTTGTGCGCGGTGGCGCGCCAGCCGGTCTCCTCCGGTCCGCTCTGATTCGGCCGGTTCCAACGTCCGACGCGTTCGTGGCCGTCGGCGTTGAACGCGGGCACGAACAGCAGCGCGATGCGCTCCAGCACGTCCGCCGCCGGCGCATGCATGGCGATCTTGCCCGGATGGCTGGGTTCGGTCATCGGTTCGCCGCCCAGCAACTCGCGCAGGGCGGCGAAGCCGGCGTCCTTGCCGTCGCTCTCGCCGGGATGGATGCCGGCCTGGATCATCAGCAAGGGGATGCCGCGTTCGCGCAGCGCCGTGGCGGTCAGCGCGCCGCTGCGCGAGACCAGCAACGCGCGCAAGGGGCGGCCCTCGCCCGAGTAGCCGTAGACGAAGCTGCGCACCGCCTCGGGCCAGCGTTCGGCGTAGCCTGCGCACAGGGCTTCGACTTCCTCCAGGCGACCGGTTCGGTGGAAGTCCGATTGTTCGGCGATGGTATGCAGAGTCATGGCGTTGCTCGGATCGAAGGTCGTTGGCGGCTCGGCGACCCGAACCGCGACAGATCGAAGGATTTCAGGTCCTGGCGCGGCGTGCGTGCGGCGACCAGGTCGGCGATCAAGTCCGCCGTCGCCGGCGCCAGGGTCAGGCCCAGGTGCTGGTGGCCGACGGCGTAGTACAGCGGGGCGGCCCCCGGTGCGCGGCCGATGCCGGGCAGGTAGTCGGGCAGCACCGGTCGCGGCCCGCGCCAACTCGGGCCATCGGCCGCGCAGCGATAACCCAGCGCGGCGAGCTGGCTGCGCAAGCGCGCGGGCTTGCGCGGATCCGGCGCGCCGTCCAATCCGCCGAACTCCATGTAGCCGGAGGCGCGCAGGCGTCCGCGCATCGGCGTCACCAGGATTTTCTGATCCGCGTACAGCGCCGGCGCGTCGACATAGGCCGCTTCGTCGGGCAGTTCGACGTGGTAGCCGTAGGCGGCTTCCAGCGGCGCGTGCAGGCCGAACGGCGCCAGCAGCGGCGCCGACCAGGCGCCTGCGCAGACGACGGCCGCGGGCACGCTGAAGCGTTCGTCTGCGGTGGTGATCGCGATGCGCTCGCCTTCGGGTTCGAGCGAGCGCACCGTGAGCTGCCGCAGCTGCGCGCCGCGCGCCGCGGCCGCATGCGCGAGCGCCTGGCATACGGCTTGCGGATCGAGCATATGCCCACTCTCGGGAAACCAGAGGCCGGCGGCATGCTGCGCGCCGGCCGCCGTACGCACGTTCGCCAGCACGTCCGGCGCCACCGGCGCGGTCGGAATGCCCAGCGCCTGCATGTGCCGCGCCTCGGCCGTGGCCTGGGCCGCGCCCTTCGCGCTCAGCCAGAATTGGTAGTGGCCGTTGCGTCGCAGCAGATCCTCGCGACCAATTTCCGCAAGCAGCTGCGCATAGGCCGCGCCGGCCGGTCGCACCAGCGGCGCCAGATGCTGGGTGTGGGCGCGGCGCCGGAACGCGGCCATCGCGAAACGCCGCGCCCATGGCGCGAACGCGCCCAGCCGCCGCACCGGCACGTCCAACGGCCCGCCCAGCGCGTACAGCTCGCGCCAGAAGCCGAACAACAGCCCGGGCGAGGGCAGGGGTTCGACCAGTTCCGTGGCCAGGTGCCCGACATTGCCGTAGGACGCGCCGGCCTCGCCGGGCGCGGCCCGGTCGATCAGCAGCACTGGTCGGCCCTCGCGCGCCAGCGCATACGCGACGGCGCAACCGATGACGCCGGCGCCGATCACTGCGATGGGGCCGTCGTGACTGTCCGAGGTGCTCATGCGCAGCGCCACGGGCAGCGAAGAGGCGATGGTGCGCGTTGCATCGACGTCGCGCCCGCCGTGGGCGATGGGTGGATCAAGGGCGGTCCTGGGCATCGGATTCGAGCCACCATCCTAGGCACCGCGGCCGCTCGCCGACTACGCAAAAATCCGCATCCCTGGCGCGGAAGCGGGCCAATCCAGGCCAGCGCCCTGCACCGAAGATGCGTGAATGGGGGTTTGGGAGGATGCGATGGCAACAGCTGCACAGGCCATAGCCGGATTCGCGGGCTGCGCGCCATGAGCGTCGGGCCCCTGGTCCTGCTGTCGGCGCTCGCGGCCCTGGCCTTGGCCTACGCTGCGCGCTGGTGGACGATCGAGCGCCGCCGAAGCGCCGCGACCGGCGCATCGCCGCGCCCCAGCCTCGGCGATTGGTTGACGGGTTTCGCGGCCAACTTCTTCGACACCCTCGGCATCGGCTCGTTCGCCACCACCACCGCGATCTTCAAGCTGCGCGGCCGGGTCGCCGACGAGGACATTCCCGGCACCTTGAACGCAGGCCACGCGCTGCCCACGGTCGCGCAGGCGCTGATCTTCATCGCGGTGGTGACGGTGGATTTCGTCACCTTGGCCAGCATGATCGCGGCCGCGGTCGCGGGCGCCTGGATCGGCGTGGGCGTGGTGACGCGGTTGCCGCGGCGCGCGATCCAGATCGGCATGGGCGTGGCCTTGCTGGCCGCGGCGGCATTGTTCCTGGCGACCAACCTGGAGTGGCTGCCCGGCGGCGGCGATGCGCAGGGCCTGCAGGGGGCGACGCTGGCGTTCGCGGTCGCGGCGAGTTTCATGCTGGGCGCGTTGATGATGCTCGGGATCGGGCTGTACGCGCCCTGCCTGATCCTGGTGAGCCTGCTCGGCATGAGTCCGCTGGCGGCGTTCCCGATCATGATGGGCGCCTGCGCTTTCCTGATGCCGGTAGGCGGCGGCGCCTTCGTTCGCGCCGGACGCTACGATCTGCGTGCGGCGCTGGGCCTGACCCTGGGCGGCATTCCGGGCGTGTTGATCGCCGCGTTCGTGGTCAAATCGCTGCCGGTGATCTGGCTGCGCTGGCTGGTGCTGGTGGTGGTGCTGATCGCCGCGGTGCAGATGCTCATGTCGGCTCGGCGGAGCCGAGCGGGTGCAGCTTCCGATAGTTCCGCGGAGTGATGCCCACGGTCGCCTTGAACTGACGTGCGAACGCGCTCTGGTCGGTGAAGCCGCAGGCATGGCCGATGGCGGCGATGGTGTCGGGCCCGCGCAGGCGCTGCATCGCGGCCTCGATGCGCAAGCGGGTGAGCCACTGCTGCGGACTGAGCTGGAACACGCGGCGGAACTGCCGCTCCAATTGCGACAGGGACAATCCGGCCAGATCGGCCAGGGCCTGCATCCGCACCGGTTCGTCGAAATGGCTTTCCAGATGGTCGAGCACGTTGCGCAGGCGATCGTAGCCCGGATGGCGGCCGTCGGGCTGGGCGAGATCGCGCGAAATTCCGATCAGGCCCACGACCCGCTCGCCGCTGATCAGCGGACGCTTGCTGGTCAGGCACCAACCGGCCACGCGGTTCGGGAAGATGTGCATCTCGAGCTGGTCGTGAATGCGCTGCCCGGCCAGCACGCGACGGTCCTGCGCGGCGTAACGGCTGCCGAGCTTGGGCGGAAACACTTCGTCCACGCTGCGGCCGACGACGTCCGCGCGCTTGGCCAATCCCAGCCGCCGCACCAAGGTGAGATTGGCATGGGTGTAGCGTCCGGAATGGTCCTTGACGAAGAAAACGATGTCCGGCACTGCGTCGAGCAGGGCCTGCAATTCGTCGGCGTCGATCAAGGTGGGCGGGCTGTCGTGCATGGACCGATTATGCTGATTTCCGCATCGGTCGGCTGGGATGCCGGCTAGACCCGGCGGTCCCGCGCGACGGACGATGAGCGCCATGCAGACCATAGCCTTCATCGACTCCCATACCGGCGGCGAACCGACCCGGGTGGTGCTTTCCGGCGCGCCCGACCTGGGCGACGGCACCCTGGCCGAACGTCGCGCGCTGTTCGGCAGCGCCCACGACCATTGGCGTCGCGCGGTGGCCTGCGAGCCGCGCGGATCCGACACCATGGTCGGCGCATTGCTGCTGCCGCCGGTGGAAACCGGCTCGGTGGCTTCGGTGATCTTCTTCAACAACGTCGGCTGCCTGGGCATGTGCGGTCACGGCACCATCGGCCTGGTGCGGACGCTGGCGCACCTGGGCCGGATCGGGCCAGGACGGCATGCGATCGACACGCCCGTGGGCACCGTGGTCGCGGAACTGCACGAAGACGGTCGCGTGTCGATCGACAACGTCGAGAGCTACCGCCTTGCCCAGGACGTCGTGGTCGAGGTGCCGGAGTTCGGCCGCGTGCGCGGCGATGTGGCCTGGGGCGGCAATTGGTTCTTCATCAGCAAGGACAGCCCGCTCCCGCTGGATCTGCCGCATTGGCGCGAGCTGACCCGCTACACCGAAGCGATCCGCAAGGCGCTGATCGCGGCCGACGTGCGCGGCGCGGACGGCGCCGAAATCGACCATATCGAACTCAACGGCCCGGCGCTGAGCGCCGACGTCGCGCTGCGCAATTTCGTGCTGTGTCCGGGCCTGGCCTACGACCGCTCTCCTTGCGGCACCGGCTTCTCCGCCAAGCTCGCCTGCATGGCCGCCGACGGTGCGTTGGCACCGGACGCCGTAATCCGCATCGAGAGCGTGCTCGGCAGCGTGTTCGAAGGCAGCTATACGCTGGCCGAAAACGGGCGCGCCAACGGCGGCGCCGATCAGATGGGCGCAGGCCAGCGCCTGATCGAGCGCATCCGCCCACGCATCAGCGGCCGCGCGCACCTGATGGGCGAAGGCCGGCTGCTGATCGAGGACGACGATCCCTTCGCCTGGGGCATCCAGGCCTGACGTTTCTGCTTCACCGGTTTTCCATTCCCATCGCAACGGACCTAGATCGCATGAGCAACGCTACTTTCTGGCGCGGCGTCGTACCCGCCATCACCACGCCCTTCACCGCCAGCGGCGAAGTCGATCACGCCTTCCTGGCCTCGCACGCCCGCCGCCTGATCGACGCCGGCTGCACCGGCATCGTGCCGCTGGGTTCGCTGGGCGAAGGCGCCACGCTCGCGTACGACGAGAAGCTCGCGATCATCCAGACCCTGGTGGAAGCGCTCGGCGATCGCGCGCCGGTGATTCCCGGCATCGCCGCGCTGTCCACCGCCGAGGCCGTGCGCCTGGCCCAGGATGCGCAGCGGCTCGGCTGCGGCGGCCTGATGGCGCTGCCGCCTTACGTGTACTCCACGGACTGGCGCGAGATGGGCGCGCACATGCGCGCGATCATCGAGGCCACCCAGCTGCCCGTGCTGCTGTACAACAATCCGGTCGCCTACAAGACCGACTTCACGCCGGAACACATCGCCGAGCTGGCCGCGGCCTATCCGCAGCTGCAGGCGGTGAAGGAGTCGTCCTGCGACATCCGCCGCTTCGCCGCGATCCAGGCCCTGGTCGGCGATCGCCTGGAGCTGATGGTGGGCATGGACGACGCGATCGTCGAAGGCGTGTCGATGGGCGCGGTGGGCTGGATCGCGGGTGTGGTCAACGCCTTCCCCGAGGAATCGGTGCGCGTGTTCGAACTCGCGCGCGACAGCGGCTCCAAGGCGGCGCTGGAACTGTATGCCTGGCTGTTGCCGCTGCTGCGCATGGATACCGTCCCCAAGTTCGTGCAGCTGATCAAGCTGATGCAGCAGCGCGTGGACATGGGCAACGAACGCGTGCGCGCACCGCGGCTGGTGGTCGAGGGCACCGAGCGCGACGCGGCGTTGAAGGTGATCGATGCGGCCATCGCCTCGCGGCCGAAGCTTTGATTCCGGTCGCGTCGGGATTCAGCATGCGCGCAACAGGCCCGTCGTCGCGCGAGCGGCGCTGCGCGATCCAGGTGAGGTGAGGAATGGAACAGATCCTGATAGCGGGCAAGTGGCAGGCCAGTCTGGAGAGCACCGGCAGTTTCCGCGCGCACGATCCGACCACGGGCGATGCGATCGGGCCGGAGTTTCCGCGCTCGGGCCGCCAGGACCTCGATCTTGCGGTCTCGGCCGCCGCTGCCGTCGCCGCTGCGCTGGCGGCGGCACCGGTCGAACGCATCGCCGATTTCCTCGAGCGCTACGCGGCCGGCATCGAGGCGGCTGCGGAGCAGTTGGTGGCCACCGCGCATGCGGAAACCGCGCTGCCGGCCACGCCGCGCCTGGCCGCGGTGGAACTGCCGCGCACCACCGGACAACTGCGCCAGGCCGCGCAGGCGGTGCGCAGCCATGCCTGGACTCATCCGGTCATCGACACCCAGGCCGGCCTGCGCGCGCACTACGCGCCGCTGCGCAAGCCGGTGCTGGTGTTCGGGCCGAACAATTTCCCGTTCGCGTTCAACGCCGTCGCGGGCAGCGATTTCGCCTCCGCCATCGCCGCACGCAATCCGGTGATCGCCAAGGCGCATCCCGCGCATCCGGCCACCAGCCAGTGTCTGGCGCGTATCGCGCACAAAGCCTTGCTCGAAGCCGGCCTGCCCGGCGCCGCGGTGCAGTTGCTCTACGACTTCGACAGCTCGCTCGGCTTGGCCCTGGCCGGCGACAGCCGCATCGGCGCGATCGGCTTCACCGGCAGCCGGGGCGGCGGCATGGCCTTGAAGGCCGCCGCCGACGCTGCCGGCATCCCGATCTATGCGGAGATGTCGAGCGTGAACCCGGTGTTCGTGCTGCCCGGCGCCGTCGCGGAGCGCGGGCCGGCGTTGGCGCAGGAGTTCTTCGCGTCCTGCACCCTGGGCAGCGGCCAGTTCTGCACCAATCCCGGCGTGGTGGTGGTGCCGACGGGTGATGCGGGCGACGCGTTCGTCGCGGCGGCCAGCGCGCATTTCGCCGCGGCCTCGCCGATGGTGCTGTTTTCCAGCAGCGGGCAGCGGCATCTGGCGGATTCGGTCGAGGCCTTGCGCGGCGCCGGCGCGCAGGTGCTGGCGGGCACGGCCGCTGCGTCCGGTCCGGGTTACCGCTACGCGCCGAGCCTGCTCGGCGTGGATGCGTCGACCTTCATGCGCAACGCCCAGGCGCTGCAGAGCGAGGCCTTCGGACCCGTGGCCTTGCTGGTGCGTGCCGATGGCGACGACGCGATGGTCGCGGTGGCCGCAGTATTCGAAGGCAACCTCACCGGTACCCTGCATGCTGCGCAGGACGGTAGCGACGATGGCTTGTGGTCGCGGATCGCGCAGGTGCTGCGTCCGCGCGTGGGGCGCTTGATCGCCGACAAGTGGCCCACCGGCGTGGCGGTCAGCGCGGCGATGCAGCACGGCGGTCCCTATCCGAGCACCGGCCACGCCGGTTTCACCTCGGTGGGCATGCCTGCTTCGATCCGGCGTTTCGCCGCGCTGCAGTGCTACGACCAGGTCCGCGACGACCGTCTGCCGCCGGAATTGCGCGACGCCAATCCGGGCGGCGTGTGGCGGCAGATCGACGGGACGTGGACGCAGGCCTGCTCAGGCCTGCGTCGGTAAGCGGCGGGGCGCGATCGGATCGCGCCCGCGGGTCGGCTCAGGCCGCCTGGCCCTTCTCGTAGCGCGGAAAGCGCTGGGCGATATCGGTGCCGGTGAAATGGCCGACCCAGCCGTCCGGCTCGGTGAAGAAGCGGATCGCGACGAAGCTGGGCTCCGGGCCCATGTCGAACCAGTGCAGGGTGCTGTCCGGCACCGAGATCAGGTCGCCTTGCTCGCACTTGATCTCGTACACGCCGGCGTCGACGTGCAGGGTGAACAGGCCGGAGCCGGCGACGAAGAACCGGACCTCGTCTTCCTTGTGGTAGTGCTCGTCGAGGAACTTGTGGCGCATGGTCTCGCGCTGCGGGTTGTCCGGCGCGATGCTGACCACGTCGACGGTCTTGAACCCGCGCTCGGCGACGATGCGGTCGATGTCGGCGCGGTAGGCGTCCATGATCGTTTCCGGCGCGTCGCCGGGCACGACCGGCCGGTTGGCCTGCCATTGCTCGAAACCGACGCCGATGCGGCTCAGTTCGCGCGCGATCTCGGCGCGGTCGGCAGTGCTGACGCGCGGGGTGCCGGCGTCGTCTTCGTCGAATATGCGCAGACGGCTCATCGCTGCAGTCTCCTCAGTTCCAGTTCGCATCCGAGCAGGAACTCGAACGCCTCCAGGTGGCGCCTCGCCTCGGGCATGTCGCGGCCCCAGGCGTACAAGCCGTGGCCGTCGATCAGATAGCCCCACATGTCCTGACGGTCGAGCAGGGCGTCGACCTGGGCGGCGAGGGTGTGCATGTCCTGCGTGTTCGGCAGCACCGGCAGCTCCACGACCATTTCGTGGGTGGTGTTGCCGGAAAAGGCTTTCAACAGTTCGTAGCCTTCCAGGTGCACGTGGCCCATGCCGGCGTACAGGCGCGAGGCCACGGTCTGGGTCTGCGAATGGGTGTGCAGGACGCAGCCGATCTCGGGGAAGCGCTTGTACAGCTGGGTATGCAGCAGGGTCTCGGCCGAGGGCCGGTGGCTGGTCGCGACCGGCTCGCCCTCCAGGTCCACGACCATGATGTCGGACTCGGTCAGGCGGCCCTTGTCGCGGCCGGAGACGGTGATCGCCGCATGGCGTTCGTCGATCCGGCGCGAGAAGTTGCTGCTGGTGGCGGGCGTCCAGCCGCGCGCGGCCAGCTCGCGGACGTTGACGATGATCTCGCCGGCGCAGTGGGCCAGGCGTTGCGGGTCGTAGGGCAGGGCGGCGCTCATGGCGCCAGTTTACAAACTCTGCGCGCCGACGGCGTGTCCGCGGGCGGCGATGCGGCGTTCCGGCGGTCGGCGGGCCGCTGGGGGCGGCCCGCCGGGGATCGCGCTACGCGGGCCGGCGGCCCGCCCGGGCTCAGCGCCCCGACGCCGCGCGCAGGCGGCTGTGGCGGATGCCGTACAGGAAGTAGATCGCGAAACCGATCGCGGTCCAGACCACCATCAGGAACCAGTTGTGCGCGGTCATGGTCGACAGCAGCGCCAGGCAGCTGAAGATGCCGGCCAGGCAGATCAGCCAGGCGAACGGGATCTTGAACGGCCGCGGCAGGTCGGGCTGGGTGCGGCGCAGGATCAGCACGCCGGCGCAGACCGCGGCGAAGGCGATCAGGGTGCCCATCGAGGTCAGCTCGCCCAGCACGTCCAGCGGGAACAGCGCCGCCAGCAGGGCGATGCCGATGCCGGTGATGACGGTGTTGATGTGCGGGGTGCGGTAGACCGGGTGGATCTTGGTGAACACCGGCGGCAGCAGGCCGTCGCGGCCCATGATCATGAAGATGCGCGGCTGGCCGATGATCATCACCAGCACCACCGAGGACAGGCCGATCAGGGCGCCGATCTCGACCACCACACGCAGCCAGCCCAGTTGCGGATGCGCCGCGACCGCGGTCACCACCGGCTCGTCGGTGCCCAGCTGGGTGTAGGGCACCAGGCCGGTCATGATCGCGGCCATGGCGATGTAGAGCACGGTGCAGATCGCCAGCGACAGCAGCATGCCGATCGGCAGGTCGCGCTGCGGCTTGTGCGATTCCTGCGCCGCCACCGACACCGCCTCGAAGCCGATGTAGGCGAAGAACACCAGCGCCGCGCCGCGCAGCACGCCTTCGAAGCCGTACTTGCCCGGGCCCTGGTTCTCGGGGATGAAGGGCTGCCAGTTGGCCGGATCGACGTACTTCCATCCCGCGAAGATCACCAGCACGATCAGGCCGGTCTTGAGCGCCACCATCGCCATGTTCATCGCCGACGACTTGCGGATGCCGACGTAGCACAGCCAGGTCAGCAGCAGCACGATCGCGGCCGCGGGCAGGTTGGCGATCGCGCCGGTCGGGCGCAGCTGCGCGTCCAGCGGCGCGCTGACCAGGGCCTGCGGCAGGTGTATGCCGAAATGGTCGAGCAGGCTGAGGAAGTAGCCGGTCCAGCTGACCGCCACCGCCGAGGCCGAGACGCCGTATTCCAGGACCAGCATCCAGCCGATGAACCAGGCCGCCAGTTCGCCCAGGGTGGCGTAGGTGTAGGAGTAGGCGCTGCCGGACACCGGCACCATCGCCGCGAACTCGGCGTAGGCCAGGGCGCAGAAGGTGCAGCAGATCGCCGCCAGCACGAACGACAGCATGATCGCCGGGCCGGCGTGGTCGGCCGCGGCCTGGCCGGTGATCACGAAGATGCCGCCGCCGATCACCGCGCCGATGCCCAGCGCGGTCAGGCCCCAGGGGCCGAGCGTGCGGTGCAGGCTCAGGCCTTCGGCATCGGCGTGCGCGGCGTGCGGATGTTTGGTTGCCCAGAGTTGTTTCATCGGTTCTTCCTGGCGCCGGGCCGTGGCCGGTCCGGTGCGATCGAGCAGGCCCGCGCGGGGCCGGAAACGGTCAAGGCCGGCGGGAGCACTGGTTAGGAGCCCCCGCCGGCCTTGCGAATCGCACCAGGTCAGGCCGCCTTGCGCAGCTTGCTGTTGCGGTAGCCGTAGATCATGTAGATCACCATGCCGATCGCGGTCCAGCCGACCATCAGGCGCCAATGCTCGGAGAAGGCCTGCCAGAACAGGAACAGGCAGGCGAGCGCGCCCAGCGGGCAGACGATGATCGCCAGCGGCACCTTGAACGGGCGCTGCAGGTCCGGACGGGTGTAGCGCAGCACGAGCACGCCGACGCAGACCGTGGCGAAGGCCAGCAGGGTGCCCATCGAGACCAGCTCGCCGAGCACGTCGATCGGGAACAGGCCGGCGAGGGTGCAGGCGAAGATGCCGACGATGATGGTGCCGACGTACGGGGTCTGGTGCTTCGGGTGGACCTTGGCGAACATCTTCGGGATCAGGCCGTCCTGCGACATCGTGAAGAAGATGCGCGGCTGGCCCATCAGCATCACCAGGATCACCGAGGACAGGCCGGCGAGCGCGCCGATCACCACGATGAAGCGCAGCCAGTTCAAGGCCGGGTAGTTGCTGAGCGCGGTCGCGACCGGTTCCGGGGTGTTGAGGGTGCGGAAGTCGGCGATGCCGGTCAGGGTCAGCGACACCAGGATGTACAGGATGGTGCAGATGAACAGCGAACCCAGGATGCCGATCGGCATGTCGCGCTGCGGGTTCTTGGCCTCGCCGGCGGCGGTGGAGACCGCGTCGAAACCGATGTAGGAGAAGAACACGATCGCCGAGGCGCGCGCGATGCCTTCCCAGCCGAACTTGCCGGGGCCCTCGTTTTCGGGGATGAACGGGGTCCAGTTGTCGGCGCTGATGTACTTCACCGCGAAGGCCAGGAACAGCAGGATCACCACCAGCTTGATGGTCACGATGATCGAGTTGACGAAGGCCGACTGGGTCACGCCGACGTAGCATAGGCCGCTGAGCGCGGCGACGATGCAGACCGCGGGCAGGTTGATGAAGGTGCCGGTGGCCTGGATGCTGCCGTTGACGAAGGTGTACGGCGCCGAGGCCAGGGCCTTGGGCAAGGCGAGGTCGGTGCCTGTCCATCCGCCTACCAGTTGCAATAGCTCGCTGAAGTAGCCGGACCAGCCGACCGATACCGTCGAGGCCGCGAACAGGTACTCCAGGACCAGGTTCCAGCCGATGAACCAGGCCACGAACTCGCCCAGGGTGGCGTAGGAATAAGAGTAGGCGCTGCCCGAGACCGGCAGCATCGCCGCGAACTCGGCGTAGCACAGGCCGGCCAGGGCGCAGGCGAAGCCGGCGAGGATGAAGCTGATGACCACCGCCGGGCCGGCGTGTTGCGCCGCGGCCTGGCCGGTGAGGACGAAGATACCGGCACCGATCACACCGCCGATGCCCAGCATCACCAAGTGCTTGGAAGTCAGTGCGCGTTTCAGCGAGGCTTCGCCCTGAAGACTGCCGTGGGTTTCCCCGGCGTCTACGTGCGGCGCGGCTTGCACCGGCTTGGTGATGAATAGGCCCTTAGACATCAGTATCCCCAGATGGTGAGAGGTCGGCCGCCCGTACAAACGGCACGACCGGCGTATGGCGCAACGGCGGGCCACCATAACCCAGCGGGGAAAGGAGCGGCAAGCGGGACAAAGTCATGGTCTTTCCCGGCATAATCCGCCTCCGAATCAAGCCGCAGTGCAGCATTTGGGATGCTTGTGAGACATTCAGACCCCGACGCCGAGCTGCGTTCCAATCTCGTCGACTATGCGCGGCTCTGGCCCGACGAGGCCGAACGCGTCCAGCCCTTCCTCGACCTGCTCGACGACGCCCAGGACCCGTTCCGGCGCGAACGCCTGGAAGGTCACTTCACCGGCGGTTGCTGGCTGGTCGACCGCGCCGGCGAGCGCGTGCTGCTGACCCATCACCGTAAGCTCGAACGCTGGCTGCAGTTGGGCGGCCACGCCGACGGCGACCGCGACCTGGCGCGGGTGACCCTGCGCGAGGCCGAAGAGGAATCCGGCCTGACCGACTTGAGCGTGGAGCCGCAGCCGTTCGACCTGGACCGGCACTGGATCCCCGAGCGCCGCGACGTGCCGGGGCATTGGCACTACGACGTGCGCTACGTGGTCCGCGCCAACGGCAGCGAGGACTATGTGGTCAGCGAGGAGTCGCTGGACCTGGCATGGCGGCGTATCGACGAGCTGCTGGACGACCCGCACAGCGACGAGTCGATGCGGCGCATGGCGAGGAAGTGGTTGGCTCGGAAGGGGTAAGACGCGGCATGCGCGAACTGCGGTTCGCGCGCCGGTCTCGATACAGATCGGCTCTGCTTTCTGCTTTCTGCTTTCTGCTTTTTGCTTTTTGCTTTCTGTGGGAGCGGCGTGAGCCGCGATCGCGAATTCCGTTTGCTGCGTTGGTTTCGTTCTTAAGCAACAGCTTCCGCCCGCCGCGCATGCGTGCCACTTTCTCTTGCCACCCGCCTTGGGGTAGGAGCGGCGTGAGCCGCGACCGCGAACTTCGCTTGCCGGCGATGGTTTCGCTTCCGATTTCCTTCTGCTTTCTGTGGGAGCGGCGTGAGCCGCGATCGCGAATTCCGTTTGCTGCGTTGGTTTCGTTCTTAAGCAACAGCTTCCGCCCGCTGCGCGTGCGGGTCACTTTCTCTTGCTAGCCCAAGAGAAAGTAACCAAAGAGAAGGGCTTGCCTACCCTCCCGTGCGAATTCGGAGCTGGCGCGGTGATTTTTCGAAGGAACATCCTGTTCCTCGAAAAACGGCGCGCGTCCTGCGCGCCGCCCTTCGGGTCTGAGTGGGATTGAGCGAGTGCGGTGTATTGGATTTCAATGCAACAGCAACAGCAACGGCAACGGCAACGGCAACGGCAATTGCTAGAGCAACTGCTAGAGCTAAGGGCGCTTGGAGCGTTGTTGCCGTCGCCGGCCTGAACCCCTCTCCAGCTTGCAGCGCCCGAAGGGTGTGCAAGGCTGAGAGGGGTTGGGGTGAGGGCCGCCCTTAAACCCCGATCGCCGGATCGCTGACGCTAGACCGTCCGGTTTCCATATGACCCGCGAAGCGACGCAGGTAGGTGCTGTCGTGGTCCGAACTCAGGCTCAGGTCATACCAATGCGCGCTGGCAGCCAACGGCCAGCTGTCGTCGACGCTGGCGCCGGGGGCGAGCGGGTAGCTGCGCGGGGCGGCGCTGCTGTAGTGGTTGGGGCGCAGTGTGAGCCGGCAGGCGCCGGTGCCGGAATTGGTGAAGCGCAGCAGCAAACGGTCGTTGGCCAGGTCGTACTCGACGTGCAGTTCGGGATTGGCGCCGCCGTTGGCGCTGGCTTTGAGCAGGTCGCCCTGGAAGCTGCGCAGGAAACCGTTCGGGCCGTGCGCGCTGAGGTCGTACTTGCCCTGGGTGTAGGCCTTGGCGCTCCAGTAATCCGACAACTGAGTGCCTGGGGTAAGCGTGTAGTACCACGGGCCATCGCTGCGATTGCGCGCGTAGACGTTGAAGCCGGCGCCGGCGATGCCGCTGTTGGCGAAATCCAGCCAGTAGCGTCCGCTCGATGCCTCGATGCGGCCGTGTACATGCAGTTGGTACGGCAAGGCACGGGCCGGGCGCTGGCCTGGTTCCTGGCGCGGCATTTTCGGTTGCTTGGGCGCGCTGGGCACCGGCAGCTTGCAGGACTGGTCGGCGCGGCTCATATGCTCGCGGGTGTCCGGCAGCGCCGGCCATACCGGATCGGCGCCGGCGAAATCCAGGGTGGTGCTGAGGTCGCCGGCGACCGCGCGGCGCCAGGCGCTGATGTTGGGCTCGGCGACGCCGAAGCGCGCCTCCAGGAAACGCAGCACGGAGGTGTGGTCGAACACCTGCGAATTGACCCAGCCGCCCTTGCTCCACGGCGAGATCACGAACATCGGCACGCGCACGCCCAGACCCACCGGGGTGCCGTTGTAGTTTTCGGTCGCGGTGTCGACGGTGCTCTTGCCCAGTTCCGGTTTGATCGGCGGCAGCGGCGGCGGTACGTGGTCGAAGAAGCCGCCGTTCTCGTCGTAGTTGATGATGAACACGGTCTTGGACCAGACCTCGGGATTGGCGACCAGCGCCTCCAGCAGGCGCGCGCTCAGCGATTCGCCGTAGGCCGGGGTCGCGGCCGGGTGTTCGCTCATGATGTAGGGCGGCACGATCCACGACACCGCCGGCAGCGTGCCTTCGCGCACGTCCTTGGCGAAGGCGGCGACCAGGTGCTCGCCGCGCGAGCTCGCGGCGTTGGCGGCGGTCGAGCCGTCCACCCAGGCGCGTCCGCGCTTGTACAGTTCCGAGTCGCGGTCCAGGTTGCGGAAGTTGGCGAACGACTGCAGCGAGTTGTCGCCGTAGTTGTCGTACTCCTGATACACGCGCCAGCCGATGCCGGCGTTCTGCAGGCGCTCGGCGTAAGTGCTCCAGCGGTGGCCGACGAAGCTGGCCTTGTCCTTGGCCATGTCCGACGTCCAGTTGCCATCGTCGGCGTTGTTCACCGCCTGCGCGCCGAGGTCGCCGACGGTCATGCCGCTGGTGCCGGTGAACAGGTGCATGCGGTTGGGATTGGTCGGGCCGTGGTGCGAGCAGTAGTAGGCGTCGCAGACGGTGAAGGCGTCGGCGAGCGCGTAGTAGTAGGGCAGGTCGGCGCGGGTGAAGTGACCCATGCACATCGGGCCCTTGGTCGCGATCCAGGCGTTGTAGTCCTTCCAGCGCGCGTGCGAACCCTTCCAGCTGTGGTCGATGTCGGCCAAGCATTGCGAGGCGGTGCTGTCGGTGCTGAGCCGGAACGGCAGTACCGCCTGGCCGCCGCTCTTGGGCTGGCGCCAGACCGGATCGCCGTTGGGCAGCGAGATCGGGCGCGGGTCGTCGAAGCCGCGCACGCCGCGCAGGCCGCCGAGGTAATGGTCGAAGGAACGGTTCTCCTGCATCAGGATCACCACGTGCTGGACGTCCTGGATCGTGCCGGTGACGCGCGCGGCGGGCGTGGCCAGCGCAGCGCGAATGCCCGGCGGCAGCATCGCCAGCGTGGCGGCGGCGCCGGCGAACTTGAGGAAATCGCGACGGGTGTCGGAGACCATGGGCGTTCCTTGCGAGCGGTGATGCGGGGGAACGCGCGATGCTGGGCGAGGATGGTTGCAGCGGTGTGGCAGCGCGCGCTCAGGGCCCGTAATTGGGTTCCAGTTCCGACAGTAGCGCCGCGACCGCAGGCACGTTCCGGTAACGGCGTCGCAGTTCGGCCAGGCGGCGGTCGTTGCCGGTGCAGGCGCTGCGCACGCCGTCTCCGATCTCCTTGCGGCGCTCGCGGTCGTCGGCGTCGTTGCCTTCCGGCGAGGGTTCGCCGGCCCAATGCTCGCAAAGGTCGTAGCGTTCGAGAAAGGCGCGCACTTCGTGCGGCTGCTGGCACCAGTCGGGGTGCTGTTCCGGCGGCTCGCACGACGAGCGCTCGCGCAGGCTGAGGTAACCGTTCGGGCGCGGGTCGTCGAGTTTGGGTTCGCGTGCGTGCGCGGCCAGGGCGACAAAGGCCAGGCTCAGGATCAACGCGCTGCGGTGATGCATGGATCGTTGATGCATGGGGCGTTCCTCTGGTCGGGCCTATGGGCGTGGCTCAGGGTAAACCCGCGGCGCGCCCCTGCGACAGGCATATGGGCGATGTCGCCGCCTGAGTGTTGGGCATGTCCTGCATGCCTAAGCGTGAATCGAAAGCATCGTCAGACCGATCTTTCGTACTGTCGGCGAATGCGGGGCGAGGGATTCAGGCCGCCGCATCCAGCCAGAGCGTCATCAAACGCCGCGGATGCGCGCGGTAGCCCGCGCGTTCGTAGATGCCGCGCGCGCGCTCGTTGTCGTCGTTGACCTCAAGCCGCAGCGCCAGCAGACCTTCGGCGCGGCACAGCGCCTCGGCTTGCGCAAACGAAAACTCACCGGTAGAGGTGTTGCGGGCCAAGTTGTTGGACGTACGGTGCGAGGACGGCGGCAGGATGTCCAGCAACCAACCACGAACGAACAGGCGGTCGGCGTGGGCTTCAGGCAGGGTGCCATAGGTGCTTGTGACGGTGTCCAGTGGATAGCAACCAGGCGACAAAATCGTGATGGCCGGAAGCAACGGCCCAGTTTTCATTCGACTGACATCTTAACCGTCGCGGCCCGCGAAACGGCGTTCGGTGAACAATTGAAGATTGCTGCGCTACAGTCTTTCAATGAGGTGCTGGCACCATTTGTCGGCTCTGGTCGCGTTGTAAACCCATCTGACCTTTGTCGGCTTGTCGTCGTCAAAGCGATAGGTGAATCCTTCCGGTTTTCGGTCCAGATAGAGGGCGCAGATTCTCGTGCCGACTGGCATGACGCGCGGATCAGAGGTCTTCGCCACGGTCTCGCATTTCGCGTTTCCAGCAATTTCATAGCTGAGCTTCATTGCGAACTCGGGCCCTCCGTTCGGAACGCGCCCGCACGCGTCTGATGTTCCGTCCTCATACGTTTCGCTGTATCCGTAACAAGTCTTGCCGCCGTCCTCTGAGCTACATAAGACTCCGATGAGCTCCGAACGAGGAATCGATTCCGTGCTGGATGCACAAGACGTCAGCGCAAGGGCGATGAGCAAGTGGCGAAGGTCTTTCATAGATTGGCTGTGGCTTCAGCTAAGGCGAGCTTCGAAGCGACCTCAGACTGGCTTATGCGGGTGCCGCACAGACGACAGACGCCGGAGGCATCTGTCGCCGATAATAGGGGCCGCTCGACCATTGATCGCTGCGCTTAGATCAGTCCGCGCGGCCGGCGAACTCGCCGGTCACGGTGTTCACCAGCACGCGTTCGCCGTTGACGATGTACTCCGGCACCATGATCTCGATGCCGGTCGAGAGCTTGGCCGGCTTCGGGCGCTTGGTGGCGGTGCCGCCCTTGAGTTCCGGCGGGGTTTCCATGACTTCCAGGGTCACGCTGGCCGGCAGCTGGATGGCGACCGGCTGGTCGTCGATGATCTGCACATAGCAGCCCGACAGGTCGTCGACGATATAGCCGGCGGCGTCGCCGATCACGTCGGCGTCGAGCGTGTACGGGGTGTAGTCCTCGTCGTCGAGGAAGACGAAGGCGTCGCCGTCCTTGTACGAGTAGGTCACCTGGCGGCGGCTGAGTTCGACTTCCTTGAGCTCGTCGTCGCCGCCGACGCTGAGGTCGAGCTTGGTGCCGCCGGGGACCGAGTACATGGTGAATCGGAACTTCACGTTACCGCCACGACCCTGCGGCGAGCTGCGCTCGATATCGCGGATCTGGTAGACGGTGTTGTTGTGTTCGATCACGTTACCTTTCTTGACGTCGTAGGCTTTCATTGCGTGCGTTCCGGTAGAGGGTTTGCTGCGGCGGGAGCGGCGCCATTCGCGGCTGCAAGCATCGCGACTTGCGTCGCTCCCACGGGGAGCAGGAAGAGAGGCTTACTTCGGCGCCAGACGGGTGGCGCCGTCGAGACGGATGGTCTCGCCGTTGAGATAGCGGTTGCCGAGGATGTAGGCGACCAGGTCGGCGAATTCTTCCGGACGGCCCAGGCGCGAGGGGAACGGGATCGAAGCGCTCAGCGACTGCTGCACCGACTCGGGCATGCCGTCGACCATCGGGGTCCAGAAGATGCCCGGCGCGATGGTCATCACGCGGATGCCGAAGCGCGACAGTTCGCGCGCCATCGGCAGGGTCATGCCGACCACGCCGCCCTTGGACGCCGAGTACGCGGCCTGGCCGATCTGGCCCTCGTAGGCGGCAACCGAGGCGGTGTTGACGATCACGCCGCGCTCGCCGTCGTCGCCGGCTTCGTTGTGCTGCATCAGGTTGGCGGCGGCCTTGGCGACGTTGAAGCTGCCGACCAGGTTGACCATGACCGTGCTCTGGAACTGGGCCAGCGGCATCGGCGCGTCCTTGCCCAGCACGCGGCCGGCGCCGAGGATGCCGGCGCAGTTGATCGCGACGTTGAGCCCGCCGAGGAAGTCGCGGGCGGCGGCGACGTTGGCGACCACGCCGGCTTCGTCGCTGACGTCGGTGCGGAAGTAGCGCGCCTTGGCGTCGCCGAACTGGGCGACCGCGGCCGCGCCCTTGTCGTCGTTGAGGTCGAGCAGGGCGACCTTGCCGCCGTTGGCGACCAGGTGCTGGGCGACGGCCAGGCCGAGGCCGGAGACGCCGCCGGTGACGATGGCGCGCACGGAGTCGAGTTGCATAGGAAGGTCCGGGTCGGGGAAACCGGCGATTTTACCGGACTGGCTGCGCGGTCGCTGCGGCCGGCTCGGGGCCGTCCTGGCCCGGAGCCTGCGGTTCTTCGGGGCTGCGGTAGACCACGCCGTCCTTGAGCACCAGTAGCGGCTGCCGCAGGGCGTCGATGCGTTGGCTGGGGTCGCCGGCGAACGCGGCCAGGTCGGCGCGCAGGCCCGGGGCGATGCGGCCGATGCGCTCGGACTGGCGCAGGATCCGCGCGGCGACCGAGGTGCAGGCGCGCAGGGCCTGGGCCGGACTCATGCCCAGCCTGACCATCCACGCCGGCTCGCGGTAGTTGTCGCCGTGGCGGAACACGCCGACGTCGCTGCCGCAGCCGATCGTGGTCTTCTGCGCCAGCGCGGTGCGGAACGCCTGCTCGGCTTCGCGCAGTTTCGGCGTCGGCGGCGATTGCCCGGGCACGTAGCCGTTGTAGTACTGCTCGGTGGACTCGACCGCCGTCAGGGTCGGCAGGTAGGCGACGTTTTTCTCGCGCATCAGGCGGAAGGTCGCGGCGCTGCCGCCATAGCCGTGCTCGATGCTGTCCACCCCGGCCTCGATCGCCATGCGCATGCCGGCGTCGGTGGCGGCGTGGGCGGCGACCGTGCGGCCGCTGAGATGCGCGGTTTCGACCAGGGCGCGCAGTTCGGCGGCGCTGAAGGTGGGCTGGGCGCTGCCGTCGGCCCCGATGCGGTAGTCGGCGTAGACCTTGATCCAGTCGGCGCCGTGGCCGGCCTGTTCGCGCACCGCCCGCACGGTCTCGTCGACGCCGCTGACTTCCTGGGCGCCGCCGGGCAGTTCCAGGTCGGGACGGAAGCCGCGCGGGCCGGGGCCGTAGCTGGCGGTGGCGACGATGGCGAGGGTCGCTACGAACAGGCGCGGGCCCGGGATCAGCCCTTCGTCGATGGCGCGCTTGAGCGAGAGGTCGGCGTAACCGGCGCCTTCGGTGCCGAGGTCGCGCAAGCTGGTGAAGCCGGCGCGCAGGGTGTCGCGGGCATGGCGGGCGGCGAGCAGGGTGCGGTAGGCCTCGGCTTCCTTCAGCACCTGATCGTTCCAGGGCGCCTCGTTGTAGGGGTGCAGGAACAGGTGCGAATGCAGGTCGATCAGGCCCGGGGTCAGGGTGGCGCCAGGCAGATCGATGCGGCGTGCGTCGGCGGGCGCCTCGATCGTATCGGCGGGACCGACCGCGACGATCGCGCCGTCGCGCACCAGCACCGCCCAGCCGGTGAGGGAGGCGTCGTCGTCGCCGGTCCAGACCCGTTCGGGGCGCAGCAGCAGGGTTTCGCGCGGCGCGGGCTTGGGATCGGCCGCGTGGGCGGCGAAGACCGCAAGAGCGAGCAGCAGGCCCGACAGCGCCGGGCGCAAGCGGTGTTTCATCGGCAGACCTTGGGTGAAAGAGGGCGACCTTCGCGTTTGCGGGCCGCGCGCGGAAGCGACGGGATCGCCGCATTCGCGAGCATGACGGCAAGACGGCGCGGCGCCGCGCATCCTCAACCCGGCAGCGCGAGCGGCGAGCGGTAGTACTGCTGCAGTTCGTCCGGCATCAGGCCGGGCGCGAACAGGAAGCCCTGGCCGACCTCGACCCCGAGCTTGAGCAGGAACGCGCGCTGGCGTTCGGATTCCACGCCCTCGGCGACCAGACCCAGGCCCAGGCTGCGCGCGATTCCGGTCACCGCCTGGCAGACCGCGACGTCGGACTGGTTGTCCGGCACGCCCTGCACGAACAGCTGGCTGAGCTTGAGGCCGTGGATCGGCAGGCGGCGCAGGTAGTTGAGCGCGCTGTAGCCTTCGCCGAAATCGTCGATGGTCAGCATCACGCCCATCTCGCGCAGGGCGTGGAAGGTGCGCATGGTGTCGGGCACGTCTTCGATCAGCACGCGCTCGGTGAATTCCAGCTCCAGCGCGCTGCCGGGCAGGCCGGATTCGGCCAAGGCCGCGGCCACGCTGCTGGCCAGGTCTTCGCCGAGGAACTGGCGGTAGGACACGTTGACCGCGACCCGTTGCACGTCCAGGCCGCGTTCGTGCCAGCGCCGCAGCTGGCGGCAGGCTTCCTTCAGCACCCAACTGCCGATGCCGACGATGTCGCCGGTGGTTTCGGCATGGTCGATGAAGCGGTCCGGGCGCATCTCGCCCAAGGACTGGTTGCGCCAGCGGATCAGCGCTTCGACCGCGACCACCGAACCGTTGCCGAGATCGACCTGGGGTTGGTAGACCAGATGGAACTCGTCGTTGTGGACCGCGCGGCGCAGGTGGGTTTCCAGCTGCAGGCGGTGCAGCTGCTGTTCGGCCAGCTCCGGGGTGAAGCTCTGCCAACCGTTGCGGCCGCGGCGCTTGCTGTCGTACATGGCGACGTCGGCGCTCTGGATCAGCTGCTGCGAGCGCACGCCGTCGATCGGCGCCTGGGCGATGCCGATGCTGGCGGTGATGCTGAATTCTTCGCCGTCGAGGCGGAAGCTGTCGCCGAAGATTTCCAGGATCGAGTCGGCCAGGCGTTCCGGGCGGGCCGGGTCGTTGCCGGTTTCGCACACCACCAGGAATTCGTCGCCGCCGAAGCGCGCGATCATGCCTTCGCTGCCGACCGCGCGCTGGATGCGGCGCGCGGCCGAGGCCAGCAGGCGATCGCCGGCGGCGTGGCCGAGCACGTCGTTGACGACCTTGAAGCGGTCCAGGTCGATGTACAGCACCGCCAGCGCGGCGCGCTCGGGGTCGTCGAGCCGGCTTTCCAGCTCCGACAGCACCGCGTCGCGGTTGAGCAGGCCGGTGAGCGGGTCGCTGCGCGCCTGGATGCGCAGGTTCTCTTCGTCGTGCTTGCGTTCGGTGATGTCCTGCAGCGTGCCGATCAGGCGCGCGTTGAGCGCGTCGGCGGCCTCGGCCTGGGCGATGGCGCGGACCCAGAAGCCGCGCCCGTCGGCGCGCATGCCCTGCAGTTCCAGATCGAGATTGCGGCCGAACGCGATCGCGTGATCGAGCGCGTCGCGCAGGCGCAGGCGGTCGCCGGGGCGCAGGCAGTCGAGCATGGCGCCCATGCTCGCCGGCACCGGGTCGTGGCCGAGGATGCGCTGCGCTTCTTCGGTGAGGTAGAGCAGGTCAGGGCCGGCTTCCCATTCCCAGCCGCCGATGTGGGCCAGGCTCTGGGCGCGGTCGAACAGGGCGCTGTCGCGCTTGAGCGCGGTGACGTCGGTGAACAGCGACAGGACCTGGTGCGGGCGGTCGCCGCCGGCCGGGAACTGCGGCAGCGAGGTCACCGACAGCCAGATCAGGTTGCGGCGCACGCGGTGGTACAGGCCGACCACCATGCTCTCGACCCGGCGGCCGCTGTCGAGCGCGCGTTGCGCCGGGAACTCCTTCTGGCTCAGTTCGCGGCCGTGTTCGTCGATCACCATCCAGTGTTCGGCGGCCATGTCGTGATCGGCGCTGTGGCCGTCGACTATGCCCAGGATGCGCATCGCCGCGCCGTTGACGTAGATCACCTTGAAGTCGGGATCGTGGACGACGATGCCGTGGTCGATGGTTTCCATCAGCTCGCGGTAGCGCAGTTCGGCGTCGCGGCGGCCGCTGAGGTCGCGCGCGACCGCGACGATGCAGCGCCGGCCCTCGTGCTCGAACCCGGCCGAATGCACTTCGACCGGGAAGCGGGTGCCGTCGCCGCGCATGTTGGTGACTTCGATGACGTAGGTTTCGCCGCGGTTGAGGGATTCCCATACCGGGTTGAGGTGGTCGCGCGGCAGTTCCGGGTTGAGCACGTGGATCGGCTGGCCGACGATCTGGTCGCGCGGCCGGCGGTAGGCGGCCATGCCGGCCTTGTTGAGATCCAGGACCGTGCCTTCCTCGTCGAGGATGCTGACCGGATCGGGCACCGCGTCGAACACCGCGCGGTAGCGCGAGTGGGCGACGTCGGCGTCTTCGCTGCTGGTGCGGATCGCCTCGGCGGCCTGTTGCAGCAGGGCGCGCGTGGCCTCCGACAGCGCGGGGTCGTTGCCGGCCAGTTCCAGCGCCGCCAGGGTCGCGGCCGCGTCCACCGCAGTGGGCGGCGCGATCGGTTCGCTGCCGGGCCGGCGCTGGCTCATGACGCGCCCAGCGCCTTGCCGACCTTGCTGCCGGTCTCGCGGCCGAGCAGGCCGGCCAACCAGCGGCCGGTGTCGGCCAGTGCGTTCAAGTCGATGCCGGTCTCGATGCCCAGGCCGTGCAGCATGTAGACCACGTCTTCGCTGGCGACGTTGCCGCTGGCGCCCTTGGCGTAGGGGCAGCCGCCGGTGCCGGACACGGCCGAGTCGACCACCGCCACGCCTTCTTCCAGGCAGGCCAGGATATTGGACAGGGCCTGGCCGTAGGTGTCGTGGAAATGCACCGCCAGCGCCGGCATCGGCACTTCCGCCGCGACCGCCTTCAGCATCGCGCGCGCCTTGCCGGGCGTGCCGACGCCGATGGTGTCGCCCAGCGAGATTTCGTAGCACCCCATCGCGTGCAGGGCCTTGGCCACGCGCACCACGTCGGCGACCGGCACCGCGCCCTGGTAGGGGCAGCCGAGCACGGTCGATACGTAGCCGCGCACCGCCACGCCGTCGGCCTTGGCGCGCGCCAGCACCGGCGCGAAGCGCGCCAGCGATTCGTCGATGCCGGCGTTGATGTTCTTCTGGTTGAAGGCTTCCGAAGCCGCGGTGAACACCGCGATCTCTTCCACGCCGACCGCGCGTGCGCGTTCGTAACCCTGTTCGTTCGGCACCAGCACCGGGTAATGCACGCCGGGCTTGCGTTGGATGCCGGAGAACACTTCGGCGGCGTCGGCCAGCTGCGGCACCCATTTGGGGCTGACGAAGCTGGTCGCCTCGATGCTGCGCAGGCCGGTCGCGGACAGGCGATCGATCAGGGCGATCTTGTCGGCGGTGGCGATCTGCGCCTTTTCGTTCTGCAGCCCGTCGCGCGGGCCGACTTCGACGATGCGGACCGAGGGGGTCATGGCGCGGCTCCGATGCGCTTGAGTTCCACCGCTTCCGATCCGGGCTCGTCCAGCCGGCCGAACAGCGGCTCGGGGCCGCGCTTGAGCAAGGCCGCAAGCGCTTCAGCATCGCTTTGCATCAGCACCGTCGCGTTGTCGTCGCTGCCGTCCTCGTCGCTCGCGAGCAGGCGCCCTTTGAAGCGGCCCGCCTGGACGCTGGCGCGCACCAGGTCGGCATTGGGCAGCCAGCCGCGCAGTTGCCGGCCGCGGATCCGGTAGGCGGCGATGAACACGCTGTCGGCCGGCACCTGCGCGCTCAGGCCCGCGCCTTCGTCGCCGAGCATGCGCTCGGCGTCCTGCGGCGTCAGCACCAGGTAGCGCAACGGGCCTTCGGCGTAGCTGCGCAGGTTCACTTCGACCGTGCGACCGTGCACCGGCCACTGCGCGCGGCAGCGCGCGTCGATCACGATATCGCGGCCCGGACCGTCGTCGCTGGAGCGCCAGCGTCCGGCCAGGGCCGGGTCGCAGGACAGCGCGGCCGCGGGCGCGTGCTCGAACGCGACGCAGCCCGACAGCGCGAGCAGGAGCGCAGCGGCGAGGGCAGGGCGCGGATTCATGCGTCCAGCACCACCAGCACCACCAGCACCGCGTCGGCCTCGACGAATTCGCCGGCGCCGGCGCGCACTTCGGCGACCGTGCCTGCGCGCGGGGCCTTGAGGCTGAGTTCCATCTTCATCGCTTCGATCACCATGAGCTCCTGCCCGGTTTCGACCTGGTCGCCTGCGCCGGCCTTGACCACCACCACCCGGCCGGGCATCGGGGCGACCACTTGGTTGCCGGTGCCGGCCGCCGCGGCCGATTCGTGACGATACATCGGGACCGGCAGCAAGCGCAGCCGGCGCTCGCCGTCGTGGACCACCACCCGGCGCTCATCCCCTAACAACGCAAAACGGCGCGCGCGGCCGTCGATGCGCAGGCTCAGGCCGTCGCCGCCTTGGCGCGCGCCCTGGACGTGGCGGGTCCGCCCGGCCTGTTCGATGCGGTAGTCGCCGGCGCTGCCCTGGGCGTGCAGCTCCAGGCGCTCGTCGCGGCGCAGGAAGGCCAGGCTGCGGCGGCCGCCGTGGCCCAGGCGCCAGCCGTCGGCGATCGCCCAGGGCGATTCCGGGTCGTTGGAGGCGGCCGCGCGGCGGCGGGTGTCGCGTTCCTGGGCCAGCAGCTCGGCCACGGTTGCGGCGATCAGCAGGTCGTCGGCGTTCTCGTCGCTGGCGCCGTCGGCGGCCGGCATGAACTCGTCGAGGTGGCGGTCCAGGTAGCCGGTGTCGATACGGCCTTCGATCACCGCCGGGTGACGCGCCAGGCGTTCCAGGAACTCGATGTTGGATTTGGGCCCGGCGATCTCGCACTCGGCCAGCGCCGCGCGCAGGCGGGCGAGGGCGCTGGGGCGGTCGACGTCGGCGACGATCAGCTTGGCGATCATCGGGTCGTAGAAGATCGTGACCGTGTCGCCCTCGATCACGCCCGAGTCTATGCGCACGTGGTCGTCGGGCGTGGGCAGGCGCAGCCGTTCCAGCCGGCCCGAGCCGGGCAGGAAGCCGGCCTCCGGGTCTTCGGCGTACAGGCGCACTTCGATCGCATGGCCGCGCTGGACGATCGCGTCCTGGGCCAGCGGCAGCGGTTCGCCGGAGGCCACCCGCAGTTGCCACTCGACCAGGTCCAGGCCGGTCACGTACTCGGTGACCGGGTGCTCGACCTGCAGGCGGGTGTTGATCTCCATGAAATAGAAACCCCCGTCCTGGCCGACGATGAACTCGACCGTGCCGGCATTGACGTAATCGATCGCATGTCCGGCCTGGACCGCGGCCGCGCCCATGGCCTGGCGCAGTTCCGCGCTCAGGAACGAGGACGGCGATTCCTCCAGCACCTTCTGGTAGCGGCGCTGCGCCGAGCACTCGCGCTCGTTGAGGTGGATCACTTGGCCGTGACTGTCGCCGAAGATCTGGATCTCGATGTGGCGCGGCTGTTCGACATAGCGTTCCAACAGCACGCGGTCGCGGCCGAATGCGTTGTGCGCCTCGCGCTGGCAGCTTTCCAGGTTCGCCAGGAATTCGTCGCTGGCGCGCACGATGCGCATGCCCTTGCCGCCGCCGCCGTGCGCGGCCTTGATCATCAGCGGGTAACCGATCGCGTCAGCCTCGCGGTGCAGCACCTCGGGCGCCTGCTCGGCGCCGGTATAGCCCGGCACCACCGGCACGCCGGCGGCCTGCATCAGTTCCTTGGCGCCGGCCTTGCTGCCCATCTTGCGCATCGAGGCGCCGGCCGGGCCGATGAAGGCCAGGCCCGCGGCCGCGACCGCGTCGGCGAAGTCGGCGTTCTCGCTGAGGAAGCCGTAACCCGGATGCACCGCCTGGGCGCCGCTGCGCAGCGCGACCTCGATGACGGCGTCGCCGCGCAGGTAGCTGTCGGCCGGGCGCGGGCCGCCGATCGGATAGGCCTCGTCGGCCTGGCGCACGTGCTGGGCATCGGCGTCGGCGTCGGAATAGACCGCGACGGTGCGGATGCCGAGGCGGCGGCAGGTGCGGATCACGCGGCAGGCGATTTCGCCGCGGTTGGCGATCAGGATCTTGCTGAACATGCGGATCAAACCTTCCCGTCTGGGGTTGGGCGGGGCGAGGGCCGAGTGTTTCGGCCGTGCGGGTAAGCCAGTATCACGTCGACGACTCCTCGGTGCGGTCGGTGCTTGGATGGCGCGCGGCGCGCGCGATCGGCCGGGGCGTCATGCCGGCAGGCGGCGGACCGCTTCGATGTCGTGCCCGTCCGGGTCCGATACGTAGGCGGCGTAGTGATCGAGCATGCTGACTCTGGCCTTCCTGCGGGCGGGGCGCGGCCGGCTGGCGCGCGAGGCGCCGGCGCGGCTACGAGGTGGTGGTGGATTCAGTGGCGGACGTGCCGGTGCAAGGGGTAGTGAAGCCGGCGAACGCGCGCCGCGTCAAATGGGCCGCGGCGGCCTGCGCTTTTTTGGTGGCGCGAGTCGGTCATGCCGGTGGCAGATGGCAGACCGCTTCGATGTTGTTGCCGTCCAGGTCGTAGGCGTAGGCGCCGTAGTAGTTCGGGTGGTAATGCGCGCGGATGTCGGGCGCGCCGTTGTCGCGTGCGCCGTGGGCCAGGGCGGTGGCGTGAAAGGCGTCGACCTGGGCGCGCGTAGCGGCGCTGAAGCAGATGTGGACGCCGCCGTGGGCCGGACCGGTACCGATCCAGAACTTGGGCTGCTGCGGCGGACCGAAGCCGCAACCTTCGTAGCCGCCGCTCTGTTCCCTGGTCACGTCCATGACCACGGCGAAGCCCAGGGTCGCGAGCACTTCACTGTAGAAGGCGCGGCTGCGCGGATAGTCGGCGACGTTGATACCCATGTGGTCGATCACGGTACGGCTCCTTGTAGCGGACGGGGGCGGTGCGGGGCCTGCGGACGATCCAGGGATTCCAGCTAGGGAATCCAGCTAGGGATTCCAGGCCGGCTTGCGCTTGTCGAGGAACGCGCCCAGGCCTTCCTGGCCCTCGGGCGAGACCCGCAGGCGCGCGATCAGGTCGGCGTTGTCGCTGTCGTGGCGGTCGCGGTCGCCGTGCGCGGCGACCCGGCGCACCAGCGCCTTGGCCTGGGCCGCGGCGACCGGGCCGGCCTTGAGCAGCAGATCGATCTGGCGCTGCACCGCCGCGTCGAGCTGGTCGGCCGGCACCAGCGCGTGCAGCAGGCCGATCGCCAGCGCGGTGTCGGCGTCGAAGATTTCCGCGGTCGCGAACCAGCGCCGCGCCTGGCGCGCGCCGATAGCCTCGATCACGTAGGGCGAGATCACCGCCGGCAGCAGGCCGAGCTTGCTCTCGGTCAGGCCGAACTTGGCCTCCGGCGCGCCGATCGCGATATCGCAGCAGGCCACCAGGCCGACCCCGCCGCCGAAGGCCGCGCCGTGCACGCGCGCGATGGTCGGCTTGGGCAGCTCGTCCAGGGTCCGCATCAGCCGCGCCAGGGCCAGGGCGTCGTCGCGGTTGGCGGCCTCGCTGGCGGCGGCCATGCCGCGCATCCAGTTGAGGTCGGCGCCGGCCGAGAACGAGGCGCCGTCGCCCTCCAGCACCACCACCCGCACCGCGTCCTCGCCGGCGACCGCGTCCAGGGCCCCGGTCAGGGCCGCGATCAGGACCGCATCGAAGGCGTTGTGCAGGGCGGGGCGGTTCAGGCGCAGGCGGGCCACGGGGCCCTCGCGCAGACTCAGCAACGGATGCGACATCGGGGGCGGGGGCTGTGTGGAGTCTGGCGAATGATAGCCGGCCGCCGTCGCGATCCGCCCCGGTACGGCCGTCGATGCTAGAATGAGAACAATTCGTATTTGTGATGTCCGACCGGACGCCCCGTGCGCCCACTGGTGAAACCTTGAAATTGTCCGAATTGCCGCGCCGCGTCGCGGCCACGGTCGAGTCCGTAGAGGACCAGGCCCCGAACGACGCGATCGCGCGACGGCTGCGCGAGCTGGGTTTCGTCAAGGGCGAGCGGGTCGAGGTGATGGCCGCCGGGCCGGTCTCGGCCGAGCCGCTGCTGATCCAGATCGGTTTCACCCGTTTCGCCCTGCGTCGCAGCGAGGCGGCGCGGATCCAGGTACAGCCGGAAGCGGGCGGGAGCGAACCATGAGTCATGCCGCGACGATGCAAGCCGCCGCCACGCCCGGGATCCCGCGCGTGGCCCTGGTCGGCAGCCCGAACTGCGGCAAGACCGCGCTGTTCAACCTGCTCACCGGCAGCCGCCAGAAGGTCGCCAACTACGCCGGCGTCACCGTCGAGCGCAAGGAAGGCCGCCTGCACGCGCCCTCCGGCCGCAGCTACGCCGTGCTCGACCTGCCGGGCGCCTACAGCCTGCATGCGGCGAGCCTGGACGAAGCGGTCACCCGCGACCTCTGCCGCGGCTTCTACCCCGGCGAACCCGCGCCCGACGTGATGGTCTGCGTGGTCGACGCCACCAACCTGCGCCTGCACCTGCGCTTCGCCCTGGAGCTGCGCGAACTCGGCCGGCCGATGGTACTGGCGGTCAACATGATGGACGCGGCCAAGCGCCGCGGCATCGAGGTCGACCTGGCGGTGCTGGAGCGCGAACTGGGCGTGCCGGTGGTGCCGACGGTCGCGGTGCGCCGCGACGGCGCGCGCGAACTGGTGGCGATGCTGGACCGGCTTTCCGAGGCGCCGCACGAACCGCGCGTGCACCTGGCCGAAGGCGCGCAACCGGCCGACCTGCACGCCGAGACCCGGCGCCTGCTGGCGCTGGCGGTGAGCATGCCGCGCCGCACCGCCGAAATCGACGATCGCCTCGACCGCTGGCTGCTGCACCCGGTGCTGGGCCTGCTGTCGCTGGCGGTGGTGATGTTCCTGATCTTCCAGGCGGTCTATGCCTGGGCCACGCCGCTGATGGACCTGATCGAGGCCGGTACCGCCTTATTCGGCGACGCCGTCGGTGGTGCGATGCCCGAGGGGCCGCTCAAGAGTCTGGTCGTCAAGGGCATCATCGCCGGCCTCGGCGGCGTGATCGTGTTCCTGCCGCAGATCCTGATCCTGTTCGCCTTCATCCTGGCCTTGGAGGAATCGGGCTACCTGCCGCGCGCGGCCTTCCTGCTCGACCGCATGATGGCCGGCGCCGGCCTGTCCGGACGCTCGTTCATCCCGCTGCTGTCGAGCTTCGCCTGCGCCATCCCCGGGATCATGGCCACGCGTTCCATCCAGGACCCGCGCGACCGCCTGGCGACGATCCTGGTCGCGCCGCTGATGACCTGCTCGGCGCGCCTGCCGGTGTACGCGCTGCTGATCGGCGCCTTCATCCCGCAGCAGAAAGTGCTGGGCGTGCTCAACCTGCAGGGCCTGGTGCTGTTCGCGCTGTACGCGGCCGGCATCTTCAGCGCGCTGATGGTGTCGTGGGTGATGAAGAAGTGGCGTCGCGACAAGGGCGAGCATGCCTTGCTGCTGGAACTGCCTTCGTACCGCGTGCCGCATCCGCGCGATCTGCTGATCGGCTTGTGGGAGCGCGCCTGGATCTTCCTGCGCCGGGTCGGCGGCATCATCCTGGCCCTGACCATCCTGCTGTGGTTCCTGCTCTCGTTCCCGGGCGCTCCCGCCGACGCGACGATGCCGGCGATCGACTACAGCTTCGCCGGCCGCATCGGCCACGCCATGACCGCGGTGTTCGCGCCGATCGGCTTCAACTGGCAGATCTGCATCGCCCTGATCCCGGGCCTGGCCGCGCGCGAAGTCGCGGTGTCCTCGCTGGCCACGGTGTACGCGCTGTCGGCCGCCGACGACGAGGCCGCGGCGCAGGCGCTGGCGCCGATCATCACCGACGGCTGGTCGCTGGCGACCGCGCTGGCATTGCTGGTGTGGTTCATCTACGCGCCGCAGTGCATCTCGACCCTGGCCACGATCCGGCGCGAGACCAACTCCTGGAAGCAGGTCGCGATCAGCGCCGGCTACCTGTTCGCGCTGGCCTACCTGGCCTCGTTCGTGACCTATCAGGTCGCGGTCGCGCTGGGAGCGGGCTGAGTATGGACGCCGGGCTGCTCGCGCAATACCTGGTGATCGCGCTGGCGGTGATCGTCAGCGCGGCCGTGGTCGCGAAGAAGCAGTTCCCCGGCGGCGTGCGCCGCTTGCGCATCGTCTGCGCGCTGCCGCTGGTCCGCGACGGGCGCCCGGACTGGATGCGCCGCCTCGGGCGCGCGATCGCGCCGGCGCCCAGCGCGTCCGGCCCCAACTGCGCCGGTTGCGACAACTGCGGGCCGACGGACTGATCGTCGCAGTTCCGTAAAAACTGCGCCGAGAATTCGTTCTCCGCTGCGGAAGCGAATCTTCCTCTATCCGCCTTCGCGAAGGCGCAAGCGCGTCCGCGGGAGCGGCAACGCGGTTTTCTCGACGCGCAAAAAGAAGCCCCGCGACTGCGGGGCTTCTGATAGACGACCGTCGGCTGCGACGGCTCAGAGCTTGGAACGCGGCCCCTGCGAGGGCGGCTCCTGCCCCGGCGGCGGCATCTGTCCCTGCTGCTGTTGCTGCTGCTGGCCCTGCGCGAGCGCCGGCGCGACCACGTGCGAGGTCGCCGGATGCTTGCCGTCCGCGCCGAAGGCGTAGCCGATCTCGACCTGGGTGCCGCGGTGCTCCGGGCGGGACAGGTTGGCGTAGTCGCCGGTCGGCGCCACGCTGCGGTCGTGCACGACCAGCTTGGCCTGTCCGCTCTCGTGGCCGGGCACGAACTGCATGACGTGGCTGTCGGTGGTCTTGGCGACCAGGCCCTTGTAGGTCAGGCCGCGGCCGATGTCGGCATCGACCATCATCGACGACGAACCGGGTTTGACCTGTTCGGCCATGGCGACGAGTTCGGCGCGCGACTTCTCGCGTTGCTCCAGCGGCTTCTGCAGGCGCTCCACCACCCAGGCCGGCGTCTGTTCGCCGAGCGGATAGCTCATGTGGCCGTCGGGATGCTTCTCCGCCACCAGCATGGGCTTCTTGCCGGTGTTGTCGTAGATATGCGCGGTGTCGGCCTTCTCGACCGCCGCCGGCAGCAGGCCCATAGCGCGCTCGTAGCGTTCGACGATCTTGGCGCCGTCGACCGAATGCCCGCCCAGCGCGGCGCGGTTCTCGACGCGCACCTTGTTGATCTGCGCGCTCTCGGTGGTCACGAACACCAGGTCGACGCCGAAGCCTTTGGTGTGCGCCTCGTCGAACAAGGCCAGTTTGCCGGGCGTCGACATCACCGTCTCGAAAGCGAACGGCTTGTCGCCGTTGACCGCGGCCTTGCGCTGGTCCTCGGCCATGTTGGCCGCGTGCAGGTTGCGCAGGTTCTCGTCCGGGTAACGCTCCTTCAGCGTGACCGCGATGTCGTCGGCGTTGATGTAGTTCTTGGGGAAGTGCTCGCTCTCGCGGAGCTCACGGGTGATGGTGCTCTTGCCGGATCCGTTCGGGCCGGCCAGGACCACCATCGTCGGCGCGTCGTCATTGGGCGGCATGGGAAGCCCCCCCATCGATCGGTTCGATCCGACCGTCCGGGTATCGCTTGACCCACACACCATCGATCTTCACGGCCTCGGGCAGGCCGTTCGCCTGTGCTTCGGCGACCGCGTCGGTCACCGCCTTCTCTATCATCTGGTCGGCGCGTTCGCGCCCGATCTTGTCGATCAGCGACTTGGTCATGGCTACGTCTCCTTGTAGGGACTATTCCTTGTAGGGACTATTCGTTCTCACGCGATCCGGCGCTGCGCGAAGGTCTGCGCGGGGGCGGTTAAGGCGTGGCATCCGTATGCTAGCGCGGCATGGCCGGCGCAACAAACGCCGGCCATGCCGAAGCGTGATCGGGATAGCGGATCAGCGCTTGCGCTTGACCGCTTTGTAGCCGGTCGCGGCCACCGCCTCGACGGCCAAGGTGAAGGTGCGCTGCTCCCCCGGAAACAAGGCGCCTACGCCGACCACCTGGCGGGTGATCTCGTTGCCGTCCTCGTCGCGGATCGCCAGCAGCATGGTGTACTCCCACGCGCCCTCGGCGGGCGCGTGGATCGTGCCTTCGACATGCAGCGGCGAAAACTTCGCCGCCGCCTGTTGCAGCGCGTCCGGGTCGAACTTGAGGTGGTGCTTGCAGGCGGGGCAGACGCTGGCGCTGTCGAGGATCGTGGTCTTGCAATGCGGACAGGTGCGCGTCGAACCGGGCAAGCCCTGGCGCACGGCGCTCATGCGCTGGCGCCGTTCTCCGACTTGCCGTTGCCTACCTTGTCGCCGCCTTTGCCGTCCTTGTCCTCGAAGCCGAACTCGACTTGGCCGCGCATGCGCGAACCCGGGGCGACGGTGACCACGCCGGCCTTGACGTCGCCGAGCATGGCGCCGCCTTCGAGCAGTTCGACGCGCTGCGCCGCATCGATGTTGCCTTCGAGCTCGCCCGCGATCACGACCTTGCGTGCTTTCACGCCGCCGTTCAACTTGGCGCCGACTTCAATGGTGAGATCGCCGTCGACCTGCACATCGCCCTTGAAGCGGCCGGCGATGCGGATATGGCCGGAGCCCTGGATCTTGCCTTCGATCGACAGATCCGAAGCGATCAGCGATTCCTTGCCGCCTTCGCGCTCGACCGGCCTGGCCGCGTACGACGGTGCCGGCGCGGTGCTGGCGAACGGCGCGGGTGCGGGCGCCGCGGCCTGACCGAAGCTGATTTCGTTGGCCGTGTCGGGTTCGCGCTTGAGTGCGGTCTCGGGTTGCGGCGGCGGTACCGTCTCGCGCTTGGGCGAGTTGGGCTGATTGAAAATGGCCATAGCGCGGCTTCCTCTGTTCGGGGGAACGTTCGGGTGAAGAACGGGTGACAGCGTGCGTGAGCTTTGGAGGCTAACACGCTGATACCACGCGATCGGTGTGATGCGGCTCACCAATTCGTGCAGCGAAAATCTGCATCGCCGATTCAGTTTCGGTGCGGTCTGCGCGTCGCCAACAACAACGCGGATTTGCGCGGTTTGTTACCGTGCAGTTGCATCCTGCGCGAGCGCAGAATGGTTCAGATATTTTTCAGGACGATGAACAGGGCTAGGGCCGTCTCGATCCTGTGTCGAGTTCGCGCATTCAGTCGCGCAGCAGCGGAATCCAGGCCGGAAACGTCGTCGACGCCAGCACGTGCGCGGCGACCAGCCACCAGAATCCGCCCAGCCGGCGGCGCGCTTCGTACAGGCTGATGCGCTTGCGCCATGCGTGGAACACGTCGTGCAGGATCGGTACCGCGCCGGCGTAGAGCCCGGTGGCGATCAGGACCGGTGTGCTCGCCGATTCGCCGTTCTGCAAGGCCAGCCCGTTCACGAATACCGCGATCGCGCCGGTGGCCATCGCAAGGACCGCAGGCAGCCCTTGCTTCAGCATGGGACGCGGCGCGGTCCAGGCCAGCCCGACCACGACGAACAGCGCGATCGCGGCGACCGGCCACCAAGGGCTCGCCGCGAGACCGCAGGCAATCAGTACCGCGCTGTGCAGCAGCGCCGGATCCCAGCCGTGTTTGCGTTCGAAATAGCGCGCGATCCGCGGTATGGCGGTGCTCGACAGCGTCCAGCCCAGCACAGCGACGGCCAGCAACAGGCTGTGATAGCCCAACTTTTGGAACGGCGCGGCGCTCATGGTCAGCGCGGCGAGGAAGGCCATCGTCGCTGCGTAGTACAGCGGTATGCGCAGCGGCGCGATCAGCAGCCGGCGCCAGTCGAAACCGTTGCGGTCGGTGGCGCGCTGCCAGAATGCGACGCTTTCGGGATCCAGCCGCGCTTGGATGGCGTTGGGATAATCGCCTTCCAGCGCCAGCCGCAGCTCGTTCAAGCGCGAAGGCAGCAGCGGGATCAGCAGCACGAACAGCCGCCGCAACCAGTGTCGCGGCCCCAGCAGCTCGCGCATCAGCAGGAAATCGATCGGCTTGGTCCGCGGCGAGCGCAACTCCGCGATCTCGCGCTCCAGCTCCACCACCTCGTCGACCTTGGCCAGGATTTGCTGCAGGTCGTACTGCAGCGAATCGCCGTCCGCCGACACGCCGTCGAGGTCGAAGAACCGCATCGCCACGCGCAGTTGCGGCGGCGGGGGCGGCGGCATGGATTCGATCAGCGCGCGCGCGACGGGCGTACGCAAGGCCTGCTTGAGCTGCAGCGAGTACAGCGGTACCAGGCCGCGCAGCCAGCGTTCCAGCGTCTGCGGCGTGTCGCGCTGGGCGTGATCGAGCAGGTCGTCGATGAAGGCGCCGATATCGAAGTTCCAGTACGCGGACTCGGGCGTTTCGTCGCCGGCGGCGAAAGCGGCGTCGGTGGCGACGGCAACGGCGATGGCATCCGCGCTCGCCTCGGCGACGGCGTCGCTGCGCGCGCTGGCGAGCACGGCGAGTTCGCCTGCGCCGGCATCGGCCGCTTCGTCGTCTCCTTCGTGGTCGTCCTCGTCGTGCCGCCAGGCCTGAGGGTTCGCCGCCAGCGCCAGGCAACGCTGGTAGATCTCGTTGAGGCGCTGGAATCCGGCCGGGTCGTCGTCGGGCCGGGTCGTGCGCAGGCGCTGCGCATAGGCGCGCTTGATCGCGCGCTCGTCGGCGTCGCGCGGCAGGCCGAGCAGGGCGAAGGGATCGTGCATCGCGCGTGTCAGGTCGTGTGCATGCAGCGAGCGACCGCGATCGCGGTCATCACCAGCACCCAGATCATGCCCGGCGGCAAGCCTTCGCGACGGTGCGGCTCGCCGTCGCGCCGGCCGAACAGCAGGCGTATGGCGGCACTGTCCTCCGGCGTGACCAGGGCGCGCCGCTGCAGGGCCTCGATCTTGGGTTCCAGCCAGGCGCGCGTTTCGCCGACCTCGTCCAGGCCGAAGAAATGCAGCAAGGCGGCGAGGTGGCGCGGTGGCAGGTTGGGTTCGTCCTGCAGTTGCGCGATCACGCTGGGCGCATACATTTCGCGTGCGCCGATCGCGTAGAAGGCAGGGTGCGACTGCAGCCAGTCATGGATGTCCTGGGCGCTGCCCAGGCTGGAGACTTCGAACAGCTCGGCGACGAACTGCTTCGGATCCGGGAACGCCGAGCGTTCGTCTTGTTCGGCGTACGGATCGTGCTCATCGACATCGGCATCAGCCGCGATGGCGGCGGGCGAGGGCGCCGGGTCCGCGGCTTCGCTCGTATCCGCCTCGTGGTTCTCGTCGCTGTCGTCGTCCTGAGCGTCGTAGTGGCGCCGCCAGGCCAGCCAGTCCAGGCAGGCCCGGTAGGCTTCGTTTACGCGCTGAAACCGCTCGGGATCCTGATCGGGGCGCGCCTGGCGCAGCGCGGCGGCGTAGGCGCGCTTGACCTCGCGCTCGTCGGCGTCCTGCTCCAGTCCGAGCTCCGCAAACGGATTCATGCGTGGCCCTGGCCCTCGATCTGGTCCAGGAACTGGCTGAACTCGCCGCGATGCTCGGAGATCACCCGCACGTCCTGGCCGTCGAGCACGCTGCGGAACTGCAGCAAGGCCGATTGCAGCTGGTCGCGCGCCCACAGCAGTTCTTCGTACAGGCGTTCGCCGCGCGCGATCAGGGCGATGTTTTCCTGCTGGTCGCGCGGATGCACCTTGAGCGCGGCCAGCACCGCCAGGCGCGCGCGGATCTCGTCGGCGCCGAGCACGCCGGGGTTCTTTTCCAGCACCACCTCGCGGGTCAGGCCGGTCGACAGCGCCGTGGCCTCGACCTGGAGCAGGCCGTTGATGTCGTAGGTGAAGCGGATATCGACCGGGTTCTCGTTGCGGCGCATGGGCGGCAGGTCGACCGAGACGCTGCCCAGACGGACGTTGTTCTCCACCCGTGGGCTCTCGCCCTGGTAGATCTCGAACTCGACCTGGCGCTGGCCGTCGCGCAGCGGGTAGTAGCGCTCGACCCGGCTCACCGGCACGGTGCTGTTGCGGTGGATGATCGGCGAGAAGATGCCGCTGGCGTGCTGGCCGTTGCCGGTCTCCTCGGCGGTGTTGACGCCCAGGGTGTGCGGGCAGACGTCGGTGAGGATGATCTCCTCCAGCGATTCGTCGCGCGCCTTCATGCCGGCGGCGACGCAGGCGCCCAGCCCGATCGCTTCGTCCGGGTTGACGTGGCGCAGCGGCAAGCGTCCGAACATGCGCGAGACCAGGCGCGCGGCCAGCGGCATGCGCGAGGCGCCGCCGACCAGCACGATCTCGTCGAGCTGGTCCGGGCGCAGCTTGGCGTCGCGCATGGCGCGTTCCAGCGGCGCGCGCAAGCGCTGCACCAGCGGGTCGCACAGCTGCGCGAACGTGTGCTCGTCCATGCGCCAGCGCCGCGGCTGGCCTTGCAGGACGATCTCGACCTCGGCTTCGTGGCCGTGCGCGAGCTCGCGCTTGCCCAGTTCCAGGCGCCGTTCCAGCTGCGCCAGTTCGGCCAGCGACAGCCGCTCCAGGCCGAGGTCGTTGTCGCGCAGGAAGGCGTCGCGCATGCAGCGCGAGAAGTCTTCGCCGCCGAGGAAGTTGTCGCCGGCGCTGGCGTGGACTTCCATGATCCCGTCGTACATTTCCAGGATCGAGACATCGAAGGTGCCGCCGCCGAGGTCGAACACCAGGTAGCGGCCCTCGCTGCGCTGCTGCAGACCGTAAGCCAGGGCAGCCGCGGTGGGTTCGTTGATCAGGCGCTCGACCCGGATCCCGGCCAGCTCGCCGGCGATGCGCGTGGCCTTGCGCTGGCTGTCGGAAAAATAGGCCGGCACGCTGATCACCGCCTCTTCGACCTTGCCGCCCAACTGGGCCTCGGCGTCGGCGAGCAGCGACTTGAGGATCAGCGCCGACAGCTCCTCGGGCCGGAACGCGTGCTTGCCCAGGCTGGTGCGGCGGTCGGTGCCCATCCAGCGCTTGAACGCGCCGACGCTGCGCTGCGGGTGCGAGACCATGCGCTCCTGGGCGGCGCGGCCGACGATGATCGCGCCGGCGTCGTCGACGCTGACCACCGAGGGCGTCAGCAGCTCGCCCAGCGCGTTCGGGATCAGGCGGGGGCCGTCCGGGCCGTAACTGCCGATCAGGGAATGGGTGGTGCCGAGGTCGATGCCGACGATCATGGGTGCGAGGTATGAGGCTGCGTGGTCGGGGTCATGCAGGTCGTGAGCGTCGCGTCCGCCGATCGGTGGCGGTCTGGGCGTCGCGCGTCCTGCGCGTAGATCGAGAAGATACCGTGCCGCGGGCTCGCCCGGCATGTTGCGCGGGCGCGGCCATGGGCGTCGCCGGCTGTAACAGCAGCCGATCCCAAGCCGTAGGCGGGTGATCCAGCCCTGGCTCGCCGGCTGGCTGGGGGCGGGCGGCGAGTGTGGCCCGACCGTGGGCGGGGGAACCAGAGCCTGAGATCGGGCGCGGGGTGGGGCCACCGCGGCAAAGCGGCGCTTGACTCCGTTCCCGGGCCCCACGGACTACATCCGGAACACGCCGAAGCGGGTGCGGTCCTCGATCGGCGCATTGAGGCTGGCCGACAGGCCCAGGCCGAGCACGCGGCGGGTGTCGGCCGGGTCGATGATGCCGTCGTCCCACAGTCGCGCGCTGGCGTAGTAGGGATTGCCCTGCGATTCGTACTGCTCGCGGATCGGCGCCTTGAAGCTCTCTTCCTCTTCCGGCGTCCACACCTTGCCGGCGGCCTCGATGCCGTCGCGGCGCACAGTGGCCAGCACCGAAGCGGCCTGTTCGCCGCCCATCACGCTGATGCGCGCGTTCGGCCACATCCACAGGAAGCGCGCGCCGTAAGCGCGGCCGCACATGGCGTAATTGCCCGCGCCGAAGCTGCCGCCGATCACCACGGTGAACTTGGGCACGTGCGAGCAGGCCACGGCGGTGACCATCTTGGCCCCGTCCTTGGCGATGCCGGCGTTCTCGTACTTCTTGCCGACCATGAAGCCGGTGATGTTCTGTAGGAACACCAGCGGGATGCCGCGCTGGTTGCACAGCTCGATGAAGTGCGCGCCCTTGAGCGCGCTCTCGGCGAACAGGATGCCGTTGTTGGCGACGATGCCGACGGGGTAGCCGTGTACGTGGGCGAAGCCGGTCACCAGGGTCTTGGCGTAGCGCGCCTTGAACTCCTGCAGGTCGCTGCCGTCGACGATACGCGCGATCACCTCGCGGATGTCGAACGGGCGGCGGGTGTCCTTGGGCACGATGCCGTACAGCTCATCGGCCGGGTACAGCGGCTCGCGCGCGGGCTGCACGGCGACCGGCAGGACCTTGCGGCGGTTGAGGTTGCCGACGATCTCGCGCGCGATCTGCAGCGCGTGGCGGTCGTCTTCGGCGAAATGGTCGGCCACGCCGGACACGGTGGTGTGGACTTCGGCGCCGCCCAGGGCTTCGGCGTCCACGACTTCGCCGGTCGCGGCCTTCACCAGCGGCGGGCCGCCGAGGAAGATCGTGCCTTGTTCTTTCACGATGATCGATTCGTCGCACATCGCCGGCACGTAGGCGCCGCCGGCGGTGCAACTGCCCATGACCACGGCGATCTGCGGAATGTTTTCCGCGCTCAGCCGGGCCTGGTTGTAGAAGATGCGGCCGAAGTGCTCGCGGTCGGGGAAGACCTCGTCCTGCAGCGGCAGGAAGGCGCCGCCGGAGTCGACCAGGTAGATGCAGGGCAGGCGGTTCTCGCGCGCGACTTCCTGCGCGCGCAGGTGCTTCTTCACCGTCATCGGGAAGTAGGTGCCGCCCTTGACCGTGGCGTCGTTGGCGACGATCACCACTTCCTGGCCCTGGACCCGGCCGATGCCGGCGACCATGCCCGCGGCCGGTGCGGCGCCGTCGTACATGCCTTCGGCGGCGAGCGGGGCGATCTCCAGGAACGGCGAGCCCGGGTCCAGCAGCGCGGCGATGCGGTCGCGCGCCAGCAGCTTGCCGCGCTCGGTGTGCTTGTCGCGGGCCTTGTCGCCGCCGCCGTGGGCGGCGCGGGCGAGACGGGCGTCGAGCTCCTCGACCAAGGCCTGGTGATAGGCGGCGTTGTCGCGGAAATCCTGCGAGCGCGGGTCGAGTTGGGAGGTGATCGCGGGCATCGATGCGGGTTGTTCGAAAGACGCGGCATCAAACCACAAAGCGTCGGCGCGGGCCAATCACGCTTTCGCACACTCGCCGGCGGGCGCGGGGCGTAGGCCCATGCGCGGTGGATGCAGGGCGCAAAAAGAAAGGCCCGCTTGCGCGGGCCTCTCCGTGTTTCCAGGTACGAAGCGAATTACTTCTTCGCTTCTTCCTTCTTGGCTTCGGTCGCAGCAGCGTCGGCCTTGTCGGCGACCTTCTGAGCGGCGTCGGCGGTCGCCTGGGCGGCGTCGGCGGTCGCGGCAGCGGCGCCGGCAGCGGCGTCGTTGGCAGCGGCGGCGGTCGCGTCGGCGGCCTTCGAGGCAGCGGCGCCGGCTTCGGCAGCGGCTTCGCCGGTGGCGGCAGCGGCGGCGTCGGCGCCTTCGGCGACGGCGGTGCCGGCGGCGTCAGCGGCCTGGGCGGCGGCGTCGCCAGCCTGCTCGGCGGCGGTCGCGGCCTGAGCGGCCTCGTCCTTCGCGGTGTCGGTGTTGTTGGTGCAAGCCGACAGAGCCAGGACGGCGGCGGCGAGGAGGACGGGGAGCTTGGTGTTCATGGTTGTCTCCGGAGGAGTTGTCTGAAGAGTTATCTGGTTGGAGCGGACGTACATCAGGCAACGCCAGTGCGCGCAGCGACCCGGGCGATGCCGGTTCTATCGTTCACTGACCACTACATCAACTACGGAAAAGCCGCCGGTAAACCGGCGGCTCTTCCAGTCTTGCATACCCGTAAAGGGTATTACTTCTTCGGCTCTTCCTTGGCAGCATCGGTCGCCTGGGTGGCGGCCGAAGCGGCGTCGGCGGCAGCGTCAGCAGCCTTGCCAGCAGCGTCGGCAGCGGCGTCGGCAGCGGCCGGGGTAGCGGCAGCGGCAGCGGCGTCGGCCGAGGTGGCAGCGGCGTCAGCAGCGGTAGCGGCCGTGTCGGCAGCAGCCTGAGCAGCGTCGGTAGCAGCGGCGTCGCCGGTAGCAGCGGCGGCGTCAGCGGTGGCCTGGGCTTCGGTCGAAGCAGCGGCGGCATCAGCCGCAGCGTCGTCAGCCTGCTTCTGGTTCGAGCAAGCGGCCAGGGCCAGGCCCAGAGCCAGGGCGAGCAGCGCCTTGTTGAAAGTCATGATTCGGTTTCCTCGTCGATTAGTTAGGCAACGCGCAGTTGCGCGCCGATAACATGATGACAAGCCAGTGACGCGTGTCAAGCGGCTGGCCGGTTTTTTTTGCACAACGCGTTTTTAACCTTTCACAGGATCTCGACCGCGATCGCGGTGGCTTCGCCGCCGCCGATGCACAGCGAGGCGACCCCGCGCTTGCCGCCACGGGCGCGCAGGGCGTTCAGCAGGGTGACCACCAGACGCGCCCCGCTGGCGCCGATCGGGTGGCCCAGGGCGACCGCGCCGCCGTTGACGTTGAGCTTCTCGTGGGGGATGCCCAGGTCCTTCATCGGCGCCATGGCGACCACCGAAAACGCCTCGTTGATCTCAAAAAGATCGACGTCGGCGACCGTCCAGCCGGCCTTCTCGAGCACGTTTGAAATCGCTTTCACCGGTGCGGTGGTGAACCACTCCGGGGCCTGGGCGTGGCCGGCATGGGCGACGATCCGGGCCAGCGGCTTGAGCCCGCGGGCGGCGGCGTCGTCGGCCGACATCAGTACCGCGGCGGCGGCGCCGTCGGAAATCTTCGAGGACGCGGCGGCGGTGAGCACGCCGTCCTTACCGAACGCCGGGCGCAGGCCCGGGATCTTGCTGACGTCGATCTTGCCGGGCTCTTCGTCGCTGTCCACCACGACATCGCCCTTACGGCCCTTGACCGTGACCGCGACGATCTCGTCCTTGAACGCACCGTTGGCGATCGCGGCCTGGGCGCGCTTGACGCTCTCCTCGGAGTAGGCATCGATCGCGGCGCGGTCGTAGCCGTACTGGGCGCAGGTGGCGTCGCCGAACACGCCCATGGCCTTGCCGTCGTAGGGATTGGTCAGGCCGTCCCAGGCCATGTGGTCGAGCATCTCGGCGCTGCCGTAGCGGATGCCGGTGCGCGAATTGTTGAGCAGGTGCGGGGCATTGGTCATCGACTCCATGCCGCCGGCGACCACGACCTTGGCCGAGCCGGCCTTGATCAGGTCGTGGCCCAGCATGATCGCCTTCATGCCCGAGCCGCACACCTTGTTGATGGTGGTGCAGCCGGCCGAGGTCGGCAGGCCCGCGCCCAGCGCGGCCTGGCGCGCCGGCGCCTGGCCGAGGCCGGCGGGCAGCACGCAGCCCATGATGACTTCGTCGACCTGGTCGGCCTGGAGGCCGGCATGATCGAGCGCGGCGGCGATCGCGGCCGTGCCCAGGGTCGGGGTGGGGACGCCGGTGAATTGGCCGAGGAAGGAACCGATGGCGGTGCGCTTGGCACCGACGATGACGACATCGCTCATGGGCGGACTCCGAATAGTGCGGCCGGCGCCAGGGCCGGAACCGTTCGATTATGCGACCCGATGCTGCACTGCCGCAAATGCCGGTCGGGGCGGTTCTGCAGCGGTGGCGTGCGGCCCTGTCGGACCCATGCGAGAGGCGGCGCGGCCGCTGCCGCCGCGACCCGAAAGCGCGAACGGCGTCGCTTTCCCCCTTGCGACGGGAGAACGAAATCTTCACCTGAACGGCTCATCTTGGTGTACCGCGCCGCAATGACCCGTCGCTAAAAAAAGTGCCGTCATAGACGCGTCGGAGGGCGCAGCGAGAGGCGTCGACGCGTGCTGCGAGAGGCGTAGGAGGGCGCAGCAAGAGGTGCCGGAGGGTCTGCGAGAGGCGTCGAAGGATGCGCCGGCGCCCCCTGTAGGAGCGGCGTAAGCCGCGACCGTATAGCCGCGGATCGCCGCACAGCCAGCTCCGATCAATCCAGCCCAGCCTCCTGTGGGAGCGGCGTAAGCCGCGATGAAGCCACGAACGGCCGCGCCGCTCGCACGCAGCCAACGACCGAACCGGCGTCGAACGACGCTGCGAATCGCATCCTCGGCCCGGCGCAGGAACGCAAAAGCCGGCGAGTTCGCCGGCTTTTGGGTGACGCGATCGCGGCTCACGCCGCTCCCACAGGAAGCTAAAGACAGAGCGGGGCAGCATCGCGGCTTTGCTTTGGGGTAGGAGCGGCGTAAGCCGCGACCGTGTAGCCGCGGATCGCCGCGCGGCCAGCTCCGATCAATCCAGCACAGCCTTCTGTGGGAGCGGCGTAAGCCGCGATGAGGCCACGAACGACCGCGCCGCTCGCACGCAGCCAACGGTCGAACCGGCGACGAACGATGTCGCGAATCGCACTCGCCCGACGCAGAAACGCAAAAGCCGGCGAGTTCGCCGGCTTTTGGGTGACGCGATCGCGGCTCACGCCGCTCCCACAGGAAGCAGCTAAAGACGGAGCGGGGCAGCATCGCGGCTTTGCTTTGGGGTAGGAGCGGCGTAAGCCGCGACCGTGTAGCCGCGGATCACCGCGCGGCCAGCTCCAATCAATCCAGCCCAGGCTCCTGTGGGAGCGGCGTAAGCCGCGATGAGGCCACGAGCGGCCGCGCCGCTCGCACGCGGCCAACGGTCGAACCGGCGAGAACGATGTCCGAATCGCATCCAGCGCCCGATGCAGGAACGCAAAAGCCGGCGAGTTCGCCGGCTTTTGCGGTGACGCGATCGCGGCTCACGCCGCTCCCACACAGAGCTAAGCCGCTCCCACACAGAGCAGTGGTGCTCTAGCGCAGGCGCCGCACCAATGCGCAGGCAGCAGCGGCTTGCGCCGCTCTACGGCCGAGAACCCACTGTCTGCCGGCTCAGCTATTGCCCTCGAACAACTCCCGTCCGATCAGCATGCGCCGGATTTCGTTGGTGCCGGCGCCGATCGCGTAGAGCTTGGCGTCGCGCAGGATGCGTCCGGTCGGGTACTCGTTGATGTAGCCGTTGCCGCCCAGCGACTGGATCGCTTCCAGCGCCACCTGCACCGCGCTGTCGGACGCGTGCAGCAGGCAGGACGCGGCGTCGACGCGGCTCTTGTGGCCGGCGTCGTAGTCGCGCGCGACCTGATAGGCGAAGGCGCGGCTAGACTGCAGCGCGGTGTACATGTCGGCGATCTTGCCCTGCATCAGGCCGAAGGTGCCGATCGCGACGTCGAACTGCTTGCGCTCGCGCACGTAGGACAGGGCGCTGTCCAGCGCGGCCTGCATCAGGCCCAGCGGACCGCCGCTGAGCACCAGGCGCTCGGTGTTCAAACCGCTCATCAGCACCTTGACGCCCTGGTTGACCTCGCCGAGTACGTTCTCGGCCGGGATCCGGCAGTCCTCGAACACCAGCTCGCAGGTGTTGGAGCCGCGCATGCCCAGCTTGTCCAGCTTCTGCGCGGTGCTGAAGCCCGGCATGCCCTTCTCTACGATGAAGGCGGTCATGCAGCGGCTGCCGGATTCCTTGCCGGCGGTGCGCATGTAGACGATCAGCACGTCGGCCTCGGGGCCGTTGGTGATCCACATCTTGTTGCCGTTGGCGACCCAGACCCCGTCCTTGAGTTCGGCCCGGCAGCTCATCGACCCGACCACGTCGGAGCCGGCGCCGGGTTCGCTCATCGCCAGCGCGCCCTTCCACTCGCCGCTGCACAGCTTGGGCAGGTACTTCTGGCGCTGGGCGTCGTTGGCGTTGGCGTACAGGTTGGACACGCACAAGTTGGAGTGGGCGCCGTAGGACAGGCCGACCGAACCGGAGGCGCGCGAAATCTCTTCCATCGCCACCAGGTGGGCCAGGTAACCCATCTCGCTGCCGCCGTACTCGCCCGGCACGGTCATGCCGAGCAGGCCCAGCTCGCCCAGCTTGGGCCACAGGTCCTGCGGGAACGCGTTGTCGTGGTCGATCTGCGCGGCGCGCGGTGCGATTTCGGCTTCGGCGAAGCGGCGCACGGCTTCGCGCAGCGCATCGATCTCTTCACCCAGGGGGAACGGACGCATCGGAACTCCTGTCGATCTGATCTGGTTACACAAAAATGGTGAGTGACGCCCAAACAGCGACGGGGCCTTGCGGCCCCGTCGTCGTCGAATCGCTTAGTGGCCGCCGCGGATTCGACCCCGGAAGCTCGGGGCCGTGCGGCCCATCGGCAACTTGAGCTTGCCGATCGCGTCGATGCGCTCTTCGGCGAGGCGGTCGGCGGCCTTGTAGGTCGGGATCGCGTCGCGCTCGGCGATTTCGAAGATGCGGCCGAGGTTGTGGTAGATCGTGCGCATCATGCGCATGGCGCGCTCGCGGTTGTAGCCGTCGAGTTCCAGCGCCACGTTCATCACGCCGCCGGCGTTCACCGCGTAGTCGGGCGCGTACAGGATGCCGCGCTTGGACACCTCGTCGCCGATCGCGTTGTTGGCCAGCTGGTTGTTGGCCGCGCCGCAGATGATCTTGGCCTTCAGGCGCGGCAGGGTCTGCTCGTTGATCGTGCCGCCCAGGGCGCAGGGCGAATAGACGTCGGCGTTGACGTCGTAGATCTCGTCCAGGCTCACCGCCTCGGCGCCGTACTCGCTCACGGCCTTGTCGACCAGGCCCTTGTTGATGTCGGTGACGAAGATCTTGGCGCCGCGTTCCTTCAGCAGCTTCACGAACTCCATGCCGACGTGGCCCAGGCCCTGCACGGCGTAGCTGTACTTGCCGACTTCCTCGTCGCCGAAGCGCTTGTTCAGCGCCGCCATCAGGCCCTGCAGGGTGCCGTAGGCGGTGAACGGCGACGGGTCGCCCGAACCGCCGTGGACCTGGTGCACGCCGGTGACGTACTCGGTCTCGCGGTAGACGTATTCCATATCGTTGACGTCGATGCCGACGTCCTCGGCGGTGATGTAGCGGCCGCCCAGCGAATCGACGAACTTGCCGAAGGCGCGGAACAGCGCTTCGGACTTGTCCGCGGCCGGGTCGCCGATGATCACGGCCTTGCCGCCGCCGATGTTCAGGCCCGCGACCGCGTTCTTGTAGGTCATGCCGCGGCTCAGACGCAGCACGTCGTTGAGCGCGTCCTGCTCGGTCTTGTACGGCCACATGCGCAGGCCGCCCAGGGCCGGGCCGAGCACCGTGTTATGGATCGCGATGATGGCCTTCAGGCCGGCGTCCTTGTTATGGCAGAACACGACCTGCTCATGGCCGAAGGTGTCGAGGGTTTCGAAAATCATCGGGTGCTCCGAAACGGCGTGGATCGCGCATTGCGCTTAACGCCAGAAAGGTCTGGTAAGTCGGTGAAATTAAAGGATTTCGCTTGCGCGGAGCCTTCACTGCGGACGCCGCAGGGGCGACAGTCTAAAGCAATCGGGGGATACGGCTATGTATGGGTTCGGGCGGCTGGCGGCGAGGGCGAATATGAACAGGCGAGGGGGCTGGTGGTGTGGGCCGATCCGGCCCGCCTTGGGGTAGGAGCGGCGYRAGCCGCGACCGMGAYACCGCACATGCCTACGCCACGATCTTTCCAGCGGTACAGCCCGCCTCGGGGTAGGAGCGGCGTGAGCCGCGACCGAGATACCGCACATGCCTACGCCACGATCCTTTGCGGCAGCGGGTCGCGGCTTACGCCGCTCCTACCCCAAAGCCAAGCTAAAGCCGAGCGGCCGGCGCCGTGCTTTCTGTGGGAGCGGCGTAAGCCGCGATGCGCGCCAACGCAGGCTGCGCCGCAGGCCCGCGAGTATCGATCGCGGCTCACGCCGCTCCCACAAAAGCGGGGTGGGGCGGCCTGCCGGCCTGCGTCCGCGGCAATGCTCCCCCGAACGAAGCGCGCCTCAGAACAGCCGGTACGTCCGCTCCCGCAGCCACAGCGTCGCCAGCCATTTCTCGCCGCGCAGCACCGGCAGCCCCGCATGCAGGGAATCCGGGTCCGGGCGCCCGTCCGGATGCAGGTTGTCGAAGATCACCGCGCGCCCCGGCAGCGGCGCGATCCTGGCGCCGGCGACGGGGAACTCGGTCTCGCCCCCGGCCTCGACCGTATTGAGATACACGCAGATCGTGCGCAGCCGGTTGCCGGCCTGCGGACGGTCGCGTTCCAAGGATTCCGGCGGCCGGTAGTCGCGGTGCGGGCGGTATTCCTCGCCTGGCGCGTAGCGCAGCACGGTCAGATGCTCGGCCTGGGGCAGCGCCACGCCCGCCGCATGCGCCATGCGCAACTGCACCAGGCGCAGCGCCAAGTCCTCGACGATCGGGTCGAACGCCGAATCGCTGCTGGTGCGCAGCGCATGCGGCACCGGCGCGCCGGTGTCCGGGTCGATGGTCTGCGAGCGCTGCAGCGACGGCTGCGCGCTGGCGATCAGCAGCCGGCATTCGTCGGCCGACAACAAGCCGTCGACCTGCGCCAGCCGCGGCGCCGAGGACAGCGGCGTCACCGCCACCGGCCGCAGGACTTCCTCCAGCGCCAGCGTGCCGGGCGGGATCGGCGGCAGCGTAGTCGGCAGCGGCGCAGCGCTGGCGGGCAGGCGCGCGATGCCGTGCGCGGCCAGCTGGCGCAGGATGTCCTCGGCCGCGCCCGGCTGCGCCGGGCAACCTTCGCCGCGCGCCAGGCGTTCGGCCAGCAGGCGCGCGGCGACGATGTCGCCGCGGCCCGCGCCGCGTTCCAGCAGTTGCAGGCACAGGGTCTGGTCACGCTCGCTGGCGCGGCGGCCGAAATGGATCGCCGCCGCGCGCAGCGCCGGCGGGTAATCGGCCTGGATCGCGCTCAGCAGGCGCTCGTTGCTGCGCCCGTCGTGCGGCAGCGCGATCTCGCCCAGCGCGATCAGGGCCAGGAAGTAGCCGGCGATCGGGCTGCCCGCCGCTTCCGCGCGCAGCAGCCATTCCACCGCGAGCTCGGGGTCGGGCTCGGTGCCCACGCCGTACATCAGCATGCGCGCGTACTCGATCTGCGCGTTCGCCAGCCCGGCCTCGGCCGCGCGCCGGTGCAGCATGCAGGCCTCGTCCACGCGCTGGCGCGACACCAGCGCGGTCGCCAACTGGTAGAGCGCCTGCGGCGAGCCGTGCTCGGCTTCCAGGCGCAGGCGGGTCAGGGCAGGGTCGTCGATCATCCACCGGAGCGTAACCGAGGCCCGCGCCCCTGGGCAGACGCCGCGGGCGTTAGCTTTTCGCAACGCCCGCGGCGGCCGGTTCAGCGCCGCGCCCAATGGCCGTCGTTGAAGCGCCAGCCCGGCCCGTAGCGGTGCCAGCGCGGCGCCACATAGACATAGCCCGGCCGCAGCCGCACGTACTGCCCGCCGACCCAGACGTGACGGTGCCCGTTCCAGCGCCAGTAGCCCGGCGCCCACACGTAACCCGAGCGCACCCGCACCCGCTCGTAGCGCGCCGGCGGCGGTGCCACCCGCACGCTCACATCGATGTAGCCGCGCGCCTGCGCCGGCGGCGCATGTACCGCCGTGCCCAACGCCGTCACCGCGATCGCCGCGCTCAATACCCAAGGACGCATCGTCATGTTCCTGCTCCGCTACCGGCGCCATCCGCCGTCAGCCAGGACAACGCCCGTATCCACGTGCCTGTTGACGACTGCTCTCGCAGCGATTCAGTGCCACGCCAGCAAGCTGAGCCGTCCCCCAATGGCCGCTTCGGGGCAGGCGCGGCGCAAGCCGCGACCGCGTCGCTCATAGGCCGTCGCACCTATCTATCGACCAACCCCTGAGGGCGATGTCATCCCAAGGCCGACCATCGCGCCCCTGACCTGCGCCGCTCGCGCCTGTGGGAGCGGCGCCTGTGGGAGCGGCGCCTTTAGGAGCAGCGTAAGCCGCGATTCGACGCCGCACATGCCGGCGAATCGCTTCAATCGGAGATTCGACGCGACACGATCGCGGCTTACGCCGCTCCCACAGACGGCCGCCATACCGTTGCCATCCGGCCCCGCCAGCGCCGCGCCATACCCGCCCGCACGTCGCCCGGCTCCAGCCTCCCACAGCCCGCGCGCTACAATGCGCCCTATTCGTTTTTCGTATTGAGCGCGCCATGAGCACTCCCGTTGCCGTAGTCCCCGCCGCCCAGGCCGACGCCACCCCGTTGCGCTTCGTCACCGCCGCCAGCCTGTTCGACGGCCACGACGCCGCGATCAACATCATGCGGCGCCTGATCCAGGGGCAGGGCGCGGAAGTCGTCCACCTCGGCCACAACCGCTCGGTCGAGGACGTGGTCCGCGCCGCGCTGCAGGAAGACGCCGACGGCATCGCCCTGTCCAGCTACCAGGGCGGCCACGTCGAATACTTCAAGTACATGGTCGACATGCTGCGCGAGCGCGGCGCCGGCCACATCCGCGTGTTCGGCGGCGGCGGCGGCACCATCACCCCCGAGGAAATCCGCGAACTCCAGGCCTACGGCGTCGAGCGCATCTACCATCCCAACGACGGCATGCACATGGGCCTGGTGGCGATGATCGAAGACGTCGTCCGCCGCGCCAGCGAAGGCCGCATCGCCGACACCGCGCCCGACAAGCCCGCCGCGATCGACGACGAAATCACCATCGGCAAGACCCTCTCGGCGATCGAGGAAGGCCTGCTCGACGAAACCCAGCTCGCCCACCTGCGCAAGCAGTGGCAGCTGTCCGGCGGCAAGACCCCGGTGGTCGGTATCACCGGCACCGGCGGCGCCGGCAAATCCTCGGTCACCGACGAACTGCTCAACCGCTTCCTGGCCAACTTCCCCGACATGCGCATCGCGGTGATCTCGGTCGACCCGACCCGTCGCCGCACCGGCGGCGCCCTGCTCGGCGACCGCATCCGCATGAACTCGCTGCGCAGCCATCGCGTCTACATGCGCTCCATGGCCACGCGTCGCCAGCACGTGGCGACCAACGCCGTGCTCAAGGACTGCATCGGCTTCCTCAAGGGCCTGGGCTACGACCTGGTCATCGTCGAAACCGCCGGCATCGGCCAGTCCGACTCGGAAATCGTCGACCTGGTCGACTTCCCGATGTACGTCATGACCAGCGACTTCGGCGCGCCCAGCCAGCTGGAAAAGATCGACATGCTCGACTACGCCGAGTTGGTCGTGCTCAACAAGTTCGACAAGCGCGGCGCCGAAGACGCCCTGCGCGACGTGCGCAAGCAGTGGAAGCGCAACCGCGTCGCCTTCGCCACCAAGGACGAAGACATCCCGGTCTACCCGACCATCGCCAGCCAGTTCAACGACCCCGGCATCAGCTGGATGTTCGCCAACCTGTGCCGCCTGCTGCGCGAGAAGCTCTCGCTGCCGGCGCAGCGCTGGACCCCGGACGTCAACACCGACCTCAAGGAACCGCGCGCCACCGTGCTGATCCCCGGCGCCCGCGTGCGCTACCTGGCCGAGATCGCCGAGCAGGGCCGCGGCATCAACCGCCAGATCGAAACCCAGGCCGAGATCGCCGATCGCGCGCAGTCGTATTGGCAGTCGCTGCACGACCTGGGCGACGAGGCCCTGCCCAAGCAGCTCGACCTCTACGCCGCCGACGCCCTTCTCCCGCCTGCGGGAGAAGGTGCCCGCAGGGCGGATGAGGGCGCTGTTGTCGCCGACCGCACCCTGCTGACCCTGCGCCAGCGCTACAACGACGCCGTCCAGAGCCTCACCTCCGAAGCCCTCAAGCTCCTGCGCGACTGGCCCGCGCGCCTGAAGTCGATCACCGACGAAGTCACCGAGTACGAAGTGCGCGGCAAGGCCATCAAGGTCGAGAACTACCGCGAGTCGCTCAGCCACCAGAAGATCCCGAAGATCGCCGCGCCCACCTACAAGAGCTGGGGCGAGCTGCTGGTGTTCCTGCAGAAGGAAAACCTGCCGGGCTACTACCCCTACACCGGCGGCGTGTATCCCTACCGCCGCACCGGCGAAGACCCGATCCGCATGTTCGCCGGCGAAGGCACGCCCGAGCGCACCAACCGCCGCTTCCATTACCTCTCCGTCGGCCAGCCCGCCGCGCGCCTGTCCACCGCCTTCGACAGCGTCACCCTGTACGGCGAAGACCCGGCCGTGCGCCCGGACATCTACGGCAAGATCGGCAACTCCGGCGTCAACATCGCGTCCCTGGACGACATGAAGAAGCTGTACTCCGGCTTCGACCTGTGCGCGCCCAGCACCTCGGTGTCGATGACCATCAACGGCCCGGCGCCGATCATCCTGGCGATGTTCATGAACACCGCCATCGACCAGCAGGTCGAGAAATACCTGCGCGAAGACGGCGCCCGCTGGGACGCGGCCCACGACACCATCGAGCGGCTGTACGAAGGCAAGCCGCGCCCGCAGTACGGCGGCCTGCTGCCCGAGACCAACGACGGCCTCGGCCTGGGCCTGCTCGGCGTCACCGGCGACCAGGTCGTCGACCCCGAGACCTACCAGCGCATCAAGGACAAGACCCTCGCCACCGTGCGCGGCACCGTCCAGGCCGACATCCTCAAAGAGGACCAGGCCCAGAACACCTGCATCTTCAGCACCGAGTTCGCCCTGCGCATGATGGGCGACATCCAGCAGTACTTCGTCGACAAGAACGTCCGCAACTTCTACTCGGTGTCGATCTCGGGTTACCACATCGCCGAAGCCGGCGCCAACCCGATCAGCCAGCTCGCCTTCACCCTGTCCAACGGCTTCACCATCGTCGAGTACTACCTCGCGCGCGGGATGAAGATCGACGACTTCGCGCCCAACCTGTCGTTCTTCTTCAGCAACGGCATGGACCCGGAATACACCGTCATCGGCCGCGTCGCCCGCCGCATCTGGGCCCGCGCCATGCGCGAGCGCTACGGCGCCGACCCGCGCAGCCAGATGATGAAGTACCACATCCAGACCTCGGGCCGCTCCCTGCACGCCCAGGAAATCCAGTTCAACGACATCCGCACCACGCTGCAGGCCCTGTACGCCCTGTTCGACAACTGCAACAGCCTGCACACCAACGCCTACGACGAAGCCATCACCACCCCGACCGAAGAGTCGGTGCGCCGCGCCGTCGCGATCCAGATGATCATCAACAAAGAGCTGGGCCTGAACTTCAACGAAAACCCCTGGCAGGGCAGCTTCATCGTCGACAAGCTCACCGACATCGTCGAAGAGGCCGTCTACAAGGAATTCGAGGCCATCAGCGAGCGCGGCGGCGTGCTGGGCGCCATGGACACCATGTACCAGCGCGGCAAGATCCAGGAAGAATCGCTGTACTACGAACACAAGAAGCACGACGGCAGCCTGCCCCTGGTCGGCGTCAACACCTTCCTGCCCAAGGACCACGGTGGCGACATCGTCACCGAGATCGAACTGATCCGCTCGACCGAAAGCGAGAAGGGCCAGCAGATCGACAACGTGCTGGCCTACCAGACCGGCCGCAACGGCTACGCCGCCGAAGGCCTCAAGGGCCTGCAGGCCGCCGCGCGCGAACGCCGCAACGTGTTCGCCAGCCTGATGGAAGCGGTCAAGACCCACAGCCTGGGCCAGATCAGCCACGCCCTGTACGACGTGGGCGGCGAGTACCGCCGCAACATGTAGGCGTATCGCGCCCTTCGACCAGATCGGCGAGGCCGTAGCCGCCTTCGCTGATCTGCGTTCGGCCACCCCGGTCCGGATCGGCGGCCCGACCCTCGTGGCACACAACCACGTACGCGCGATGCCGAGCTGCCGACCGGTCTGACCCAGCGTGGCGGCCGGGGGACACTGCAGGCCGCAGGGCCAGTCGACCCGCAGGCCGTCATGAAGCTTCCTGTGGGAGCGGCGTAAGCCGCGATCGCGTCCGCCAAGCCAACGCGTCTGGTACGGAAACCCGCGCAAATCTGCCGCGGGCGGCGCTAGCGCCGCCTTAACAACCGCAGGTATCCAATAGACAGGACGTAGAGGCAACCGAGGGGTTTGCCATGCGATCGCTTGGCTATGCCTTGCTGTTGGCCTTCGGGCTGGGCTTGGCGCCGGCGCTTCCGGCGTCGGAGGGCGGGGTGTACCTGCTCGATATCAAGGGCGGTATCGGCCCGGCCACCAGCGACTATGTGCAACGCGGCCTCAAGCGCGCGGCGGACAACCACGCGCAGGCGGTGGTGTTGCGGATCGACACGCCGGGCGGCCTCGATGCCGCGACCCGCGACATCAATCACGCGATTCTTTCGTCGAAAGTGCCGGTGATCGGATGGGTGGCCCCGGAAGGGTCGCGCGCGGCCAGTGCCGGCACCTACATCCTCTACGCATGCCATGTTGCAGCGATGGCGCCGGCCACGTCGGTGGGGGCGGCGACGCCCGTCTCGATGGGTGGGCCGGGCACGCCATCGACGCCGGCCACGCCAGACGATGAGGAGCGCGCCGCGAACCAGGCGCGTGGTCAGGAACCGGATGCGGGGGACGCGGCGGACGCCGGAAAAGCCGCCGATCGGGACAGGCATCCCGACGCGCGGCGCGATGGCGCAACGGCGATGGAGCGCAAGGTCGTCAACGACGCGGTCGCTTACCTGCGCAGCCTTGCGGAACTGCGCGGGCGCAATAGCGAATTCGCCGAAGCCGCAGTGCGCGACGCTGCCACCCTGACGGCAAGCCAGGCACTGCAGCAGCATGTCATCGAGATCGTCGCAGCCGACCTGCCATCGCTGCTGCGCCAGGCGAACGGCCGCGAAGTGCAACTGGGCCAACGGAGATTTCAGCTGAAGCTGGATGCGGGCGCCGTCACGACCTTGCAACCCGACTGGCGCGCACGGCTGCTGGGCGTATTGACCGAACCGACCGTGGCCTATCTGCTGTTGCTGGTCGGCCTGTACGCACTGATGATCGAAGCCTATACGCCCGGCGCGCTGTTCCCCGGCGTGACCGGCGCGATCTGCCTGCTGCTGGCGTTGTATGCATTGCAGGTGCTGCCGGTGAACTACGCCGGCGTGGCGCTGATCGTGCTGGGCGTGGGCCTGATGGCGGCGGAATTCGCGCTCCCCAGCTTCGGCTCGCTCGGCATCGGCGGCCTGGTGGCCCTGGTTGCCGGCTCGCTCATCCTGTTCGATACCGACGTGCCCGGGTTCGGATTGCCGGGGCGATTGATCCTCGGCATCGCCGTTGCCAGCGCGCTCGCCTTCATGAGCGTGATCTGGCTGGCGGCGAAGGCGCGCAAGTTGCCGGTAGTGACCGGCGCGCAGGAACTGGTGGGCCATCTCGCCATCGCGACCGGCGATTTCCATGGGCGCGGCCATGTGCGGATCCGTGGCGAGGTCTGGCAGGCGACATCGCGATCGCCGGTGCGCCGCGGGCAGTCGGTACGCGTGCAGGCGATGGACGGCCTGGTGCTGGAAGTCGTTCCGCTCGATCAATGACGCATGACGGAGTCGCCATGAACATCATCATCTACTTTCCGGCGATCGTACTCATCGCAGCAGTCCTGATGAGTGCGGTCAAGATCCTGCGCGAGTACGAGCGTGGCGTGGTCTTCCAACTGGGCCGCTTCTTCAAGGTGAAAGGGCCGGGCCTGATCCTGCTGATACCCTTTGTGCAGCAGATGGTGCGGGTCGAACTGCGCACCGTCGTCATGGACGTGCCGCCGCAGGATGTGATCTCGCGCGACAACGTTTCGGTACAGGTCAATGCGGTGGTGTACTTCCGCGTGATCGATCCGCAGAAGGCGATCATCAACGTCGAGCATTTCTACGAAGCCACCAGCCAGCTCGCACAGACCACGCTGCGCTCGGTGCTGGGGCAGCACGATCTCGACGAGATGCTTGCCGAGCGCGACAAGCTCAACGCCGACATCCGCAATATCCTCGATTCGCAGACCGATGCCTGGGGCATCAAGGTGGCCAATGTCGAGATCAAGCGTATCGATCTCAACGAGACCATGGTCCGTGCGATCGCGCGCCAGGCCGAGGCCGAGCGCCTGCGCCGCGCCAAGGTGATCCACGCCGAAGGCGAGAAACAAGCCGCGGCAACGCTGGTCGAAGCGGCCAGGCTGCTCGGCGGCGATCCGCGCGCGATCCAGTTGCGTTATCTGCAGACACTCACCGAGATCGCCGGCGAGAAGAGTTCCACCATCGTGTTCCCGCTGCCGGTCGACGTGATCGACAGGCTGCTGTCGAAGCGTGGCGATTCGTAGCGAAAACCGGCAAAAAACATGGGTCGGAGTGCGTTTTCAACGGTCGCCGATGTCGCGGCGACGTTGTAGGGTGCGGTGACAACCGCGCCGGCGCGGCGATCGGGATCGCGCGATGGTGCGGTTCGCCTGCGGCTCACCGCACCCTACGGTCCTCGCCTTCCTCAGTGGCCGCTGCCGCGCCTGCGCAGGCCGCTCGATGCGGATCGCGCGAAACTCACCAGTCCGTCGGCGCGTAGTCCTTCAGGAACTGTCCCCACACGTGCTCGCCGGTGTTGAAGCCGTGGATGATCGGGTCGACGATCCGGGCGGCGCCGTCGACGATGTCCAGCGGCGGATGGAAGCGTTCCTCGACGGTCTTGCGCGCGGCGATCTCGATCGGATCCTCGTCGGTCACCCAGCCGGTGTCGACGCTGTTCATGTGGATGCCGTCGCCGTGGTAATCGGCGGCCGCGGTGCGCGTCATCATGTTGAGCGCGGCCTTGGCCATGTTGGTGTGCGGGTGCTTGGTGGTCTTGAAGTTGCGGTAGAACTGGCCTTCGACCGCCGAGACGTTGACGATGTGCTTGTCGCGCGCGGTCTGCGCGCCATCGGGCGTGCGCAGCATCAGCGGTTTCAGGCGCGCGTTGATGATGAAGGGCGCGACCGCGTTGACCAGTTGCGTCTCCAGCAGCTCCACCGACGGTACTTCGTCCATCTGCAGGCGCCAGGAATTCCGCCCGCGCAGGTCGATCTGCTGCAGGTCCTGGTCGAGCCGGCCTTCGGGGAACAGATGCGCCTGGCCTAGCAGTTCGTCGGGCAGCAGCGGTACCTGCGAAAGCTCGGCGGCGTGGGTGAGGCCGGTGGCGCCGGGATCGGGGCGGCCGGCTTGCAGCGCGGTCGCATGGGCGCCCGGCAGCAAGTCGGTGCTGCGCAGGCCCTGGTACTGGCCGATCAGCTTGCGCACGTGCTCGGGCAGGGTCTGCAGCGCGGCGGTCTCACCGGCCATCATGTGCGCATAGAACGCCGGCGGACGGCGCACGGTCTGGCAAGCGTTGTTGATGATGAAGTCCAGGCGCTCGCGCGTGGCCAGCAGCTGGGTGCAGAACGCTTCCACGCTGGGCGTATGGCGCAGGTCCAGCCCGAACACTTCCAGCCGATGGCCCCATTCGCCGAAATCCGGCTCGGCGGCGTAGCGCGCAGCCGAATCGCGCGGAAAGCGCGTGGTCACGATCAGCGTCGCGCCCGCGCGCAGCAGTTTCAAGCCGGCCTGATAGCCGATCTTGACGCGTCCGCCGGTCAGCAGCGCCACGCGTCCGCGCAGATCGGCGGTCTCGGTGCGCTTGTGGAAATTCAATTCCGCGCAGGGCGGGCACAGCTGATCGTAGAAGTGATGGATGCGCGTGTATTTCTGCTTGCAGACATAGCAATGCAGCAGTTCCGGCGACTCGTTGTGGGCCACCGGATCGGACGCGCGGTTGCTGGGGTCGTGCAGGCCCGGCGCCTGCGGCGGGAAGTAGTTCGGCGTGGTGAATACCGGCTTGCGACGCAGGGTGCGGATGCCGGTCTGGTCGAGCAGCGCCTCGGTCGCGCGCGCTTTTTCCTGTGCTCGTTCGCGTGCCTGGATCTTGGATTTTTGCCGCCGCGCGCGCGGCTCGGGGTGGTGGACCAGAGCGACCGCCTGCAGCAGGCGCTCGCGTTCGTCCGCGGGCAGCGCATCGAGCACGCTGCGGTCGGCGATGATCGCGTCCAGCAGCGCCAGAGTGGCATGCAGACGATCGCCGGAAATGGCGGCGTCGGCATCGGATGCCGGCGAGAGGGCCAGGGCGGGTGCAGCGTTGGTGTTCAAGGACAGGTCCGTATTGCGCGCCGAAACGGTCGGAAAGGGTACGGGAAAAACGGGCCGGGGTGATTTATCGGCCGAAATAGGGCGGCAAAGAGGGGCTCAAGCGCTTCAGTCGGGCCTTGAGCGCGGTTGCCCGCCAGGCGCTAGCGGCGGTCGGGCGCCGCACCTGCGCTAACCGGGGCGAAGTATGGCGGCCCATCGTCGCCGCGTTCTGGGCGCGCCCCTGGTCGCAACTGCCCGATAATGCCGCCATGACCATCGTCCTCACCGATTTCGCCCGCGCCCGCCTGTTCCCGCGCGAGCCGCGCCGCAACACCATCCAGGACTGCACGCCCGAACAGTTCGAGCGCCACCTCAACGAGGTCGCGCCGCTGCAGGTGCTCGACGGCTACGCCCCGTTCTGCAAGCTGCACGTGCACCGCAACTGGACCTCGACCCGCTGCCTCGCGGTACCGATCACCGACGCCAACCGCCACCTGCTGCGCAGCGACTACGACGCGCGCAGCAAAGACGAGCTGCCGGTGCTGGTGCGCTGGTTCGAAAACATCGACCCGCCGGTGGCCGACTACCTGATTGTCATCCTCTACAGCTGCGAGCAACTGGCGAAGGAAGGCACCGACACCACCGCCGACTGGGGCGTGGTCGGCTGCATGTACACCGCCGAACCGATGGAAACGCCGATGGCGCCGATCACCATGATGCGCAACGCCCTGGGCGTGGAGGAGGGCGGCTCCGGCGTCCCACTGGACCGCGACGCCTACCAGCGCAGCGTCGAGTTCTGGCGCAGCCACGCCAACTGGCGCGGCTGACCCGGCGACGCAATCGCGGCTCACGCCGCTCCCACAGCGCCACCGGCCCAGCGCACCGAACCGCCCTGGGCTCCCTGTAGGAGCGGCGTAAGCCGCGACGCGCCATCCCACACACCGCGCCACCGCCAACCAACCCCAACCACACCCGCTTTGGGGTAGGAGCGGCGTAAGCCGCGATCCGACACCGCACCTACAGCGCAGCCCCACACCGACACCGCCGCTCCTACTCCGACCTACGGCACGAACGTGCAGAGCCCCGACAACCTCACCCCACCCGCACCGGCTGCCGCAAAATCGTCTTCAACTTCGCCGCCGCCGTCTTGCGCGGATCGCTCAAATAGATCTCATGGTGATGCCCCGTCGGCACCAGCGACTGCGCCGGCAAGAACTCCTCGTGCAGCCGCTTCAAGACCGGCCCCTCGTCGTCGTAAGACCCCACGTGCAGCGTCTGCACCACCGGGCCTTCCTCCAACCGCTCGTAGCGCAACCGCGACAACGCCGCCAAGCCCTTCTTCTCCTGCGCCTTCGCGATCGCCGCCTCCGCCATCGCCCGCCCGACGAACTCCGGCACCACGATCATCATCGTCCAGCGCCACCGATCCTTGCGCCGGGCCACGAAATCCGACAGATCGTCCGCCCACCACAAACCCTCCAGCGGCGGCACCACATAATCCCGCCGCAAATCCGCCTTACTCATGAACTTGAGCGTGTACGACGCCGCATACAGCGCCTCCACCGCGGCCGCGTACTCGGCCGCCGTGTTCGGATCGCCCGCGCCGTCGATCATGTAGTAATCCATCGCCGGCATATCCAGCCGCACGAACGCCCCGACCGGCGCGCCGTACCAGGCCTTGCGGGCTTTCTTGATGTCGTACTTGTCCATGCCCACTCCCAAGCCCTCCGTCGGCCGCGCGCCGCAGCCGCGCGCCTTACCAGGTCATCGACGTCGTCACACGCCAGCGGTGGTAATAGTCGTTGGGGACGGAACCCTGCTTGATCTCCAGCGTGTAGCCGCACCCGGACTCCACCGCGCCCGTGTAACGGAACGCCTCGGGCTCGTAGGGGTCGCCCGGCGAACCCAACTGCTCCCACTTGCCGCTGTCCTTGAGCATCTTGATGTACCGGCGCTTGAGCACCATCGCCTCATCCAGGGTCATCAGCCCGAACCACAGCGTGCAGTACCGATTCGCGCAGCGGTGGCCGTCGATCTCCGCGCCCTCCGGCAGCGGCACCGCGTCCGGCCAACCGGCCGGCTGCCCGACGAAGCCCGCACCGACGATCGGACGATCCTCCATCGGAGTACCCACCGCCGCCTCCCGTCCCACCGACGCGCATCCCGTCAGCGCACCCAAGCCGGCTGCGGCCATCAAGCCCAGCCAGCGCTTCGTCCCGTATCGGTTCATCCCGTTCCCCCTGAGTGATCCATCCGATGCAGGCGCCATCGACCGTGCCTGCGCTCCCCATTGCACGCCGCGCCGTAATCCACCGGCGCACCGATCCGCAGCTTAAGTGAGAAACCCAGGGCAGGTGAGGGCACCTCCCAACCCCATCGCGGCTCACGCCGCTCCTACCCCAAAGCGGCAGGCGTGGGCGATGTTCGGCTGCCCGTGGAAGCGGCGGGGTAAGCGATATGTAGCTCCCTGTGGGAGCAGCGGAGGTAAGCGATGCGCGGCTCCCTGTGGGAGCGGCGTAAGCCGCGATACGCCACCCCACCCACCGCGCCACAGCCAACCACCCCAACCACCCCACCGCTTTGGGGTAGGAGCGACGTAAGTCGCGACCCGCCTTGCGACAAACCCGCACCTAGCGCCGCCACCCGCAATCGCGGCTCACGCCGCTCCCACAGAAAGCCAAACAGCGTCGAGACCGGCCGCTCCCTGTGGGAGCGGCGTAAGCCGCGACGCGCCACCCCACCCACCGCGCCACAGCCACCCAACCCCACCCCCACCCCCACCACCGCTCTGGGGTAGGAGCGACGTAAGTCGCGACCCGCCTTGCGACAAACCACCGCCTAGCGCCGACCCTCGCAATCGCGGCTCACGCCGCTCCCACAGGCAGCCACACACCGCGCACCGTCTGCTGCTCCCACAGGCAGCCACACACCGCGCACCGGCTGCTGCTCTCTGTGGGAGCGGCGTAAGCCGCGATACGCGCCACCCCACCCACCGCGCCACAGCCAACCAACCCCACCCACCCCAACGCTTTGGGGTAGGAGCGACGTAAGTCGCGACCCGCCATGCGACAAACCACCGCCCAGCGCCGCCCCCGCAATCGCGGCTCACGCCGCTCCCACAGAAAGCCAAACACCCGCGGCCAACCCATATCCCCGCACCCCATCACCCACAACGCCCACCCAGGACTTCTGGCCCAAGCCGCCCCCCAGCCCCTGACTGATAGTGGCCCCACCTACCCAGCAAGGACGTTGCCGTGATCAGGTCCAGTCTCCCCCTCGTCGTATTGCTCGCCGCATCCACCACCGCCTCCGCCGGCGCCGTGCACGGCATCCAGCCCGCCGACGTCAACCGCGCCGGCGACCCCTGCACCGACTTCTTCGACTACGCCAACGGCACCTGGCGCAAACAAAACCCCATCCCCGACTACATGGACCGCTGGAGCCGCCGCTGGCAATCCGGCGAGGTCAACAAAGAACACGTCCGCGACATCCTCAACGAACTCTCCGCCCGCACCGACTGGCCCCAGGGCAGCGCCGGCCAGCTCGCCGGCGACTTCTACGCCGCCTGCATGGACGAATCCCGCGTCGACGCCCTGGGCAGCCAACCCGTGCAACCCTGGCTGGCCGAAGCCGGCGCCATGCAGAACAACGCCGACCTGCAACGCATGATCGGCAAGCTCCACGACGTCGGCGTCTTCGTGCCCTTCATCGTCTACGCCGGCGAAGACCTGCACGAACCGACCCAGACCGTCGCCCACTTCTACGCCGGCGGCCTGGGCATGCCCGACCGCGACTACTACCTCAAACCCGAACCGCGCTTCGTCGAAGCGCGCGCCAAGTACCTCGTCCACGTCGCCAAGATGTTCGAACTGGCCGGCGTCGCCCCGGCCCAGGCCCAGCAAAACGCCCAAACCGTCTTCGCCTTCGAAAAGCGCCTGGCCGAAGCCTCGTTCGACAACGTGCAGATGCGCGACCCGAAACTGCTCGACAACCCCACCGCCTTCGCCGACCTGCCCAAACTGGTCCCCAGCTTCGACTGGGCGAAATACTTCGACGCCGCCGGCATGCCGCGCAACGCCGTCAACGTCACCCAGCCCAAGTTCATGCGCCAGGTCGAAAAAGAACTGGCCACCACCCCCATCGCCCAGTGGCAGACCTACCTGCAATGGCAGGTGCTCAACAACGCCGCCGACTCCCTATCCACGCCCTTCGTCGAAGAAAACTTCGCCTTCAACGGCAAGTTCCTGGCCGGCACCACCCAGATCAAACCGCGCTGGAAGCGTTGCGCCGAACTCACCGACAGCCAGCTGGGCGAAGCCCTGGGCCAGAAGTACGTCGAAAAATACTTCCCGCCCGAAGCCAAGGCCCGCATGCAGGACATGGTCAAGAACATCCTGCTGGCCATGGACGACACCATCCGCGAAATCGACTGGATGGACGACGCCACCAAGCAAAAAGCCCTGGAAAAACGCGCCACCTTCTTCCCCAAGCTCGGCTACCCCGACAAGTTCAAGGACTACAAAGGCGTCGTCGTTTCCCGCGCCTCCGCCTGGGACAACGTCATGGCCGCCTCGCGCTGGAACGTCGCCGACGTGCGCAGCCAAATCGGCAAACCCACCGACCGCAGCCGCTGGGGCATGACCCCGCCCACGTCGAATGCCTACTACAACCCCTCGCAGAACGAGATCGTCTTCCCCGCCGGCATCCTGCAGCCGCCCGCGTTCGACGTGAACGCCACCGACGCCGTCAACTACGGCGCCATCGGCGTGGTCATCGGCCACGAGATCAGCCACGGCTTCGACGACCAGGGCGCCCAGTTCGACGCCCAAGGCCGCCTCGCCAACTGGTGGACCCCCAAGGACCAGACCCAGTTCGCCGCCAAGGGCCAATGCGTCGTCGACCAATTCGAGGGCTACTTCATCGAACCCGGCGTCCACCACAACGGCAAACTCGTCCTGGGCGAATCCATCGGCGACCTCGCCGGCGCCAAGCTCGCCTACCGCGGCTACCTCAAGTCCCGCGAAGGCAAAGGCCCCGAACCCACCCTGGACGGCTACACCCCCGAGCAACAGTTCTTCATCGCCTGGGGCCAATGGCGCGGCGACGAAACCCGCCTGGAAACCCAGCGCAGCATGATCCAGGGCGACCCACACCCCATCGCCAAGTACCGCGTCAACGGCCCGCTCTCGAACCTGCCCGCGTTCCAGCAGGCCTTCCAGTGCAAGGCCGACGCCCCGATGGTGCGGCCGGCCAAGGACCGCTGCGAAGTCTGGTGAGCTGACCAACGCGCACGGCGGGCCCACCCGCCTTGCGCCCCCCGTCATCCGCAGGCGGCGGCCGCCCGTCGCCGCCCACCTGCTTCCTGTAGGAGCGGCGTAAGCCGCGATTCGCCCCCACACCGCCCCACCCCAGCCCCGCAAGCAAATAGAGAGGCGGCCTGCCGCCTTCCTCCGGCACACCGTCCCCATGAGAGGGGACGGTAGCCACCGCAACCGCCGGCGCCCGCCGGAATTTGATCGCGCGCACATTTCGTAGCAGCATGCCCTCTAGGGGAATGCCAGTGCCCACCGCCACGGTCCAAGTGCCGCGGGGCCCGGCAACGCGCCGTCATCGAATCTAGGGAGGGGATCGATGTTTATCGGCTTCATAGGCTTGGCCTGGCTGCGCGCCGTCTTGGCCGCCGTCGGCATCATCGTGGCCGTTACGCCGCCCAGGTCCGCCCAGCCTGACGCCACGCGCCCCATTCGCCGGATGTCCCCAGCCCACCCGCCCACCATGTCCGGTCGCTGCCCACGCAGCCGGCCCGGCCCACCGCCTGCCTGTAACGCCTTCGACTAACCAAGGACGCCCATGCCGCTCACCCTGCGCAACACCACCGATTACATCGCCCAGTTCGTCGTGCTGGCCGGCGAGCGCGTCCTCGCCCGCATCCCGGGCATCGCCCCCAACGAGACCGTGACGGTGCCCACCGAGGGCACCTACCAAGTCATCGCCGAAACCATGCTCGAAGGCAACACCTACACCTCCGCCCCCATGGACGCCAACGGCCCCGTCGGCTTCCTGGCGCAGGTCAAGCAAGTGCAAGCGCAGGGCACCTACGATTTCGAAGTGATCGAAGTGCCCAGCACCCAAAGCGACCAAATGCAGTTCCAGAAGACCTGCCTGAGCCCGGTCAGCTTCACCCTCCACAAAAGCGGGGCGTGGGTGCAGACCGTGGTGGTCAGCAACAACTTCGAAATGGCGGCCCTGTCCCTAAGCGAGACTTTTTACTTCCACGCCATCATCAACGGCATCACCACCGACACGGTCACCAGCACCAACCCGGATGCGGTGGTTACGGCCGTCAACGACACCAGTACGTTGCAGATGGGGTACTTCACGCTCGCGGTCAGCTGAGGCGGTGGCTGCGAAAGGGGGCAGCTAACCCTGCTCAGCAACACCCCTTATGTCGCTGAGTTCGTCGTGATCGATACCCAGCGGTTTGGTGCCGCGATGGCATCAGATTCTTCGTAAATAATTTTACTTTTGCGCCTTGCTGGAGGCAGTATGTTTGAGCGGGTTTTAGTTAAAGGGTTTAGGTCACTTACTAACTTTGATCTGGGAATTAAGCCGGGGCTGAATGTTCTTGTGGGGCCAAATGGGGCTGGCAAGACCAATGTAATTCTTTTTTTTGATTTCTTGAGAAATTTTGTATTCACAACTCTATCGGACGCTATCGGTAAGGCCGGGGGTGTGGCGCAAGTATTCTCTAAGCGAGGTAAGAACAGCTTTTCAGAAAAAATGCAGGGGGAGATTCATGGGCGAGTACTTGTTGATGGCGCGCATTTCACATACTCCTATGGCTTCGAGATTAATTTTTCATCCGCCAGGCAGGAGGTGCAATTTTCGAGACAGTCATTAGTGATAGAAAGAGTTTCGCCGGAGTTTGGCGATAGTTTTCTTTATCTGGATGTTTCTTATGCGCATGAGGCTGGCACTGACAAGCCGACGCTGACAATAGGCAAGTTGAATGAAGATAAGCGGCGGGCTAGAGTCCGAGATGACCTCAATCGATTTGTGGAACAAGGAATTTATTCGCAGCACGCCATATTCTTCTCTATGGGCAGTTACGACGACGTGTTCGCTGCGGTGGTGAGCGATTTTTTAGGTAGGTTTATACTTAATGTTGTTCCAAGTCATGTAAAGAAGCCAGAGGATAGTACGCGTAAACCAGGAATCGAGTCTGATGGATCGGGTCTTTCTGCGACCCTATATGCAATCAAGAAGGGCAGGTCGTTCTTCGACCGCTCACTTATGGTGACATGGAGAAGGCCCCCTAAGCCTCTCAAACCATCATGGAAAGTATTTATGGATTTGGTTCGCATCGCCATTCCATCAATCACCGACATGGATGTGGAGAACGATCCATTCGACAATTTGTTGCGATGCCGAATTACAGTCGGCTCTGGGGTTAGGAAATCTGTTTTGCCGCTCGGGGCAATGTCGGACGGCACGGTGAAGTGGATGTCGCTTGTTGCAAGATTATTGACGTCTTCTGATGCTCTTTTGCTTGAGGAGCCGGAGAATTACTTGCATCCATTAATGCAAAGAGAAATAGTTCAGCTTTTGCGAAATTCGGTCAAAGACACTGGGTTTATGATGGTTTCAACTCATAGCGAGACGCTTCTCAATGCCATTCGACCAGATGAGCTGGTTTTGGTTGAGTATGGTAGCGCCGGCACTACTGCTTTTAGGCCGTCTAATAGCTCAGATATTGCAGCTGAAATTAATAGGACGGGGTTTGGCCTGGGTTATTACTACCTAGCTGATGCTGTGGAGTCCGAGTGATGAAGCCGGCCTTCTTGGTAGAGGGGGTTACCGAGCAAAAATTCATTCAATTAGTTTGCGGAGGGCATCCGGTTAAGATAATAAATTGCAATGGCTCAAGTGTTGTGGTGGGGGCGATAGCAAAAAGAGCGGCGTCGTTAATTAGATTGTGGGGAGGGAAATTTTTCCCAATTATTATTGTAGTGGATAGAGAGGATCGGTGCGAGTCAGCAAATGATTTTGCGCATGGTCTTGCCCAGGCAATACGCGAAGAGGGTGTTTGCGATAGCGTCGTAATTGGGGTGGCCGATAGAATGATTGAGAACTGGATGGTGGCTGACCCTTTGCTGTGGCCGGACCACACAACCCCCCAAAGCGTCGACGGGTTAAATGGATTGTCTATTTTGCGACAACGTCTGCCTGCGTACAATAAATCCGTGGACGGCGCGGCTTTGCTTAAGCGATCGAGGAGTAGGGAAATTGCATCACGAAGCGCTTCCTTTAAGAGATTGAAGGATCAGTTGGAAATAATGCGCTGCAACTGGTTGCGGGGGTAGCTGGCAAAGGCAAAGTGTTGGCGCATCATCCGGACTCCTTAGTGTCTTGATATAGATTCCCTGTTGTTGTCTTTGAATGTATATCCCTCGTGATATGAGTTCTCCGTGTATAGGAGGTCAGGCTCACCTTACTTTACTGCGCCGAGTGGCGCTCACTTTTTGCGATTGCTCTGTCTGTTGCATATCTCGATGTGACGGCTTATCTTTATGGAGGGGCCCCATGGGCATGTCGTTAGCCGATGCATTCGTCGGCAATCAATGGACTTGTGAAAACAGGAGCGTCGCTCCATGTATTCCTCTAAGTTTTCATATAGTTACATGGTCATATGTTTATACTGTTCGCTGTATAACGCGGTAGGTTGATGCTCCATGGGGCCCCTTTCTCTTTCTCCGGAAGCGATAGCATTCTCCGGTCTTAAGACTCGCGCAGAACTGGCCGGTTGGCTTGGACTGACTGACAAGAAGCTTTGTTACTTGCTGTATGTGCTTCCTGCTACGCAGAAGTACATAACTTTTCAAGTGGCGAAAAGAGATGGCAGTTCAAGGACGATAGATGCGCCACATCCCGCGTTGAAGCAGATTCAGCGCAAGCTCCTTTCTGTATTTCGCGAATTGGCACCCGCTACGGGTGTGGCAAAGGGTTACGTCAATGGTGTGGGCGTGATCGATCATGCCCGTCTGCATCGGCGACAGCGACACGTGGTCCTTGTTGACTTAGAAAACTTCTTCCCGAGCATCACATTCCCGCGTGTTAGAGGGGCTCTGCTAGGAAAGCCGTTTTTATTTCCGCCAAAGGTTGCGACCTGTATTGCGCAACTTTGTTGTAAGGATGGCGTCCTTCCGCAGGGAGCGCCGACTTCTCCAGTGCTATCTAATCTAATATGTAGATCGCTCGACCATAAGCTGTTGGCACTAGCTAAGGCCAATCGCTGTCGTGTATCCCGTTACGCGGACGACATTTGCTTCTCCACCAGTTTGGTTGAAGTTCCTTCGATAATAGCTACCCTATACGATGGAAACTATCTCGTCGGCCCGGCGTTGATTGCTGCCATCCATGCTTCTGGGTTCACTATAAATCAAAAAAAATTCAAGGCTAAGTCGCAACGGACTCAACAGCTAGTAACTGGTTTAGTCGTCAACAGAGGTGTTTCCCTGCCGCGTCGTTGGCGACGGCAGTTGCGTGTGCTATTGCATCTGGCTGACAAGAAGGGTGCTGCCAGAGCTACCGAAATCGCGAGCGCGTGGACTAAACCAGTTGCTTTTCGACGAGGGAGCGGGTCTATAGAGCAGCTAGTTCGGGGTAAGACTAACTACGCTCAGCATGTCGACCTTCGGTGTGACAAGAGCTTTTCCGAATCTATCTACAGAAACTATGGCGGTGTTCGCAAACTAATGCCGCGCCCCTTGCGGGGTATAGCCTTTCGCGTCATGACCGAAGGAAAGACGGATCTGCTTCACCTTGAATCTGCTTTAAAATGGTTTCAAGAAAGAGCAGAGTTTGCCGAGTTCAAACCACGTTTCCTTAATTTCCCTGGCGACATCGGCGATGTCGAACTTCTTAAGACGTTGCAGCGCATCGCAAAATCGGATGTGCCTGAGCTTACGGTTGGGGTTTTTGACTATGACAATATAAAGGATATGAACAAAATTGGGCTTGCTCCGGGGGCGCATCTTCAGCTCGGTAGCCGAGTTTACGCAATGTGCCTGGGTGAGCCCGCTGGCTTTACGGGGACGAGGTTCTGTATCGAAAATCTTTATCAAAAGAATCAGCTAGTGGCCATGACATCAGAGGCGCGAAGAGTATTCTTGCCTGAGGATTTTGATCAGGATGGAATAAGTTTGGATGGCTTGTTTAAGCGTGCTCAGCCTAGGGCGACCGCAGCTATAGTTTCAGATAAGGTAGTCCGGCTCAGTGATGGATTTTCTGCTTCGCTGTCAAAGGCGGAGTTTGCTGAAATGATCTTTCGGTCAGTGCATCCGTTTGATCAGATTGATTTCAGCGGGTTCGGGCCGACTTTTAACGCCTTGAGACGTATTGTGGAAGAAGTATCTCTTGCTGGTTGAGTTGCTGTTCCTCTTGAAATACTAGCCGCCATTGTTCGTGTCCTGTGGTTTGACTAAAGCTTCGATTCAAAACGTTTAACGAAACTCGTGAGTGACGTTTCGCATACGATGCAGTACTCGCGCAACTGAATCAGATCGATTCTCTGGCTGCCGCCTTCGATCTTGCTCACAAACGATTGCGGCTTGCCCAAAGCCTCAGCGCATGCAGCTTGTGTCAATCCAGCAGCAATGCGCATCTCGCGCATCATTGTTGTGAGCAGTTCGTTCTCTTTCTTGTAAAGCGTGCTAGTCGGCATACGTGTGGCATCCAAAGGCCCACACGGACGCTATATCCCCATTGCGAATATTCAAAAATCGAATATCATGATCTTGTCGCAGTCCCGCGACTAGAAGGGGAAGCCCATGCAGAACGGACTCAGCACTCCGGTGGCCACGCCCAGCAACTACCTGTTGCCCGCCACCGCCCACCAAGCCCTAACCCAAACCCGCGACCACCTGCGCCTGCTCGCCCAGCTGACCGAACCGCAGGACCAGGACGCGCCCGATCAGCTTTCGATCTCGGCCGAGGCGCTGGCGTGTTGCTTCGACCGCTTGGCCGACGACCTGGAGCGCATCGCGGACGCGGCCCGCCCGTCGGCGGAGTAGGGCAGCGGTCCGCCGCCGACGCGGACCGCACCTGACGGCGGTGCGGCGGTGAACGCCGCGCCTCGTCGGATGCGCGCAGCCACGGCCGACGCATCGCCCGCCAACGCAGGGCAGGGCAGCGTTTCCGCGCACCCTCGCGCGACGCGGCGCCTCGCACGTTTCGGTCGCGTGTGCTACGCGCATCACGTGTAGCCCATGAAAATTGGTAATTGCGCAGCATCAAGCGCCGGTGCGCCTGCGTGCGCCCGCCGCGGATGCCGGTGTAGCCCATCGGCGAGGTGCCGATAGCTACATCGTCATAGACCGGTGCTGATGGGTAAATTGCCGCGGCGCCGCTTCCAGCTGCGGGTTCGGTCCTGGCATAGCTGTTACTTGCCTTCCGTAACGGCCTCAGCCGTCGCCCCAATTTCTATCTTTTGGATGCACTTGCGCACATGTGCGGAGTCAATCGCCGAGTTCTCGCGTGCAGACAGGACGTCCACCACCACGCCAGCCCGGTTGAACGTGTGGCTAAGGGCACCGCGACTCTCGTAGCCCGTCGGATCGGGCGAGGGTGCGCCTTCGAGATAGCCCATCGAAAGCAGCGCTTTGCGATAGGCATCGAAGTCAAGGCCGCAGACTTTCCCGAAGTCCGCCTCTAACGCATCGCTATGCAAGTTCGGATGGTCGAGCCGATATTCGATAGAAGCCGTGCCGGAACCAGAGGCATCGGAAAAACTGAGTGCGTGCGTCCAGTCGGTGCCGGGTACCTCTTCGTAGAAGCTGGAGTCCTCAGCCCCGTTCTGCCCCATGGCCTGAGCGGGCGAGAACATCGACCTGAAGCGAGCCAGCGTGAGGTCCTGCGGTTTCTGGAGGCTGTCGATGAGTGTGAGCAGCTTGCGCTCCACTTCTTCGGGGAGCTGCGCCTGCAGCCCGGCCGATGAAGGGGAGTGTTGAGCCTTATCTGACATGGCGGCCCCTGCGCGTGGCGCGTTCGAGGTGGTTGAAGCGTCCGCCGGCTTCGTGGCGACACGTGTGCATCCAAAGCATAGGACGAGCGCTGGCAGGGCTGCGCCGAACAGGGTGCGAGTGAAGGTTTTTGTCATTCGGCAAGCATCCTTGGTGTCCAATAGTTCCCTGGCGGTCAGGCGAACGCGAACCCGATCTTTCACTGTGCGCAAGAGTTGCGTGATGTCACCGGCGTTGACTGTACCGCCGTCGGCGCCTGTGCATCTATCTTCTTCGCCGTCCACCAGACAGGTGTTTCCCGTCTGAGACATTTTCTGCTCACTAAAGGCGCACACGGAGCCCAGAGTCAGAAAACACACGGCTCAGAGCGCATCGCGCCTCGCACGTTTCGGTCGTGTGTGCCTACGCGCACCACTTTTCACCCAAGAAAAATCTGACACCGCAACGCGGCATTCCCCGACTGCGCCGCGCGGGCGAAATTGCGAGCCCGGCGCCATGCGGGCCATCTGCACCGCGGCCGTGGCATGCCGTAGCCCACTACGCCATGAATGCACAAGCGAGATGCCTTGTACGGCATGCGGCCCGTCCGCGATCATGTCGGCTGATCGCAGGCGTCGGGGACAAGGGATGAAATGGATAGCACGGGCCTTCGCGCTCGCGGTGTTGCTGTGCGCAACGGCCAATGCTTGGGCGCAGGAGCATTCGCTGCCTTCGACCACCATGTATCAGGCTGATCCGGACGGTAGCGGCGGCCTCCGATATTTCAGCAATGGCAACCTGGCCTGCCGGCTGGTGGGCGCGCGCCTCCCGGGGCCTACCCAGTACACCAACGGCCGCTATGGCACCCATCCCACCTTGGGTGTGGGCTGCTACTACGACGAAATACAGTGGAACGGCGAGATCCAGTACAACTCCTTCCGCCAAAACTACGTGACGCCCAAGCAGGTATGCCCCATCGGGTACAACTACCTGAAAAACCAGTTCACCTGCGTGCGCTATTCCACGGTGCTGACGGCCAGCAAGCCTCTGGTGCATTGCGCGGACGTGGGCAACCCGATCTCCTGCGGCAGCGGCGTCAAGATCGAGCGCGCGCGCGACGAACTCACCGCGCAGTTGGGTTTGGCGCGCGCCTTCAACTCGTCGCCCACCTTCGTCGGTTCGGCCAACGCCTTGGGTGGCTCTTGGTTCTCCGATCTCACGCGTGAGTTGATCGTGACCGATGTGCGGCCGTCGCAGTTCCAGGCGGCGCTGGTGATGCGCGAGGACGGGCGGGCCCTGGCGTTCACCCAGGACGCGGGCGGCCAGTGGAAGCCCGAAGACGACCTGCGCCGTTATCGCCTGAACCCGTTTCAGGTGAACGGCCAGACGTTCTGGGAGCTGCGCAAGCCGGGTAACGCGCAGGAAATCTACGATGCTCAAGGCCAGTTCCAGCGCGAGCTGCGCGATGGCCGCGTGGTGGCGACCTATGCGCGCGATGCCGATGGCAGGGTGGCGTCCGTCACCGATGCCAATGGCCGCGTGTCCATGCTGACCTACGGTGCCTTTGGACTGCTGGCCCGCATCGATCTGCCCGACGGGCAGGCCATCGCCTACGCCTACAACGCCAACCAGCAGCTGGCCAGCGTCACTCAGGGCGCGTCGGTCACGTCTTACAGCTACATCAAGATCGTCAACAGCTGGTACCTGACCGAGGTCGCGCACAACGGTGTGCCGTTCGCCACCTTCACTTACGACAGCAACAACGCCCGCGCGCTGTCCACCGAGCACGCCGGCGGCGTCGAACGCTACGCGGTGAACTACGGCGCCGACGGCACCAACGTCAACGTCACGACCCCGCTGGGCGGCAATATCCAGTTCCAGTTCCAGACCCGTTTGGGCTTGCAGGCGCCCAGCCAGCGCGTGGAATCGGGGGCGGGTGGGGTATCCGTCGCGGCCGGCAACGTCTACGACACCAAGTCGAACGTCACCGCCCGCCGTCGCGGCGATCAACTGACGTGCCTTTACTACGATGCCGACTGGCTGCGGGTGATCGCCCGTTACGACTATCCGGCGGCCACCACCGCCCAGTGCCCGGCGACGGACGCGCTGGCCGCGGCCGGCACCCGCCTGCGCAGCGAGACCACGGCATGGGACACGGCCCTGGATCTGCCCACCCAGCGCCAGACCTACACCGCCACCGGCACCGCGCTGGCCCGGCAGGACTACAGCTACAACGCCCGCGGCCAAGCGCTGACCTCGACCGCGATCGACCCGGCGACGCCTGCGAACACCCGCACCAGCGCCACCACCTATTGCGAACAGACCGACATCACCGCCGGCACCTGTCCGCTGCTCGGCCTGGTCACTTCGATTAACGGCCCGCGCACCGACGTCGCCGACACCACCCAGTTCACCTACTACCCCAGCGACGACGCCAGCTGCGCCAGCGCCCCCGCCACCTGCCCGCACCGCAAGGGCGACCTGTGGAAGGTCACTAATGCTTTGGGTCAGGTCGCCGAGACCCTGGCCTACGATGGCGCCGGTCGTCCGTTGTCGGTCAAGGATGCCAATGGCGTCGTCACCGACCTGGAGTACCACCCGCGCGGCTGGCTGACCGCGAGCAAGGTCCGTGGCCCCAACGCCGGCAGCGAGACCGACGATGCCATCACTCGCTACGAATACACGCCCACCGGTCTGGTCAGCAAAATCACCCAGCCCGACGGCAGCACCACCACGTTCGGCTACGACGCCGCACATCGTTTGACTACGGTCACCGACAACACCGGCAACCAGATCGCCTACACCCTGGACAACGCCGGCCAGCGCACCAAGGAAGACACCAAGGACAGCGGCGGCGTGTTGCTGCGTACCCTGTCGCGCGTCTACAACCAGCTCGGCCAACTGCAAACCGGCAAGGACGCCTACAACCACGCCACCGGCTACGTCTACGACGCGGCCGGCAACCTCGACGCCACCACCGATGCGCTAAGCACGGTCACCGACAATAACTACGACCCACTGGGCCGTCTGGTGCAGACCCTGCAGGACACCGCTGGCATCAACGCCCAGACCCAGTTCCAGTACGACGCGCTGGACCGCCTGACCCAGGTCACCGACCCCAAAGGCCTGAACACCCAGTACCAGTACAACGGCCTGGGCGACCTGACCCAGCTGACCNCAGTACGACGCGCTGGACCGCCTGACCCAGGTCACCGACCCCAAAGGCCTGAACACCCAGTACCAGTACAACGGCCTGGGCGACCTGACCCAGCTGACGAGTCCGGACACCGGCGTCACCGGCTACGGCTACGACAGCGCCGGCAACCGCAAGACCCAGACCGACGCCCGCAACGAAACCGCGACCTACAGCTACGACGCCCTCAACCGCGTCGTCGGCATCGCCTACAGCGACACCGCGCTCAACGTCGGCTACACCTACGACACCACCCAGGCCGTCTGCCAAACCGGCGAGACCTTCAGCGTCGGCCGGATGACCCGCATGGACGACGGCAGCGGCAACACCCGCTACTGTTACGACCGCCGCGGCAACGTGGTGCGCAAGGTGCAAACCACTAACGGCCAGGTGTTCACCCTGGTCTACGGCTACACCCTGGCCGACCGCCTGGCCTCCATCACCTATCCCAGCGGCCTGCAGGTGACCTACACCTACAACGCCCTGGGCCAGCCCAGCGGCGTCACGGTCACCCAGCCGGGCCAGGCCGCCCAAGTGCTGCTGACCAGCGTCACCTACTACCCCTTCGGCCCCGCGGCCGAACTGGAGTACGGCGACGGCCGCCGCCTCAAGCGMACCCACAACCAGAACTACCAGCCCGGCGTGATCGAGGACGTCGGCCCGGRCGGCCTGTCGCTGGGCTACGAGTTCGACGCCGTCGGCAACCTGATCAAGCTGCGCAAGGGCGACCAGTCCGAACCGCCGCTGCGCGCCTACACCTACGACAAGCTCGGCCGCCTGACCGAAACCCGCGACGGCACCACCAACGCCCTATTGCAGGGCTACACCTACGACGCCACCGGCAACCGGACCAGCAAGACCGACGCGGGTGCCACCCAGGCCTACACCTACCCGAGCACCAGCCATCGCCTCTNTGCAGGGCTACACCTACGACGCCACCGGCAACCGGACCAGCAAGACCGACGCGGGTGCCACCCAGGCCTACACCTACCCGAGCACCAGCCATCGCCTCTCGCAGGTTGGCGCCACCGCACGCAGCTACGACGCCGCCGGCAACACCACCGCCGTCGGTGGTACCGCACAGGAATACGTTTACACCGCCGCCAACCGCATGGGGCAGGTGAAGCAGGGCGGCAATGCGGTGATGAACTACGCCTATAACGGACGGGGCGAGCAGACGCGGCGCTATCCGACCACAGCATCAACCGCGCAGACCTATGCCAGCTACGACGAAGCNTGCGGTGATGAACTACGCCTATAACGGACGGGGCGAGCAGACGCGGCGCTATCCGACCACAGCATCAACCGCGCAGACCTATGCCAGCTACGACGAAGCAGGGCATACCGTCGGCGTGTACGACCATGCCGGAAATCGTATTCAAGAGATTGTCTGGCTGCGTGATCTGCCGGTCGGCGTGATCGACACCAACAAGCTGCATTACGTCCAGGCCGATCACCTGGGCACGCCGCGCAACGTGATCGACCCGGTGGCGGAGAAATCGGTGTGGACGTGGCAGCTAGGCAACGAAGCGTTCGGCGACAGCGCGCCGAATCAAGACCCCGACAACAACGGCAGCGTGTTTGTGTTCGATCTGCGGTTCCCAGGGCAGCGTTATGACAGCGCAAGCGGGCTCGACTACAACTACTTTCGTGACTATGAGCCGGGGCATGGGCGCTATGCTCAAAGTGACCCTATAGGACTGGCCGGAGGCGCAAGCACGTACGGATACGTGGGAAGTGCTCCTCATGCATCAATAGATCCCAGTGGTCTGGCTGGTTGTCAAGTGGTGCTGTATTTCCTATTCATCAATATCGAGCAGTGTTCGTACCCAGCCTGGGTGCCTCCGAACCCGAGGGTCGGCCATCCGGAAAAATATGAGGTCGAAGAGGCGCTTAATTGTCCACGTTACGGCAGCGATTGCGAGCAGCTAGGGCTTTCAATTGAGGTCATTTTGTTGGACTTAAGGTTCAGGCGTTGGGATATGCAGACGAAAGCTGGGCTTAGGGGTGGGCGCTTTGATCCTGGACACGTTGAAAGATATATGTCCCAACGAAAGATCCTGGCTGATCTGATTGCTGCCGCGAAGCAAAGAAAATGTCCATATAATCCCGCTGCCGACTTTGAAGTTACAGTCGGTCCCAGATATCCGACTCCGAAATTCTAATGAATATACTGATAAATACTTCGACAGCGTTGAGATTTGCTGTTCTGGCTAATGCTGGAGGCGTTCATGATCACCTTAGCGTGGGCGCCGTTAGTTTGACGACCGGTAAGTCTATTGAACTTCCTTCAGCGGGTATTGTTGCTTTTGATGATCTGCTTGCGGTTTTTTCTGCGCACGTAAGCGAGTTGTTAGGTGGTCGTCATGGTGGGGCGGGGGTGGTTGATTATGATTTGTTGTTGCGACACATTGAGGCATATAAAAACAATCTTTATGGTCTTCATCTAAAGCAGCAAAGTGGGTATACAGTTGCAGTGGAAGCTTTGCGCGACTGTTATGTGTCTAGATTCGCTATTGAGATTTCGAATATATTTTCAAATTTTGACTCTGGTCGGCGCGCAGAGTTTGAAGGGAGAATTCGATGCCGTCCTGGTTCTTCTGATAGTTTTTATTCTGAGTCCCTCGATCTCGCGGATTTCTATTCCCAATGGTGTTCCGTAGCGTTATAGGCTTCCGTCAATCGAGAGGATGAAGGAGAATCAAGAGGTAGAGAAGTCGAGGAAGAGAAGTCGAGAAGAGAAGTCGAGGACACCCACAGTTCCGCACTAGCCTGACATCCGATTCAGACTTTTCTGGCTGTATGAGTTCGATGAATCAAAGATGCTGGCCCCATGACCCAGGCCCGCTCTTCGCTAATCCCACCCGGCCAAGCCGGTACATATCATTGCGTACAGCGCTGCGTACGTCGCGCGTACCTGTGTGGCTTCGATCACTACACAGGTCGATCCTTCGAACAACGTGAGGAGGAAACGAGGACACCCACAATTCCGCACCCGCCCTACATCCCTATCAGAAGTTTCTGACTGTGCTTGGATAGGATTGCCGCGATGCTGGCGACATGACCCAGGCACGCGCGTCGCTGATTCCACCCGGCCAAGCCGGCACTTTTCATTGCGTGCAACGCTGCGTGCGTCGCGCGTTCCTGTGCGGAATTGACCGCTACACGGGTCGGTCCTACGAGCATCGAAAGGACTGGATTGAGCAGCGGTTGC